>JBNJGK010000006.1:0-42374 GCA_051747665.1 Bacteroidota bacterium | reverse complement strand
TAAGTTGGACTCACTATTTTAATAAATGAGCTGTTCATGTAGTTTACTTATCGATACTTAAAGAATGTTAAGCTCTTATGCTTCTATAGAGATTTTTAATACATTAACTTAAAAACGTAGAAACCTGTTAACTTACAAACTTATCAACCAACAAACCTAACAACTTAGGAACTTATCAAACTGAATTCACTTATTCCTCAATAATGATTTCATGCTTCAGTTCGGCGGCTTTTCCGAGCATGTATGACACTCCGCAGTATCTTTCCTGCGAAAGGCTTACGGCTTTTTCGATTTTGTCTTTGGGCAGGTCTTTGCCTTTGAACTTGTAGTAAATGGTAAAGGCATCGTAATGCTTGGGATGCTCTTCGGTGTTGTTGGCTTCTACATCCACGTTAAACTCATCGGGTATAACCCGCATCTTTTTCAGGATGGAAATGACATCCATTGCTGTACATCCGGCCAGCGAAGCCAGCAGCAAAGGCTTGGGACGCGGTCCCCGATCTTTTCCGCCGACGGCTTCATCGGCATCAATCATAAAATTATGACCGTTCACTTCAGCTTCAAATGACATTTCGCCTTTCCAGGCTAATCCAGTTTTTGTTGTTTTTCCCATGATATTAAAATTATTTATTGTTTTCTGATTTACGAGGGAGTTAACAAATATAACGCCCTAAGGTTTAACCGGCACCATAAAGCCCGGAATAATCCCTGCCCTGTGAACAGTATCGAACTCAAAACTCTTTGTGTATACGCTTATTTCGCCGCGTTGCTGAAAATCTATTGCATCGGAAACCAAAATTCGATGATCTGATATCGCCAGGGAATAAAAATTTCCGTCTCCTTCTTCAACATCCGGATGCTCAGGCAATGTTTCTCCGGTTATATCCATTGAATATACTCCGCGATTCAGCCAGTAGACTGTATCTCCTGTAATATTGGCAGTCAGGTTTACAGGGTTTGTTTCTTTATCAGGAAAGGAAAAAACTTTTTCCACTTCATTATTTTCCGGGTTTATCCGCGTAAGCGCAGGATACTCTTCATTTTCGAAACCACCGCTGCTCAGCACCCACAGTTTACCCGGTTTATCGCGAATCATGCTGTTTGGTTCTTTCGTAACTGTAATAGAATCAACAACCTGACCTGCTTCAACATCAACTACCATAATTTGGTTGTTTTCCTTACCGGGATGATTTAACATCGACCAATTCGCTACAAACAGCTTTCCCGAGGCCATCACCATTGATTCTGATGATCTTCCGATTCCAATTTTTCGTGCAACGCTGCGACTTTCTATATCTACTAAGGTCAATGAATCGCTGTAGAGATCGCTTATCACTGCTGTTTGATCATCAATAAAAACCGCTTCGCGTGGTGAACTTCCTAAAGAAACGGATGCCTTGCCTGCAAGTGTTTGTGCGCTGACAATTTCCACTTTAGCAGAGTTATTCACCGTAAGCAACGCCAGCGTATCTTTTATGGCCATATGATTGGGCACATCGCCGGGTGGTCTCTCATTGCGGTTTAAAAAAGCATGATTATACACTTTGGCTGAATCAAAAGAGTAAAAAGAAACAGAGCCGTTGCTATGCGAAAAGTTTCCTTCATTGATGATAAACACGCCATTTTGGCTAAATAAAAAATCATCCTGCTGAACCACTTCACCGAATTCATCCTCTTCACATGAAGAAAAGATCAGAATCATCACAAAAAATATTATCGCATGCTTCATGGTTTGTCAAATTTAAGTTGCATTGTAATCTGAAAATTTCTGCCCGGCATCGGATACCACGCTACCAATTGATAGTCTTTATCGGTCAGGTTGTTAACGCGTGCCATGATGCTGCCTTGCCATTTTTTATTCACCTTTATTTTTTTGCTGACCGCCAGGTCAACAACAGAAAACCCGGGCATGTATGAAGTGTTGTCTGACGTTGTATATCGTTTTCCGGTATATCTGTGATAAAAGAGCACAGAAAGATTAGTGAAATGCATTTTCAAAGAGCTCTGCACCTGATGCTGTGGCACATAGGCCAGTTGTTTTTTGAGCGCAGCATCATTTTCATACTTTTTATCCGTATATTGTGCTGAAGTAAAGGCATAGGTTTGCTCAAAACCGGCTTTAAAAACGTTAAATGTTTTGAGAAAAGCATAATTCAACTCCAGACCTTTCGATAACACCTGTGAGATGTTTTGGGGTGTCCAGTAACTCATGATGCTGTCGGGTTGCCATGATATCCAGTTGCTGATATCGCTGCGATAGGCTGTTAGCGAAACGTTGGCTTGCCATTTCCTGCTTTTTTGCGTTGTGAAATGAAGCCCGGATTCCATCGAAAATCCTTTTTCAGGATTCAACTGAGGGTCTCCGCCCGGCTCCCAGTATAAGTCATTGAGAGACGGAAGACGGTAATTGCGTGAAAGGTTTCCGGTAACGCGTAATTGGTGATCAGAAAAAGGCTTTAGTTCAAAACCTGCTGAAGGAATCAGCGGAATCCATGTTCCATCCACATTTTTCTGCCGCAGCATAAGCTGCACAGCCAAAATATCATCCGGATGCCAGTGAAGTCCCGAAAAAGCTGTGAAATCCTGACGCGTTGGCCAAATATCATAATTGTTTGATGATACTTCGACACGCTCATAGCTCAAAGAGCCCTTCCATGAAAAGTCTTCGCCTATTTCTGTTTTCACTTTTCCCTGTTGGATAAAGCGGTATGCACGGTTTTTTGAATTTACAGAAGCCAGCGGATTCCGGTATTGCAGTTGATCGAATACATAACCGCTTTTCGCGGATATTTCGAACTGATCAAACCTCTTTTTCCAGTCAACCATAGCACGCCATGCCTCGCTGCTTTGCTCTTCACCGCTAGTGACGTGCTCAACCCCCAAAGGCGGGGCAATTTCCCGGTAATGATTTTGATACCATACGCGCCCCGTAAGCTTAGCGCCTTTTGCGCCCTGGTAGAAAAGCTCCTGTAATAACGCGGTATTCTCATAACCGGCATGATTCCTTCGCTCAACAGGAGGCTGGTTCCGGTCTTTATAGATGTTTTTAAACGGGAAATCATTTTCTGCTGTTTGGGCAGAAAAAACCGTACGGCTCTTCAGGTTTTTGTGTTTGGTTTTCACAACCAATTCAGAGCGGTAGTTCTGAAAACTGGCTACAGATTGCCGGGCATTCATGCTGAAGCCCTTAATATTCTCCGGTGAGCTTTCTATCAAAATGCTTCCTCCCAGGCTACCGTTACCCTGACTTATTCCGGCGCTGCCATAAGCCAAAGAAATATTATCGGCCACAGCCAGAGATATTTGCGAAAAATCAGTTTGGCCAAGCATCGGATGATTGATTTCCATTCCGTTCCACAAAACTTTGGTGTGCGAGGCCGATGTGCCGCGAAAGGATGCTGTAGCCAGGTTGCCTTGTCCGTATGATTTTATAAAAACCGGCGTGTGCCGCGATAACAAGTCCGCCAACGAGGAATAATCGAGCGAGCGCAAAGCCGCTGTATCTGCATCGGTCTGCTTAAAACCGCTGAGCGAATAGACAGGTTTAGCCTGAATCGTCACAGGAGTCAGCTTGATCGTATCGCTGCCTTGTCCAAAAAGCAACGACACACTCAAAATTCCTGTTAAGATTAAAAGACTACAACGCATCATTTTTTTATCACTTTTTGCTGATATACCTGATTATTTGAAATCAACCTGATGAAATATATCCCGCTTTTCAGATGGTTCCATTCCTGGATTGTAACCCCTGAATTCAATTTCCCTTTCTCAAGGCGATTTCCATTGATATCAAAAAGTTCATACACCAATTTTTTATCAGCTTGAATATATATTTTATGGCTGAACGGATTGGGATACACTTTAACAGATTTGCCAATATTTTCCTTTATCCCAACTGTAGGCTCAAGCACTGCAAGGGCATCCAGGTCAAAGCCTCCGGTTTCAAATGCAGTTGGGAACGGATCGTTGATGATGTTTCCCTGGCTGTCATAACCCGCATACTCTTCATTGATACTGCCCACAACATCCACGATTCTGACATGTGTTACGGCTGTAATATCCAGACCAGTCTCACCCTCCAGCTCTTCAAAATCAAAAGGCACACCAAATCCTCCCCGGTATTTTCCGGCCAGGTTGTGGATTAACTCCGCATTGAGCGTTCCAAATGCGCCCACCTGGTCATCAACAGATGTCAGCGAAACCGATGGGAACCGGAAAAACTGCTCTCCGTCAGAGCTAATCTCCACAAAAGCCAGCTCCAGGAATTCATCAGAAAAACTATTTTCAAAAACCGCCACATCATACCCTTCTGAATCAGATAAAGGCGGATCAAAAACGTATGTAGCCTTTCCGCCATCTCCAAGACTTACAGCTTGCATATCTGAGGCTTCCAAAGCCGATTGCGGAACTCCGTGTGAAGCCGGTTCGCTTGCAGAATCGGCAATATGAGTAAGGCCTCGCTCAATTATAACAGAATCTGCCCAGCCTGAAATGATACTGCTGTCGGCAGCTACCGCCTTAGAACCAGACTGGCCCGCAGGCGGAGCATACTGAGCGATAACTGCATTCCACGAAATCAGTATGAGTAGTCCGGTGATAATGCGCATTATCTGATTAGCTTTTTTGAAAACATATCTTCTGTGGTTTTTACTACAACGATCATAAACTTGCCCTCTGGCAAAAGACCCTGAATCAAAGCAGAAGTTGAATTCAGATTTTGTTTTTGGCTTACAAGTCTGCCGGAGACATCAAAAACCTGTACTTGCTGAACCGGATGATTCGCTTTAACTACAAGACTTTCTCCTGACAGATAGACCTGATTTTGCTGTGTTGTTTCCGCTTCAATATTGGTAGGCAGATAAGGCGCTGCTTCGGGCACATCAGGAGGTGTTGCCTCTGGCTCGAAACCATAAGAGCATCCAAAGCGGTCTCCGTCGTTGAGCTCCTGAGAAATCCCCATATTCATTTCCCACAGTGTTGTGTCTGTTCGGCTCCAGGTACTCCACCAGTCAGGCTGACCGCCAATTCCCTCATGGTTTGTTTCCGGTGAATCGTAAATAATGTCATTAAGAAAACCCCCTGCTAATGAAATTTCAAGGTGCGCATCTGCTTCTGCCACTGTCTCCAGCATCGTTTCGGCCGTGGCAGTACCATCAAAACGAAAGCCCCATGCCATAGACTGCGGATCAACTCCATCATTCCAGTCAATTACTAATAAAGCCTCATTTTCGCCTTCTCCTGTCCAAAACACCAAATCATCCGTAGTGAATTCATTGACAACCTCAAACTCCAGCGTTAAAGCTTCAGGTGAAATGCCCACTTCAATATCATCTTCCATCAGGTCGCCATTAAGATTATAAATCTCATAATAACCATATGTTGCATAATCGCTGTGGGTAAGATGAATCCGGCCCGCATGCTTATCAAAAGCCATAGCAGCAGGCACCGTTTCAAGGAAATTAAAGTCAATATCCTGGCTAAAGACATTATAAGAAGCAACAGAAGATGATACCGGCACATAGAGCATGCTGTCGCTCATCACTGAATTACCGTAGTAGCCATAATAATCTCCCTCAACTACTGCGGTTTCGGCTGTTCCTGAAAAAATATCATACGTGGTTACTGAAAACGTATTTGATTCTGTGTCGTTGAAATGCGTGTTTACGCTGTAAATTTTGGCACTCCGTAAAAACAATTCTTTAATCCCGCGGGCTTCATTGCCAAGATCAATTTCCCGCGCAAGCGACATCCCGCTCAGGTTTACCACAGCCATTGTACCGGTTTCTGCTCCCCAGGAACCAGGCATAGCAACATAGGCTGAATCATAGCTCACTATAATATCTGCTGCTTCACCTGAAAGTGGTATTGTTGTTTCAAGTTCGAGTGTATGCTTATCATACACTAAAAGGCTCTCAGAGGTCACTGGATATTGCAACGAAACCAGCAAATAATCCTCATAAACGGCAAGTCGGCTTAATCCTTCCTGTGCGATTGCGGCAGTGCGCTCATGCGTATACCTATCATAAGCTATAAGCGAATCCTGTGCATTGACAAAAAGATAAGCCTCATCCTGTATAATATCCTGCACCGATTGAGTATCGATACTGTCAAACACTTGATAAGCTGAAGATTGCTGATTAAAATAACCTACCGTTACATTCTCTTCAGGATTCCCAAATTGGCCTCCATTGCCAATATACGTGTTTATAAGATTTTGTTGTTGAGAAAAAACCGATGATACGGCAATCAGCCAGAAAGAAGTTAGTAAAAATTTACGACTCATGAGTTTAGGTTTTTAATTTAACATTTATGAAAAACCTAAGCTCGCAGGAGAAATAACGGAATAAATTATCGGAACAATAATTTACTCTTAGCTTTTATCCCGAAAGCTCAGAATAGCGATAATATGGCAGGTCTTCTGACTTACCGGGTCGCCGGAAGCCTTCCCATCCGCAGGGCGGACAGTGGCATAATTTCCGGTACATTTCCGGTTCACAGCAGCGGGAACTGTCCGGGATTCGCACCCGGTTCCCTTTTCATGCAAACCTAATTGCAACCAATTATCATGGCAAAAGTAATAAGATTTGGAAATATGCAGCCAGTTTTATAGATAGGTTGTTACCAAACTTTTCAACAGGAATGGTTGTTTATTGGTTTCAATAAAGAACATCAATAATTCTAATGCACTGATTATTAATTTTTTATCAAATAAATGCTTTGAATTTTAAAATATTATTCGTAATTTTGCAGTGAAATATGTAACTAATTCATTTTTAGTTAATTAGCTAATTAATAATGCTTTATGTTCCAGGATAACAATATACACACATTAAGACACAAATATACCAGGTTATCATACCACATTCATTATCATGAGGGATATGATAAGACTGAGTTATTACACCTTTTTCTGCAAGAAAACCCTGACATACACAAGATGCTGGCTTCCAGCCAGAATGCAGATGAGTTTGCGTCCAAACTTCAAAACTGGATTAATACCTATTTGGATAACCGACCAAAAGCAAAAAACTATTTGAATCATAAAGTTTCAGGAGAAGCATCATTATTATCGCTTTCCTGGAATGACATTGCTGCTATTCGTATTGCTGATTACCTTGCCCATCGAGGAGAAATTTTTAACGACCCGAATAACAATGGAAAAGAAGTTTTAAACGACCCTTTTGGTTTGCTCTATAAAGATTATTCAGGTAAAACCACTTTATCAACGCGTGACTTCTATTTTGACATCATCGCTTTGTTGCGTCAGTTTAATGGTATCCTGATTCAGGATAAACCAGAGGAGGGAAAAGTAAAGCAGTGGATGAATCAGCACCCCAGTGGTTTGGATGAAAAAATCGCGCTCAAGCGAGAAAAAAACAAAATGCGCATCATCCAAAAAATTATTGATAATATTGACAAGGGCACATTTAAGTCGGCCGCTTTTTATTTTGATGAAGGCATGTCGCGCTCGCAAAAAGTGGAAAGAGTAATGCAATGGTGGAATAGCAGCAAATTCCACTTGATTTTCGCTTTTCGCAATCCGGAAATCATTAATGAAATGCTGGACAACTCGCTGGACGAAGACATATTAAATGTGATGAACAGCGCACGCGAAGCCGGCATACCGTTTTTTGTAAACCCATATTATTTATCGCTTATAGATATCGATCAGGAAGACCATTCTGATATACCCATCCGCGATTACATTTTTTATTCTGAGGAGCTTGTAGAAGAATTCGGAAAAATCCAGGCCTGGGAAAAAGAAGACATTGTGAGGCCCGGAGAACCCAATGCCGCCGGATGGATTCTGCCGATGGAGCATAATATTCACCGCCGTTACCCGGAAGTTTCAATACTAATTCCTGATACAGTTGGGAGAGCATGCGGCGGACTCTGCATTTCTTGTCAGCGCATGTATGACTTCCAAAGCGGACATCTGAATTTTGATTTGGATAAGCTAAAGCCTAAAGAGAAATGGAAGGACAAACTGCGGCGCCTGATGCAGTATTTTGAAGAAGATTCTCAGCTCAGGGATATTCTCATTACTGGAGGCGATGCATTGATGAGCGGTAATAAATCACTGGAAAAAATTCTGGATGATGTGTATAGCATGGCTGAACGCAAACGCACAGCCAACGAGCAACGTCCGGAAGGCAAAAAATATGCTGAAATGAAACGGGTGCGCCTTGGAACCCGCCTTCCGGTTTATATTCCTCAGCGAGTTACGGATGAACTAATTGAGATTCTGAGATCATTTAAAGAAAAAGCAGAAAAAATAGGAATCCAGCAGTTTGTGATTCAAACGCATTTCCAATCGGCTATGGAGATCACTCCGGAAGTAAAAACAGCAGTTCAAAAGCTATTAAGCGCCGGATGGATTGTAACAAATCAAATGGTGTTTACCACAGCATCATCGCGCCGTGGTCATGCCTCTAAACTCAGAAAAACGCTGAATGATATCGGAGTGCTTACGTACTATACATTTTCAGTAAAAGGTTTTAAAGAGAATAAGCACAATTTTGCTACCAATGCCCGTTTGGTTCAGGAAAAGCACGAAGAAAAGTTCATTGGTCACATTCCTGCTGAGAAAGAAGAACATATAAAATCGTTTCCAGAACATGCAGAACGGATGATTGAAAACATTAACCAGCTCCGGCAGGAAACCGGCATCCCTTTTCTGAGCAGCGATAAAAGTGTGCTGAATATGCCAGGTGTAGGAAAAAGCCTTACTTTCAGGGTTATTGGTATAACCGATGACGGCAGACGTATTCTGCAGTTTGAGCATGATAACACACGCCGCCATAGTCCAATTATCAATAAAATGGGAAAAGTAAATATCATTGAATCAAAAACGATGGTTGAGTTGCTGAAACAGCTTGAAAAAATGGGTGAGGATATCAATGAGTATATCAGCGTTTTCGGATACTCTATCGGAGAAACAGAAAAACGCATGAGTATCTATGAATATCCGGAATATGACTATACCATAACAAACGAAATGACGAACCTGCTGGTATAAATTGTATTAAGCATTGTATCTGAATACATGAGTCCAGTTTAATAAGTTGGTATGTTTTCAGGTTTGTAAGTTAATAATCAATTACATAAATACAATGTAATATTTCATAACTTTCAGATAAGCAATATATTATATAATATTTTAAAATAATGAGCGCTCTTAGGTCAAACTCATGCATGAGTTAAATAACTGATTACTTTTTTAGTAGAAACAAACAGAAACGCACATTATTCTTGCTATCCGCCTCATATTCAACACTCCATGAATTTAAAAAAATAAACTTTCATAACAGCCCGGAAGTTTCCGTATGATCTTTACATGTGATAAACCGTATTTTGAAAAGTCTGCCTATAAAGCGCAAAATTTTCTTTTTAAAATAGAGTTTAAATATATAATTGATTATATTTGGAGGTTAAGAACTATTAAAACCTAACAACCATGTATATTCGATTTATTTTATTGTTTTGCTTGCTAATATCAACAGCAATAACCTACGGACAAGAAAATTCAGATTATGAAAGTGACGCTCCGGTTTTCACCGATATAATTTCATCGGGAAAAGTCAGGTCTTCCTTTACCATCATATCAGATCCTTTCAAGGAAAAACTGAAGAAATATGACGGAACTCCCTATATGGATGAAGATTTCAAACCAGCCGAGATCAAAGTTAAATTTAAGAATGAACCTGCCAGAAATCTGAAAATGCGGTATAACGTTTATGCCCAGCAATTTGAAATTAAATCCGACGAGCAGCTTTATGGCATGACAAAAACTGAAAAAGTAGATTATGTAAAAATGGGTTCGCGCAAATTCATCTTTGCTAAAGAAAACAATAATCTACAGGTTTTCGAGCAATTGACGCAAGACGGACATGCACGCTTATTAATCAAACACAAGTGCATGTTTAAGCCCAGCAATTACAATGCTGCCCTGGATGCTGGCAATCGAAACCCGTACTTTTATCACGACAATGACTATTACCTGCAGTTGGGTGAAGAAGAGCCATTTGAAATTAAACGAAGACGTAAAAAGGTTATAAGTGCACTGAATTCCAAACAAGATGAAATTAAAAATTATTTTAAGAGCAATAACCTTTCTGCCAAAAGTGAAAATGACCTCATAAAGGTAATTCATTATTACAATGATATTTTGTAAATAAATGGTTCGAATTATCTCAAAGACATGGGTGTTATTATTGGTGTTGCCGTTTCTGCAAGGCTGCCATGTAGCCCGTTATTTCTACTGGAATGTGGCTAACATTGATGATTATCAAAAGTTTGATAACGACACCATCAACACTAAGGATTTTGAACCCGTATTTCATTACAAGCCAGAAAAACTCATCATTCCGGAAAACTACGCTGAATCAGGCGACGTTTCGCTTGATGCGTTTCTTCAGAAAAACAAAACAGTAGCATTTGCCCTGGTGGCTAATGATACTGTGTTAAAAGAGGAGTATTACAACAAGTATTCAGACTCAACTTATGTAACTTCGTTTTCAGTGGCAAAATCATTCGTTTCAGCCCTTACGGGGATTGCTGTTGATGAAGGGGCGATAAAAAGCATAGATGACCCGATCACCGACTATTTGCAATATCTTGATGAGAACGTATTTGGAGAAATTACCATCCGGCACCTGTTAAATATGCGCTCCGGATTAGAAGCCAACGAAGGCTATTACAATCCTTTCGGGGATGTTGCAAAGTATTATTACGGCACAAACCTTAAAAAATATCTATCTCAAATCAAGCGCAAAAGTCCGCCCGATGAATACTTTGAATACCTGAGCGTAAACACCCAGTTGTTAGCCGCCGTTATTGAAAGTGCGACCGGGATGCCTGTTCAGGACTATTTACAGGAAAAAATCTGGAAGCCTTTGAAAATGGAGACTTATGGGTTATGGAGCATGGATTCAAAGAAAAGAGGAACGGTAAAGGCTTTTTGTTGTATTTCTGCACAGGCAATGGATTTTGCACGTTTTGGCAGGCTTTATCTTAACAATGGAGAGTGGAACGGCCAACAGGTTGTGCCGGAAAGCTGGATTGAGCAAACCCTAGATTATCCTGAAGGCAACATCGACTGGCAGGATTACCCCTATTCTTTTCAATGGCGCGTTACCCGATATGGAGCCTATTTTGCGAAAGGCATAAAAGGTCAGTATATTTACGTCTATCCGGAAAAAAACATTGTAGCCGTGCGTTTTGGAACAAGCTATGCGGATATAGACTGGGCAGATTTCTTAAAAGCATTGATAGAAGAAAATTTCGATTAAGCCTTTATAGGTATCCTCAAATGTTTTTTTTTGTAAATTCCTGTATTTTATTGCGGAGCGTATTGTTAAAATAATATCTTTGTAACGCATTTATTTTTAATTTATACGATTTATGAACATTTACGTTGGAAATCTTCATTATGAAATTAATGAAGATCAATTAAGAGAGATTTTTGAAGAGTACGGAGAAGTATCTTCTGCAAAAATCATCAACGACCGCGAAACAGGTCGCAGTAAAGGATTTGGATTTGTTGAGATGGCAAACGAAGATGAAGCCAATAAGGCTATCAGCGAACTCAACGATGCAGAACTCAAAGGCAGAAACATGCGTGTAAACCAGGCACGCGAGCGCACCGGCGGCGGTGGCGGTGGACGTGACCGCAGGAACAATTTCCGTCAGCGCTAATTACCCCTAATCATTTTCAATGAGTACCGAATATCGGGAAGGGTAAAACTACCTATTCAAAACCTAACTTGTTAAGTTTTGAAGCTACTTATAAAGAAAGGCCGGAAAAGCATTTGATGTTTTTCCGGCCTTTTTGTTGCCTGAATTTTTGATTAGTACGATGAAACACTCTGCAACAAAAGAAGCATAGTCTAAATCGGCTCCCACCGGTTTGCAGAGTAAGTGTAAGTCAGAATATGGCCTTTTTCCAAATCGTAAAGCCACGGATGAATTTCCAAAGCTCCTCCGTTATACCGTTCTTTGATAAAAGGATACGAAAGCAAATTGGATTTTTGCAGCAAAACATTTTGCTTAATCATATTATCAACGCGGTCGTTTTGATCATCAGGAACCTTTTTTAAAACCGGATGAGCATACTGCAGCCAATCATTGATATTTGCGAAATCAGTATCATCCAAGCCACTATTCAAAGCCTTCATCCCGCCGCAATCTGTATGTCCGCAGACAATGATCTGTTCTATCCCAAGCGATTTAACGGCAAACTCCAAAGCCGCCGCCACGCTTGTATCTTTGCTGTCTTTTGGTGGCACCACGTTTGCAATATTACGAATAACAAAAACATCACCTTCAGAGAGGTTTAACAACTTTTCGGGTATCACGCGCGAATCAGAACACCCAATATAGAGCACAAAAGGATTTTGTCCTTCAGAAGACAACTTCTTGTAAAACTGCATGTTACGTGCAAATTGCTCTTTAAACTCCTGATAACCATCTTTAATTAATTCAAAAAACTTTGTCATAGTTTTTATTCTATTTCTGACCTAACTTCTTTGACCTGAGCCGGGGTAATATCTCCGGCATCATTATTAAAATTCTGGCGGATATACGTTAACAAAGTTGCTACTTTCTCATCCGACAAGTATTTATAAGAAGCCATCGCTCCCATGTATTCGTCTTCATCAACAGAGAAAGGAGCTTTATCGCCCATCAGCAATACCTTAATCAACGGTTCAGGCTCACCAAGTACCCGCTCATTATCCTCCAGCGGAGGATACATTGAAGGAACGCCACTTCCATCTGCCTGATGACACGATATACAATGGCGCTTATATAAAGACTCTCCGTTTTCTTCAGCCATCATCATTCTTTCTCTGTCAGGCTCAACGGCCATTCCTGTATCATTCTTCTCCGCAGCACCCATAAAAAGGGTTATCGCTATAATCACATTTAAAATATTCATCATAATCTTTGTTTTATTGTTTTATTGTTTTGATCTTAGTTTTGGGCTTCGTATTCTATTTTCCAGATGTTTCCTTTTTGGGAATCCACCACGTAAAGCGCCCCTTCAGGACCTGTAGCTATTCCGGTAGGGCGGTGCTTAGCATCTGAGGGGCTTTTTATTGAGCTTGCACCCGCAAAGCCATCGGCAAAAACCTCCCAATCTCCTGAAGGCAATTTTCCGTTAAAGGGAACAAAAACTACATTATAACCTTCCTGCTCCAGCGGAGCCCGATTCCATGAACCATGGAAAGCAACAAAAGCTCCCCCATGATACTTTTCCGGAAACTGGTCGTTGTTATAAAACAAAATGTCATTAGGTGCATAATGCCCGGGGAAACCTATTAAGGGATCCTTTTTATCGGCACAACGACCTACCTTTTCCCGATCGCCACCATATTCAGGCGCCAGCATCTTTTGCTCCTTAATTTGATTATAGTAACAATAAGGCCATCCAAAATCATCTCCTTCATTGATGAGGAAAAACTCTTCTGCCGGCAGTTGTGCATTAGCCTCATCAGAAAACAATTCCGGGAAAAATTGCGAAAACTGATCGCGACCATGTTGCACTGCATAAAGCTTATTGGCATCTGAATTAAAATTTAATGCCACAGCGTGGCGTATACCCGTTGCAAACCTCTTTCCGTCTTTTTTTAAGTCCTGCCCGGCCTTTTCAGCATCAAACTGCCATATTCCGCCATACCAATCCAATAGCGGACAAGGGTCCATTCCGGGCGAACCTTTAGTACGCATGTCTTCCATGCATGCATTAGAAGGCGCTCCTATGTTTACATACATATTTCCGTTGTTATCAAAAGTGAAGGGTTTTGCAGCATGTTGAGATTCGGCGGCAAAGCCACCCACAATTTTTTCAGCATCTAAATACGGCAGCAGGTCACCGTCCTTAAACCTGTATCGCTGTACTGAAGTGTCGGTGCTGGTGTAGAGATATCCTTGATAAACCTCGATACCTGTCCCCGGTAAATCCCCAAAATAACTGATTTCATCAGCTTTGCCATCTCCATCATCATCGCGGAGTGCAACAGTAGAGCCTTTGGATGTGTTTTTCCGCAACTGGAGATAAACATCTCCGTTTTCATTCACAGCCAAATGACGTCCGGGGCCCAAGTCTTCAGCAAACAACGTAGCCTTAAACCCTTTGGGCAACTCAAGCTGTACCTGGCTCAAAGCGTAAACTGGCAAAAAAAACAATGCAAAAATCTGTAAAAGAAATAAATAATTTTTCATAATATTATGTGTTTAGGTTTTACAATATATTAAAAATATAATTAATACGAAGCCCTGCATGAATATTTTCAGGTTGGCCTGGATAATAAAACCGAGGAGAAGCCCCGCCAAATCCTACAGCGTTAACCACTACCATTGCAGCATATTCTTCACCGGTAATATTCCCAAACCTCAAAAAACCATCAACGCTCCATTGATCAGCAATTTTTCTCTGATAGTTTAACTCCATATTCATACGATTATGTCCACCGTAAAAAATGTCATTTTCATCATTCAAAGGAAATTTTCCGGAGAACAACCAAGAATATTTTAATATGAAGTGTTCCGCCAGTTTTAGATCAAAACCTGCAAAAGCTCTGTGCCTTGGTATACCAGGAATTTGATTTCCCGAATAGTCAGCGCCTTCTTCCTTAAAGTCTAAAAATGTATAATCGGAAAATGTGTACGCTGCGTGCAACGCAAGCTCTATGTTTCTGTTCTGCAGCAACACTACATTGCTTTCAGCTTCAATTCCCCTGAATTGTGATTTTCCTGCATTCACCTTAGTAAAACGGTCTTCGGCTAACCTGCGGGTGATAAGCTGGTCTGAAACCCGATGCAAAAAGGCTTCTGCTTTCATCATAAATCTGTCATTCCGGAACTGTGCACCCATTCCATGTTTCCAGGATTTTTCAGGCTTCAAAGCCGTATTTATCTCTCCTTCAGAATCAATTGCTTCTTCATAAGCTGGCGCAGCAGAGCCTCGTCCTGAGGTTAAATAAAGCAACATGAAATCCACAGGCTGATAAGCAAGAGAAAAATAGGGAGAAAAGATGCTTCCGGGTTCATATTCCTGATCTTTTTCCTGCTGTAAAGCATTTTCCGTTATGTAATGCGTTCGGTTTACATGAATGCCTGCTTCCGCTTTCCAGTTTGCAAGCTTATAAGATGAAAATAAAAATACTCCCGCTTCCTGTCTTAATTGTTTTTGGTCAGTAAAAACCTCGCCGGTTTGATTGTTTTCGAGTGTTTCCAGGGTTTTCCATCTGTAATCACCATATTGATACATTCCGCCTGCTTGCCAAAGCCATTGCCCTGGCATACCGCCACCCAGTTCAGCCGTTAAAACGGTTCTTAGTCCGGCCCGGCTATGCTTATCAGCAAGTGTATTGAAAGGACGTCGTTCGTTACCGTCTCTATAAAGCCCATAAATCGTAGTTTCCTGCGATAACTTGCCCTGATAAGCACTATGCAAGGTGATGCCCTGAACTACATTCATATTCTTTTCGTACCCACCCGTTTCTCCCCAGCTACCTCCGGCAGCAAATGGATTGTTCTGAAAGTTGTTCTTCGAAAGAGAACTCGGAATATAGCCTTTCATATCTGAAAAAAGCGTAAACGATTGTAAGCGGTGATTTTCATTTAGACGAAATGTAATAAACGAGTTTACACTTTCACCGCGATAGCTGGAATTTTCCCGAAACCCATCTTCCGATAAATTTTGATACTGCACATCAGCAGAGATGCGATTTGTTTGAATTTGGGCATTATAGTAATGATGCAAAGATCCTGCGCTTCCCGAAGAAAAGCCTGAGGAGAATTTGCTTTTATTCCCGGTTTGGTTTTTATTAAGTAAAATCACTCCACCCGCCGCAGAGCCAAACACAGGGGGCACTGCTCCTTTTATAATGCTTACATCTGACATATCATTCCAGAGCAGATCATCTAAAAAAACTTCGCCCATGGCTGAAGAAAGAGGAACGCCATTAAAAAATACGTTAATGCGGGTTGTGGAATACATACTGCGCGCGCCCGCTCCACGGATTGTGATTTTCTGGGTATTACGGGCTCCCCGCTGGAATTCAATTCCGGATTTTCGGTGAAGCGTCTCTACAGGATTGACAACAGAAGATTCACTGATCTGCTCAGGCCTGAGTGTACTTACATGAGAGAGTTGATGACGATAATCATTAAAATAGCTCCATGACGTAATCGAAACACCAGGCAACTCTTCGGATATAGAATGAAGGAAAACACGAATTCCCGAATTATTTTCCACCGTCAACGTATCATTCTGAAAACCTACATGCCTGAAAATAATTGTCTGAGAGTTAACATCTTCAACTTGAAAATAACCCTGCTTATCTGTAATGGCAACCACCTCGCCATTGGTTACAACATGAACCCCACGAAGCGGTGTTGAATCATTAGCATGATAAACATATCCTGTTGTCTGCGCTAAAGCCAGCTCAACAGTAAATAAAGCTAAAACCAAAATCAACAAGTTCTTTTTCATACTTGTTAAAACTTCCAACTCCTTTTGTTGTTTATTGCTCATTAAAAATTATTATGAAGAAATATTAACAAAGGGATATGTTAAATATAAATTAGCAATTCTTATTTTTTTGTTAAATAACTGCTACTTATTGAATTATAAAAATCCGTTTTATAATTTCGCTAAAAAAAATGGAAGAAAAGCTGACTTACTTTTTCAGAAAAATTCTTAACACTTATCTCAAAATGATGGCATTTATGGTTGTGCCAAGTGTTGTTGTTGCTTTTATTGTCTATCAGTATGTTAACCCTGCTCATCACACTATCAGCACCGGCTTTCATTTGGTTTTGAGTTTATATGTCATCGCCAACTTTATCCTTACCCGAGTTTCTTTTAATGGCAGGCTCAATGAATTAAAAAAAGTCAGGAACCTGAATATAAGAATGGAGGAATACACTGAAGCCGCCGGCATACGCTGGATGCTCTGGCTGGTAGTTGCCTTTCTGGCGTGGGTATCCATGCTGATCAGCGGAGACTTTTCTTTCCTGATTTATGTGGTGCTTTCTATAGCACTTTACATTATTTGGTGTCCAACAAAAACCCGTTTAAAAAGACACTTGAGATATTACGATTTTTAAAGCTTACCTGATTTATTCCTCGCTATCTTTAGTAAAAAGGTTGTTTCCCGGATAACTGTCCGGGATGTTCATCCCGCCAAGGTAAATAAATGATATGGTTTTATTTTCCGGTATTTGATAATTGAACACATCACTTTCTTTCCAGATTTCTGCTGAACGCTCTATCGTTTCTTCCGTTCCATCTTCATATCTTATTTTAAGCTGCAAGGGAACAGGTAAATTTCCTCGTTTTTCAATCAGCACTTCATAACTTTTCTTTCCTTTTTTCACTTTCCGGATAGCAAGATCAGGGTATCCTTTTTCAAAAAACCAGGGATTCCAGAACCATGATAAATCCTTTCCAGTAAAGTCTTCTACAGTATTAAAAAAATCATATGGAGTAGGATGTTTCTTTTTCCAGCGTTGAATATATTCAAAAATCACTTCTTTAAAACGCTCCTCTCCGAGCATTTGCTGCAACACAAAAAAAGCATTGGCCGGACGCGTGTAGGCATGAACGCGGTAAGCAGAATAATCGCTAATCATATCGCTGGGCACCATCAGCGGTACTTGACGAAACGTACTTGCCTGAGCTGCATAGGACTGTACAATCCCCCGCATTGGGCTATTATCATCCAGCATAATCCCGTTAACGATTCTTGGGATAAACGATACCAGCCCTTCATCCATAAAGGCATAAAAAGATTCATTGGTCATTACATGAAAGGGGAAGTAAGTATGTCCTATCTCATGAGCTGTAAGATGTACAGTTCCCTCGTGACTGCTGGCGTCGCCATCATTAATGATCATCGGGAACTCCATTCCTCCTGAGCCATTAAATGCCGTCATTTTCGGATAGGGATACGGTTCCCCAATCACATCCGCAGAAAACAAATCAATTATCTCAGCGGAAAGTCTGGCTACTTTATGAAAATCCTTAGAGTTGGTTTTATAAACGGCATCCACCCAAACCCTTCTGCCGGGTTCCACTTCTACACTAGTTGCATCCCAAATGTAAGAGCGACTTACTGCAAATGCAAAATCAGGTGCAGATTCAGCAACATAGCGCCATTTTTGACGATCCTTCAGAAACCCGCCTTCATTAATATCTTCTTCTTTCAGAACATGTACCACATCATCCGATTCTCTCGACAGTCTGAGCCTGTCAAGAATTTCGCCGGTAAAATGCTTTTCTTCATCCTGCAAAAGTCCTGTGGCCCAAACCAAATAATCCTCAGGCACGGTGATGCTCACATCAAAGTTATTGAAGTCATTATAAAACTCAGCCGAACCGGTGAAAGGATGCGTATCCCATCCTGAAATATCATCATAAACCGCAATTTGCGGATACCAATAGGCTACCATCCAGTTGTCTTCTCCATATCGGCCATAGCGGATTGACACCTCCTTTGGCAAAGGGAAGGCCCAGTTTAAGCTTAGCGCTGTTTTCTCTCCCGGCGCTAAGGGCTCCGGCAAGCTGATAGTCATGATAGTACCGTTATGGCGGATATTGTCATAGTTGTCAGGAATTTTTTCTCCGTCAATTTGCACATCCGATATTTCAACGCCGTCATGTAAATCCGCTTCGCCAACATTAAAATCACGTGGTACTCCCTTTTTAAACAGATTCATATGGTTACGAACAACAAGCCTGTTCAACGTATCAGGAGAAAGATTATAATATGTAATTTCCGCATTTCCATCCAGATGTCCGGTTCTTGGGTTAAAATCCACATCCAGAACATAATCAGCATAATTCTGGAAATATGCTTCTCCAGGTTTTCCATCTATTGAACGAGTACCCTCTTCAAGGGCATCACGAAACTCTCCGGGAATAAACATCTGACAATACGCCTGACCGGCTAGCAAAGAAAAAGCAAGAAAAGCAAACAAGGTTCGAAATAGAGTTTTCATATTTTGACGGTTTATAATTCCGTCAAAAATAAAAAAATGGGTAATATAATTTCACTCCTTACCTGACTACAATCATTTTTTTCCGGTATATACGCAGGGTTTTCTTTTCTCCGGTATTTTCAGAAGCATAATGCAAGTAACCACTAACCAAATCCTTTTTGGTTTCTGCGGCCGGCGGCTTTTGGCATTTCAGATTTATTTTATGGTTTCCTTCAGAACTGATAATTTCTCCCGACTCCGCAGAAAAATGCCATCCCATTTCACTATCAAGCTCTAACCTGGTCAGCAAAACAGGGCTGTCATGCATGTTCCTAACGGTGAGGATAAGCTCGTTTTCATCAGAATGATAATGCAAATCCCCGGAAAGGGCCAGCTCAAAGTCTATGGCCTCTGAACCAAATGAAAACTTTTTATCAACTCTGCCCCGGTATATACTGTAAATCACATGAATATGATTTCCGGGTTCATCATAGCAGTTTTCTGTATCATAGGTTATGGCCACCGTTGACGACCCTAAATTGGTGTTGTTAATGGTAGCACAGTTGGATTTAAGCTTAGGCTTTTTAGCCGTAGATACTTTCTTTTCTCCCACATAAAGGGCATAACGTAAAATCCCGGGTTCGCTTTGCTCTTTTTTGAGATAAACGGCATCAAGCAGGCTTCGGCATTTCTCAAGTGTCACCTCAGCTTTTTCTTTCCGGCTGTCGCGAAATACAGCAGCCAGTTTTTCCAGTGAAGAAACGCACTGCTCTAATTCTTCAATCGTTTTGAAACTCTCAGAAAGTGATATCTGGTGCTCCAACAGTTTTGTAAGTTCAGCATCCTTCTTTTCAAACTCGGTTATCAATTCCTGCAAGTCCAGTTGATTGAACGGATATTTCACCGCAAAAAAGTATTCTTGCGTATTGTCTTTTTTATAGCTTCGTTTTTCCCAATAGACCTCATCAATACGGCTGGGAGAAATGCCTTTCAGATAGTCGCGCTGGGCTGTTTCAGTTTGCGTGTTACGTTCAAAAGATGAAGAATACCAGGATTCATCTCCGGCCATCACTTCTTTAACGGCATCTTCAGCAATGCTGCTAACATGTACTGCCACAGATTCTGTAATCTGCTCACGCACGTTATTCATGGCTTTATCGCGGGCTTTATCCATTTCCATATCAGACCCCAGTCCAATAACAAACCCACCCTGCAAACCGGAAACCCAATCAGGCCGCTTTCCGCTTTCCTCAACCACTTTATACTGAGCGTAAGATGGAAAAGCTAATACTAAAAAAACCAATAAAAAAGGATATATCATTTTCGTCATGTTCATGCTATTTTATGAGGGGTAATCTGTCAATTTTGTACGTGTTGTCATTAGCAGTAACAACCCATTGCCGGGCGTAGGATACAACCGGGAAAACGCAACGCATAACTGTGGGCGTTTCAGGAAGAATTGTGTAATTGATGTTAATGTATTTTTCCTTTTTATTACCGATGCTTACGGATTGCGGTTTAAATTCTTCCCCTTCGCCGTTTATCAATTTCATCAACCGCGGGCCTGTTTTTATGAGTTGTTCTTCCCCGGTTGAATTCATGATTTGAAATTCCAGAATGGTTTGTTTGCCAAGATTTTCAGCTTTTGCAAAATGAATCTCGAGGCCATTTGTCAGAACCACACGCTTATCGCGATTTGCACTTACAGGTTTATCGGGTTCTTCATCAGCAACCACCTCTTCGGCAGGCTGGTATTCTGGTGGAATCTTATCACCAAATTCCGCAATTTTTTCCATACACCTGTCAAAACATTCGCGGGAAGCTTTTGGCGTGGACATCAGAAGGTGATAAGCGTTAAGATATCGTTTCGCATGCACCATTCCGTCGGCTTCTGCCAGGATTAAATCGCAGTTTCCGTTGTAATATTCCAGGATACGCTGTTTTCCTTTCCTGAAAAACGCTTTGAGCTGCGGATTACGGGCATCGATTTTCCTGAATGCATCGGTCATAGCCTTTTCCTCTGTGTCGCCCACTCCCTTAACTGAAAAGTCAGCTTGCTCATAGGTATTTCCGTTAAGCGACTCCACCAGCTTCACCGATACTTCGATGCTTTGTGCAATCATAGGTGGTACTGAACCGGAAACCGACTTCTCCACTACAGCAACTGAGGGTACCATGTTAAAAACCTGCCCTTCGCCGTCTGCGGCAAGTCCGTTAAGGCTGGCGGCTTTTGATAAACGATTGGCAAGCAAAGCATAAGACCCTTGCGGGATATCTTCCGAAAGCGCTGAAGGTTGTTTTATCCCCACAGCAATCCGGTCTTCATCATCAGCAGATATCATGCTGTTCTGAGCTGCTGAAAAGTTAATGAAGCTGACTAACAACAATAAAATAAGTCCTGTATTTTTCATAGTTTGTTATTTATCTCCTAATATCAGCCATGCTTCTCCAAGTCCACGCTGATAAATTTTTGATTCTATATTAAAAGGCGCATCACGCAGGAAACCCCTTAGCTGATTCACATATCTTCTTGTATCCATGGCTCTTTCCACGCCGCGCCGCTCAAAATACAGTGGAATCCTGACTTGCGTGAACGTCATTTTAGAGTCTGTTGCTACAGACGTAGTAAAACGCCCTTCAACGGTATTTTCTGCCATCCAGTCTTCCAGGTGAAATCCCAGCTCATCATAAACACCCTGAAAATCATATTCATCCTGGAAATTAACCATGGCATCTTCCCATACAAAAAGGTAGATTGTAACTTCGCGGCCTTTTTCAAACATGTCCGAGAAGAAACCCATAAGCTGACCGTTAAATTTATCTATATAACTGAGCACCGCCTCTTCAATGAGCAGGTCTGCTGAAGCCGCCATAGAAGGTTTTCCCGTGCCTGCCGCTCCGGCAATCTGCTTCCCGGTATAGCTGTCTAAACCGCGCAAATTGAATACGATATACTTTTGAGGGCCTTGCTTTTTTACATCAAAGTCAATATCCAAGATAATGTCGGCATTCGCTTTTCTTTTAAGGCGATCCACCGGACTCTCAAATATTCCGGAACCGGAGATTTCCGACGTAAGCATCATTTGCTCCGCCTCCCGGGAATCGAGGTTTTTAAGCTTCTGCTCAAGGTCTTGCAGCGGAAAGCCCCGTTCTGCCATAAGCGAACCCAGTTTTGTAATTACCATCCTCAACTGATTGTCATGCTGCAAAGCTGCCTTATAATCAGGAAACTGATGAATTTTGCCCTGAACTTCCATTGTAGAAACATATCCGCGCTCAATACAATAATTATCACTGGGCACTACCATAATAGTAGGCTTCTTTGCCTGGCTGAAGCCGGCAAGGTAAGTCATCATTAACAAAAACGTTGTAAATAAATATCGCTTCATATCTTCGTTTTAAAAACCACTGTCCAATCGTTTTATCATGCCTTCCTGTTCCAGATATGCCCTCAGGTTACTGTAGGCAATCGATGCTTTCACAGCCACTTTATAGCCTTTTTCCATCTTTATCCTGTCAGCGCCGCCAGGCATTCCATCGTTTGTGAGATTCACAAACTGCAGATATTTTCCTCCCGGTTTTAAAAAATCATCGTAAAACTTCTGATGCTTTTCGTAGCAGCTCTGTTCTGAACATAAAGGAGGTGTTTTAGCTGAGCCGTTTCCGGCAGGAATGCCCCTGAAAATAGCTGCGGCTACGGCATTTCTTTCTGCCTTCATCACAGCCTGATCGGCTTTTTTATCATATCCCCATATCTTCACCAGCTTAGTGCCCTCCTCTCCTACTCCGAGGTTTTGAATCTCGTAATTGTAAGGGCTTTCAAGCATGGCCTTTGTGGTTTTCTGTGAGCTGCATCCCAAAAAAAACATGGAAAGAAAAAAAGCCAGCAAAAAGAATAATCGTGTATTCATAGTATATCGTTTTAAAAATCAATCCGTAATCCGACTTCTACAGACATATCTCCTTCACGCCCCTTGTTTTCTTCATCCAAAAACAGTTCTCCCCAATCATTATTCATGGCATCAAAAACCTCGCCATTTTTCTCTAACCCTTTTCCTAATATCATCGTATAGCTAACCTCGCCATACACCGCTATGTTATGCAAAAGATGCAAACCACCATACAATCCGCCTTTTAATAAATCCGTAGCATATTCCGTGTTTTCAATTTCCACAGTTTCGCGACCATAAAGCACATAAGGCATCAATTCCATGATTCTGAACATACGCCAGCCTTTGCCTAAACCGGCTTTATAGCTGAAAAACTCGTAATCGTCTTTTAGCCTGCCATTATTCTGAAATGTATATTTTTCCGTATCAAAAGCCAAATCACCAATAAGGTAAAATGAAGGAACACCAGTAAAGGGACCAGTGCGATAAAATCCACGCAGCGTGAAATCCTCCATTCCCTGCAAAGAGTAACCTCCCAGCACCGACAAGCCCAAATCCCGCTTTTCTACCAAAGTCATTCCCTCACGTATCGTTCCGCCGTAAACCTGGTAAAATGAAGACTCATCTGACAATCCTCTTGCTTTATGCCGGTTATCAACAACACTTTTAGCTCTTACTACCGCTTTTCTTTTAGGCAGGGCCTCCTCTTGCTTCTCATCCCAAACATATTCATAAACAAAATAGCGATGATCGGTTTTTAAGCTTTCCTTTTTACCAATTTTTGCTTTCAGAGGACGGCTGGAACTCATTTTGGCCTGCACCTGAAATTTCGGTAAATTTATAGCTATATCATCCAAGGCCTTATCGACACTGTTTTGCAGAAGTTTCCTGAATAGCTCATTATAAGAAACTTCATTATCCAAGGCTGCAAAATAGTTCATTCCTGAAGCAGAAAGCCACTTCTTGGTTTCTACATGATTCAATGGGAATGAGCGTTCCTGGAATGCCTTAATCTTTTGTTTTTTCAGGCTGTCAGCATCATCAGGATAAACCCAAAGATTATAGAGCTTACTGATTTCCTCCTCCCCAAATTGAAGTTTATAAAGGTAATAATTGAAATTTCCGCTCCACCCGTAAGGATCATTTTCATTTTCCTGAATTTCTTTATTGATTTGGTACATATCAATCACTAAAACATAGGAATTTTGCACCAATTGCTGACCAAAATCACGAATGCGGGCTTTACCACGCTTACTGGCTTCTGACACGAGTATTTCTTCATCCGTGGCATTGTACTCTGCTCTTTCAAAAATGGTTTTTAAATCAAAGCCTCTTGCGGGATCGAACCCAAACCATTGAGCTACAATCTTATTTCCCTGGTTCACTTCTGAAAAGTAAGCATCCAATGCCTGCGTTTTAGCTGCATTCGACTTTTGAGTGCCAGATAAACGCACTATCCTGGTTTTGTTATCAAAAAACCTTTCCGG
This sequence comes from Bacteroidota bacterium, assembly GCA_051747665.1. Lineage (GTDB taxonomy): Bacteria > Bacteroidota > Bacteroidia > Bacteroidales > JAIPAH01 > JAIPAH01. Next base: position 18,010 of record JBNJGK010000006.1, on the reverse strand, counting down.
GATGAAAGCATCTCCTTCTTGAAGCGCATTACGGAAGCCGCGCTCATGATCTGAACCATATTGAGTAAAAATCACCGTAAGCGCCGAGCGATCATAGCGGTTTTTGACATCCTGGGCAAGTAGCATTCGGGAAGTACTAACCATAAAAATGCAAAGCAGAATCAATGTATAGGTAAAGATTCGCACCATTAGTAGTTGTTTTTAGTGGATGTAATAATGTGTCACAAGTTACTAAAATATTTTATTCACAAACAAGGAAATGGCAATAATTTTTTTAATGTGGAAATTCAGAAAGCAAGGTTAAACGGAAATGTCCTTTTGACAAGGATAGCAGGTGATTTTAGTTGATTCATTTTCTGAAGCTCAAAAAATTCAATATTTAATCTGCCCTGCTATTCAAGCCGCCTCAAACAATTGTTAGAAAATGGTGTATCCGAGACTCTATTTTAACTTCAAAATCCTATCTGTTCAAAGCTCATATGGGAAGTACGTTTATCTCACCCTCCTGAATAATCAAAAGCAAAAAAATACGGTCGTTTGCTGCCGTATTCAAAATCCGGAATTACGGAATATAAATAACATTATTGAGTCTGGTCAAAAAGTATACTTATGCTGAACCGGAAAGGATTTTGTGTATTTCAAGAACTTGGGGTATTACAAGATGATGGTCATGGTTTTCTACCACAAAACTGGCATAAGACCGGAGCATGGATTCAGAATATTGATTTTCCATTCTTTTCAGGATTTCTTCTTTATCAAACCCGTCTCTGCTGCTAATACGTTGCAGACGTTCATGCTGTGGCGCTGTAACTACAATTATTTTGTCCATCTGTTTATACAATCCACTCTCAATCATAATAGCAGCTTCTTGCAGTGTGTATGGAACATTGCTGTTACGCTCGAGCCAGTTGTAATATTTTCGCCTTACTTTAGGATGGATAATGGCATTGATTTGCTTTAGTTTTTCTTTATCGCTAAAGATAATTGCTGCCAGCCTGGCTTTATCCAATTCTCCCTTATCATCAATTACACTATTACCGAAAGCATTTGTCACCTCTTGCAACACTTCTTTTTCCCTATAAAGATTTTTTGCTTCCAGATCAGCATTAAAGACCGGAACACCCAGTGCCTGAAAAATACGTGCTACCGTACTTTTTCCACTTCCAATATTTCCGGTAAGGCCAGCCTTTATCATTTCAAATATATATATTCCACTTCTGATGGGTTAACTTCTACTATTTTAACATAATCAGGTACACGCCTGATCTGAACGGGTAAAAACCGGTTTTCTTCCTCACTGACGGAAACCACAGCCTGAAACATCTCCTCATTCAAGCGCTGGTAATCGTCCAGTGACACCCAATACGTCACACTCACTTCTCTGGGAAAAGTGCGAATTCTTACAGTATCCGGAGTAACCGGCTCTACTGTTAAGTTAACCTGTTCTTCTGTGTAGCGTTCACAAGGAATCACAACCGTTGTGCTGTCATTACTCAGGCTAAAGTTCATGCCTTCCGGTGGATCAAGCTTAGCACGGCGCGTTACGGGTGAACTCAATGTTCCCAGTTTTACAGGCTCAGTAAAAACCTTCCGCACAGTGTCCACTTGTGTTTCCCTGCCTGAGACAACCACACTGTCAGGTGAGTACCTTACTGGTTTACGCAGCCAGACTTGCTTATCCAGCTTAAAACTAAATTGATGCTCCACGGGTACTTTTTTATATTTCAGGTCTTCAAACCTGAGTAAAAGTGTATCCGGTTTAATGTCAATAAGATTGTCGTAATAATTGGTTTGCCTTGCTACCTGAGAAATAAACCATACCGTAGGCAGTTCTGCTTTAAACTTCTCCTCATCAGCTACTATTTCAGCTTCGGAGACATCTATCTGCAAAACATCCGACGGACCACCATACTTCACCTTGAGCAACTCCATGCCATGGCCAAGCACTTTTAGCTTAATCTTTCCCGGCGGGTTGTTTACCAACACCTTATCATCCGGAATATTAACATAATTCACTTCGTGCTCAACCGTGGCATGATACTCTTTGGAAAGCTTTATTGAAAGCCATATGAACAATGAAATCAGCAAACAAATCAAAAAAACATAAAGGTTGTTCCTCGCTTCAGGATCTTTCAGATTTTTAACTGACTTCCTGAGCAACTCAAAACCCCACCGATTTTTTATAACTTGTTTAGCAGCCAAGGTATCAACAGTTTATTTCTGCTGTAATTGTTGCTGATCCTGGCTATCCATTGCAATGGCGGACTTTTCTACTTTCAGTTTATTTTGGCCTTCCACTTCCAGAAGCACGTATGTATCTTTCACTTCAAGAATTTTTCCGTGGATTCCGCCAATTGTAACAATTTTCTGGCCTTTCTCCAGCGCTTCCCGGAATTTTCTCTGATCTTTTGAGCGCTTCATCTGGGGCCTGATAAAGAACAGGTAAAACACCAGAATGATGAGGATTAATGGAAGAAAAGAAAGTAGTCCACCGCCTTCGCCGCCTTCGGCGGGTGGTTGCATTAGTAAAATACTTAATAAATTCATAACTATCTGTTTTTAAGGTCTGATTATTTTCGCTTTAATTGATAATTCGGTTTGAGCCGGCTGTCCGTTGGTTGATACTGTAATTTTTTTGTTCTGAAACCCTTGGCGATTGTTGCTGTCAAAAGTCACCAGGAGCGTTTCTTCCTCTCCGGGTTTTATCGGCTCTTGCGGATATTCTGTTACAGTGCATCCGCATGAAGCGCTGACATCGGCAATCAGCAAATCAGCATTGCCATTGTTTTGAAATTTAAAATAGTAAGAAACAACTTCGCCATGTATTACCTGCCCAAAATCGTGAGTGGTTTTTTCAAACTCAATTTCAGGTTGCTTATCCTGTTTCTTACCGGATGCTGAGTTCGGATTATTTACCATATCTGACGGGAGTTTGTCTGAGTTGCCGTGGCATCCTCCTAAAACTACCGCCAAAATCATGAACAGAAATACGTGTGTTCTCATCCGCTTCAATTCTTTATATGTCTTCATTAGTGCTTGTCTTGTTAACGTTTTGTGACTTTTTTAAACGCATGTGCATTTCACTCTGAAAAACTATTGCAGCAAAAATACTTCATTTTATTATCGCCCCATAAAAATGCAAATCATCGTATTTTCACTATGATCATTTGCCATTCATTGAGTGCATCTAATCAGAAGAATGATTTTAGCTACAACTAAATCTCAGGCAAAAATAAACAATTAAATGAGGATTGCACAATCAACATCCTGAATACGGTGAACCAATCCGGCTGCCTTGTGTTTTTATCAAAAAGCAGTATGAAATTAAAAAACTTGTTTTTAATTGCCGCATTTCTTTTATCATTGCAGGCAATTTCACAAAATAAATCTTCAGATATGATGGAAAAAGCAACATTAGGCGCCGGGTGTTTTTGGTGCGTAGAGGCAATTTTTGAACGTCTAAAAGGAGTAGATGAGGCTATTTCAGGATATAGCGGTGGCGAAATTGTGAACCCCTCTTACCGTGAGGTCTCCTCAGGAAACACAGGACATGCCGAAGTAGTACAAGTGTTTTTTGACCCGGAGAAAATCTCCTACAAAGAAATTCTGGAAGTTTACTGGAAGTCTCATGATCCTACCCAGCTTAACAGGCAGGGAGCGGATGTTGGGCCACAATACCGGTCTGTAATCTTCTATCACAACGAAGATCAACGCAAAACGGCTGAGAAATACAAACAAGAGCTTGAAAAGGCTAATATCTGGGATGATCCTATTGTTACGGCCATAGAGCCATTTAAAAACTTTTTTAAGGCTGAGGATTATCATCAGGAATACTACGAAAACAATAAAAATGAAGGGTATTGTCAGTTTGTGATAACGCCTAAAATTGAAAAATTCAAAAAGGTTTTTTCTGATAAAGTTAAAGACATCAAATAGTACAGGAGATACTTTTCTCAGAGAAGTAACATTCAATTCGTGAATTCGTGGTTTGATTCATTTTGCCACTAATTCACGAATCATTTCCTGAAATGGCTCAAGTTTTAAAGCTTATCCTTGCTATTAGTGAATTCGTGGCTTGTTTTAATTAGCCTCTAATTCACGAATGGATTTTTAGTTTATTTTTGAGGCTGAATAAAAATTTCTTTTAAACCCAAGAAACATATTACAGGAAATGGTAGAATCATGAAACACATCAGTTCATTTGATACGTACACCATTTTTTATGACCGGGGAAGTTTTGATGAATGGTGCGTATACATTAAAGAGCCAGACACTACTTTTGCTCCTTCAGATGAAGTTTATTTTTCACGTTTAAAAGCGCTAGCCGGTATTCATAAAGCCCATCAAATTTATGACGATTTTGTAAAAATCTACGATGCCACTCACACGGCAATTTCCGATACAGCAATCCAACTTATTGCTGATATCTCTGCGAAATATGGCACAGACTCAATAGAAATCAGAAAATGGTTTACCGTTATTTATGCCGGCATGGTAGCTGAAGAAAACAAAGCCAATAAAATTTTAGGCAAACGGATTAAACGGCTTGGTATATATCAAGTCCTTATCCAGGGCCGAAGCGTAAAACATGCTGCAAATTACAGCAGAGAAAAAAAATGGAGATACCTGGATGAAATCATGCGGGTACATGGTTTTTGACACATACACCTGTCTTTCAGAAAAGACGCAATAAATCAAATGTTGTGGATTATCAATTCATACAAAAGACCTCTTTTGTCTCCTTTGGAGTTAATGCTGCGCCGGGCTTTCACTCTGTCAATCGTATAATTACTGAAAAGCTCTTCAAAAAAATCGTCTTCAGGGCGGGTATTTTTTGGGTCTGAATTGCTTAAAACAAACTTCTGACCCCGCCGGTGGATTTCATCGCACAAATCCTTTAACCGGATTTGTTGTGCATCATCAAAAGCATCAGCAGAATAAGCTATAAAAGAGCTACTCTTACTCAACGGCCGATAAGGAGGATCAAAATACCACAGAACATCCTTTGCTTTACCAGCATACTGAAGCAATTGCATAAAATCATCGTTATAAATTTCAACCCGCTGCAGAAGCTGAGCTGTTGCACGAATAGCTTCTTCATCAAAAACAGTAGGCTTGCTGTAGCGGCCATGAGGAACGTTAAACTCGTTTTTCCGGTTCACCCTGTATAAGCCATTGAAACAAGTTTTATTCAGAAAAATCAAATGAGAGGCTTGTTTTAATAAGGATTCTTTTCGCTGATTAAAAACTTTTCTGATTTCAAGGAAATAATCTTTCCTCTGTTCGTCTCCCAGTTTTAAGTATTCCGTCCTTAAGCGCTGCAATTGCGCTATTAATGCTTCCGGATTATCACGAACAATCTTCCAAACATTGACCAAATCTGTATTAATGTCGTTGACAATAACTTTAGAAACCATTTGAGGATACGTTTTCAATACTTCGAAAAGGACGGCGCCGCTGCCAATAAAAGGCTCCACATACGTTATTTCGCGCTTTCCTTCCAAGGCAGGGCGCATGGTATCCATCAGGCTCGGTAATAACTGGGTTTTACCGCCGGCCCACTTCAAAAACGGCCCTGCTTTGCTCTCTTTTCGCATATACGTCAGCAATTTCCCGCAAAGGTAGCAATAGAATTGAATTCCGGTTATGAAATTACTTCCACTTGCTTCTCCTTAAAAAGCGTAATTTTGCATCACATGATAAACCAGGAAAACATACTCTATCAGGATGATGATATTATTGTCATCAATAAACCCTCAGGCCTACCGGTTCATTACAATGACTTTATACCCAAAGACGCGCCCTGGCTCACGAAATTAACAGGCAAGCTAATCGATAGTCCGGTTTTTAATGTGCACCGCCTGGATGCTAAAACCTCAGGAGTCATTGTGATGGCTTTGAGCCGGGAGATTGCAGGGGTATTAACACAACAGTTCTCTAACCAGCAAGTTGATAAAACCTACCTCGCCATCGCGAAAGGGAATCCCGGTAAGGGAACTTTCGAAAACCCGGTTATGGTGAAAAAAAAGAGCAAAAAACGAAAAGCAGCAATTACGCAATATAAAACACTTGAAAGCATTCATACCGGCATGGAAACCAAAGAAGGAGTTCCTTTGATATTGAGCCTTACAGAACTTAAGCCCGAGACCGGTCGCTGGCACCAGCTTCGCCAGCATCTTGCTCAAAACCGTACGGATATTATCGGCGACAGCCATCATGGCGATTTTACCTTAAACCGGAAAATTACAGAAATCACAGGTATTAACAGACTGATGCTGCATGCCTCTGAAATCAAGTTTCATCATCCGCAAAAGCAAACCCAATTGCATTTTACGGCACCGCTGCCTGAAAGCTTTGATTTGATAATGACGAAAATGCAAAACCACACAAATTCAAATCTTTAAACAAGGTTTTTCAACAATACAAATTAATGGTTGTTAACATAAAAGAGCATGAAAACAAACAAAAACATAGCAAAGAATACATATACAGGCCTGTTTACCGACTTTTATGAGTTGGCTATGGCTCAAGCTTACTTTTATGAAGGCAAAGCCAGAGAGCAGGCTGTGTTTGACTATTTTTACCGGAAAAACCCTTTCCAGGGAGGATATGTTATTTTTTCGGGGTTGCAGGAATTGTTATCCGCCATACAACAGTTCTCTTTTGATGAAGAGGAAATCAACTACCTTCAATCGCAAGGATTCCGCAAAGAGTTTTTAGACTATTTATCAGGGTTTTCTTTTTCAGGAACCATCAAAGCGCCGGCTGAAGGAGAGGTGGTTTTCCCAACTGAACCGCTTATGGTGATTAATGGCAATATTCTTGAATTGCAATTAATTGAAACCCTTGTTTTAAATACCCTTAATTTTTCATCTTTAATTTCTACCAAAGCCTCACGTATCCGCAATGTGATTGGGCAGAAACCTTTCAGCGATTTCGGTTTAAGGCGTGCACAAGGCAGTGGCGGACTAATGGCCAGCCGGGCTGCGGTTATCGGCGGTGCCAATAATTCATCAAACTTACGTGCAGGCTTCCAGTACGATATTCCCGTTGGCGGCACTATGGCGCACTCATGGATACAAACTTTTTCTTCAGAGCTGGAGGCTTTCCGTTCTTTTGCACGGCAGTATCCCGACAACTGCGTGCTGCTGGTAGACACTTACAACACTCTGGAAAGCGGCATCCCCAATGCCATTAAAGTAGCCCGCGAACTGGAAAAGCAAGGGAAACAGCTTAAAGCCATTCGTCTCGATAGCGGCGACCTGGCCTATTTCAGCAAAAAAGCACGCCAATTGCTGGATGATCACGGCTTAAAAAATGTAAAAATTGTAGTATCAAATCAATTGGATGAATACGTTATCCGGAGTTTGATGCTCCAAAATGCGCCTATAGACAGCTATGGTATAGGAACAAAACTCATTACAGGAAATGGTTCTCCAGCATTAGACGGGGTTTACAAGTTATCGGTTTACGACAATACTCCCCGGATGAAAGTATCAGATAATATTGAAAAAACAACCCTTCCGGGAGAAAAAGATACCATACGCTACTTTAATGACGATGGTACTTTTTATGCCGATGGAATAGTTTTGAGCCATGAAAAAAACACCAAAGAAATAGCGCATCCGTATTTTGCGCATAAACGATCAAAAGTTTCAGGACTGGCATCAGAGCATATCCTGGAAACAGTTGTAAAAAATGGTGAAATAGTTAAACCAGAGGTATCGGCTATGAAAAGCGCTGAATATGCGCGCACACGTTTAGCACAATTACCGGAAGAGCATAAAAGAATTGAATTCCCGCATCATTATAAAGTAGGTATTAGCGAAGATTTAGAAGCTTTGCGCGATAATCTTTTCAAAAATATTAAAAACAGGAGGATGTTATGAAAACACTTTTAGTAGTAGATGTACAGAATGATTTTTGTGAAGGCGGAGCATTAGGTGCTCCCGGAAACGACGAGGTAGTGCCGGTCATCAATCGCATATTGCCTCATTTTGACTATGTGTTAGCATCTAAAGACTGGCATCCTGAAAATTCAGTTCATTTTGAAAAATGGCCTGTGCATTGCGTCAAAAACACTAAAGGAGCTGAGTTTCATCCGGAGTTAAACAGCTCGCGTTTTAATAAAGTACTGCTAAAGGGAACGCATGATAAAGATGACGGATATTCTGCCTTTGAAGCTACTACCGATAATCTGGTTGATTTACTTAAGGGGAAAGATGCAGAAACGGTTTATGTAGCCGGCTTAACCACAGACTATTGCGTAAAAGATACGGTGCTGGATGCGCTTAGCAAAGGCTTTAAAGTAAAAGTAGTTGAAGACGCTATTCGGGCTGTAAATGTTAATCCGGGAGATGGCGATAAAGCGATACGTGAAATGGAAGAACAAGGCGCTGATTTTGTTTTATCTAAGGATATACTGGGGTAAGAAGCTGGTTTTTAAGCTTATATGTTTGTGGGTTTCTAAGTTAAGTTGGCAGTTGGCATTCTGCAGTTGGCATCAAGAAAACCGCAGGTTTCGCATTAATTCGTAATTATGGAATATATTATTTACCATGTAATTAAACGCATAAACTACAAATAAATGAGCAAAAAATATAACATTCCTGAAGAGCTGAACCGTGAGTTGGTCAAGCTTCTGGGTGAAGAGGGTGCAGAAAAAACCATCGAAGAGTATGAAGGGAAAGTTTCTGCCCTGCAGTGGGTTTACTTTCAAAAAAAGTTTAAGAAGCAGTTTGGTCTTGATGTGCGTGTGGTATTTCTTACTTTTGGAGTAGCTTTTGTTGTTTACGGCATTTTAAGCTTTCTAAACGGATAAATATATGGAAGAAAAACAGAAAGTATTCATTCAGAATAAATTGAAAAACAGTTATAAGAGAACTATCCGGAGGGTAGAACAGCTTACCGAAGACACTGCTCCGGTAGCGCCCGATTGCGCTATCGGGAGAGTTAGCCGCATGGATGCCATTAACAACAAAGGAGTGAATGAAGCTGCCCTTGCCAATGCACGCGATAAACTCAGAGATATTGAAGAAGCGCTTGCGCGGATTGAAACACCGGATTTCGGGAAATGCAAAAGCTGCGCAGCAACAATACCAACTGAAAGGCTGATGGCAATGCCGGAAAGCCTCTATTGCATGCGCTGCGCCCGTAAATAAACCCTCGTCTGACTAGCATAAAAAAATTAAGCTTTTATAGCGCGAAACATGGACCAAGCAAAGGCAATCTTTTACTGATAGACATGGAAAAAGCGCAAAACTTTTGGTAACTCCCGTCTCCATACTTTCCAGGTATGCGCACCGTCTGTGATTCTAAGCTCAGCCGGATAACCTTTTTCAATTAATGTATCATACATCTCAACAGAATATTTGTACAGCCTCAGGTCGTCATCTCCACAAGTTATGTACACAGGCATTTGCTTCAGCGAATCAGAAACTGCCAGCTCAAACGGGTTTTCCTGCTGATACTTTTTCGGGTCTGGCGGGTCTCCAAATGTTTTTTCAAGGATATCACTATCCTCAGGCAGTTCTGGCATAAAAGCTCCACTCAGGGAAGCAGCCGCATGAAACTTTTCAGGATATTTAAAAGCGAAATGCAACGCGCCGTAACCACCCATCGAAAGACCTGCAAGGAAAGCAGATGGTTTTTCATCTTTAAAATCATATGAGTCATAAATATGGTTCCATAAATCCTTCATAAGAGCATCCTCATAAAATCCCCAACTAATTTCCGGGTCAGAATTAACATACCAACTGTTTCCGGCATCAGGCATCACTACAATCATAGGAATCGCATCATTACTGCTTATCAAATCATTCATGGTTTGTGTAACCTGGCCTTTCTCAGCCCAATCGGTATGGTCTCCGGTATAACCATGCAAAAGGTATAAAACACCTTCAGGCTTTACCCCTTCATCCGGCAAATAAATATTATAGTTCAGGGAATCATTCAATGACTCGCTGTACATGGCTTTGGTTTCTGTCACTCCTTGTCCCTGTACTAAAATCACGACAGGAAAAAAAATCCATAATAAAAAACTCTTTTTATCCATCTTTTTTATTTTTTTAACAATCACAAATTGAAAATGATCGGCTGATAGCTTACTTAATTGGCTGAAAGCGAAAACAATTTGCCACATATTGTGTTATAGATATTTGATTACTTTTGCTGCACACAAATATACACGAGGATGTTAAGAAACAAACAGGGTACGGCACTCATTTTTAAAGATTCGCATTATTCTTTTGAGAATATCTTACGCCATGCAGGCGCTTACAGTGAAAAAATTGCTCATCTGCATCCCGAAAAGGTGATGATATTTTCAGAAAACAGGCCGGAATGGATTTTTGCTTTTTATGGTGCATGGAATGTTTCCGCAACGGTAGTTCCTGCTGATCCAATGTCATCAGCTTCAGAAATAGCTTACATAGCTAATGACAGCAAGCCCGCCGTGATTTTTTATTCTAAGGAAAAAGAATCCGTTACTCGTGAAGCACTGAAATCAATCAACTATGAACCTGAAATATTTTTACTTGACGATTTAGGTCATATTGAAGCGGAAGAAACACCGGCTGATATTATCCCTAAAAACGAGGATGATACTGCCCTAATCATATATACGTCAGGGACTACCGGCAGCCCCAAAGGCGTTATGCTGACATACAAAAACCTGTATGCCAACATGAAATCCGTTTCGCATGACATTCCTATCTACAAGCCCGGAGAAAGAGTTATGATACTATTACCGCTCCATCATATTTTCCCGCTTTTAGGTTCGTTGATAGTAGTAATGTATGCAGGCGCTACCTCTGTTATGTCTCCGGCAATGACCAATGAGCACATCATCGGTACTTTACAAAAACATCATGTAACTATCATCATTGGTGTTCCGCGACTTTACAGCATGATCCGAAAAGGAATCATGGATAAAATTAAAGCCAACAAAGCAGCTAAAGCCATGTTTGCTGTTGCGCGAACTTTCCAGTCAAGAGCGTTTTCAAAACGAATCTTCAATACCATCCATAAAAAGTTCGGCGGTGAGTTAAAATACATGGTTTGCGGTGGTGCTCCATTAGACCCCGAAGTAGCCAAGGATTATAAAACACTGGGTTTTGAGATGCTGGAAGGATATGGAATGACAGAATCCTCACCGATGATTTCATTCACCCGCCCGGGTAAGTGGAAAATAGGCGCTGCCGGCCAGCTTATGCCTGGCGTAAATGTGGAGATCATTGATGGTGAAATTACCGCCAAGGGCGATAATATCATGAAAGGATATTATAAAAGGCCGGATGAAACAAATGAAGTTTTAAAAGAAGGCCGCCTGTACACAGGAGATTTAGGCTATGTAGATAAAAATGAATACCTGTATATCACCGGAAGAAAAAAGGAAATTATTGTCCTTTCCAGCGGAAAGAATATCAATCCGAATTACCTGGAAGCAGATATTGAAGAAAAAGTAGACGGCCTAGAAGAAGTAGCCGTTTTGCAGCATAACGACCGTTTGCATGCGTTAATTCGACCAAATGCTCAGTTTTTCAAAGACAAAACGAAAGAGCTGATGGAGGAGTTTTTCAGGAAACAACTGAAGATAAAGTATAACAGCCTGGTTGCAAGCTATAAACGCATTGGGAAATTTACGATTATTGAGCAGGAATTGCCACGCACACGGTTGGGTAAACTGCGTCGCTTTAAGCTTGAGAACTTATTACATACACCCGCTCCTGCAACCCCAAAGGTCAGCTCTTCTCAGCAAGCGGATTTTGAAGAGCTGAAGGTTATCAGAAGCTTTATTGAAAATCAGAAATCCATTGAGGTAAGCCCGGAAGATCACCTTGAGTTTGATATTGGCATGGATTCGCTTGACAAAGTGAGCCTTCAAACCTTTTTGGAGAACTCTTTCGGTGTTAAAATTAACACAGAAAAGTTCATGCACTTTCCATCAGTAGCAAAACTTGCTGAATACATCCAGGAAAAGAAAAGCAAATTCAGCATTGAAAACATCAACTGGTCGGATATTCTGAAAGAGCATAAACCGGTTTCCTTGCCGAAAAGTTCTTTCTTCGGACAAATGGTTATGAAATTTTCAAAATACTTTTTCAAAGTATATTTCAGGCTGACTTATTCCGGTATGCATAACCTGCCCAAAGAAGCCTGCATTATTGCTCCAAACCATCAAAGCTTTTTCGACGGGTTCTTTGTAGCTTCGCTATTGAAACGAAAAGTGTATAAAAACACGGTATTTTACGCTAAGAAAAAACACCTGAACAATAAGTTCCTGCAATACATTGCAAAAAACAACAACATCGTTATTGTAGATGTGGATAATGAATTGAAGTCATCTATCCAGAAATTGGCCGCCGCCCTAAAGCAGAATAAAAACATTATCATTTTCCCTGAAGGCACGCGAACACAAACAGGTAACCTGGGGCCATTTAAGGATATGTTTGCCATACTTAGCCGGGAACTGAAAGTTCCGGTTGTTCCGGTAGCTATCCATGGGGCCTATAATGCGCTACCGAGAGGAGCCAAATTCCCGAAGCCTTTCACCAAGGTACATATCGATTTCAAACAGCCGGTTTATCCTCAAAACCACGATTATAAATCGCTGAACCAGGCTGTAAGAAAACGTATTCTGGAAGCTGCCGTTTAATAATTATGCGGCGACCAATTAAAAAATCTCACGCACCTAACACTAAAGAGTGGCAGGTGCGTTTTTTTGTATATTTATCAGCTAAAATGAAATCATTATGAAAAAAACCTTACTCTTTTCCCTTTTGATATTTGCTTTTACGATAGCGAAAACCCAACATACATTTTCTATTGTAGCCGTAGACTCGGTAAGCGGAGAAATAGGCAGCGCCGGGGCTACCTGCGGCGATACAATCACATGGCCGGGCAGCCTGGGCGCCATGATTATCAGCGATATCATACCGGGTACGGGAGCCATCCACACGCAAGCATTTTACCAGGAAACAAACCAGGAAAATGCACATGACCTGATGCAGGATGGATACTCTCCTCAGGAAATCATCGATTGGCTGGTGGAAAACGATGTTCAGGGTTATCCTTCTTTACGTCAATATGGAATTGTGGATTACAATGAAGGCAGTCCGCGCAGTGCCGGTTTTACCGGAAATAACTGTGATGATTATAAGAACCACGTCTTAGGCCCGAATTATGCAATACAGGGAAATATTCTGCTGGGGCAGGAAGTGTTGGATAACATGGAAGAAGGCTTCAATGAAACCGAGGGGCCGCTGCACGCTAAACTGATGGCTGCCATGCAAGGCGCCAATATGGTGGGAGCAGACACACGATGCACCAGCGAAGGAACGAGTTCATTGTCTTCATTCCTCAGAGTAGCAATGCCTGATGACGATCCGGAAGACTTTTGGCTGGACTTGTGGGTAGGCGCTACCGATGACGGAATTGAGCCGATTGAGGTGCTGCAACAGATGTACGATGACTTTTTTGCCACAAGCATTGATCCTCAAAACAAAAACGCTTTGAAAGTTTATCCCAATCCTGCAAAGGATGTTTTACAGATCACTTTTGCGGATAAATTCCCGGATGAAATCCGCATCAGCAATATTTCCGGAAAGACTTTGCTAACCAGAAAAGTTAGTCCGGGAGTAAATGCCCTGCAAATGGATGTCTCAGCTTTGCCGGAAGGTGTTTATGTTATTCAGGGTTTAGCCAACCAAAATATTATTACAACTTCCAGGTTTGTGAAATAGTGTTTTATTGAATCAACATAATTTGTTTCGGTAAAGAATCTAAAAAGAGTGGCTCTATTCCAAATCATGGTTTATTATGAATAGTATTAGTCATTAGAGCCGGTTTGGATGTGTTTGCTGTGAGAGGGTTCTTATATGCTTCATTTTAGAATTTAAAGAAAGACAATTTGCACATCAAATTGGAATTTGATTATTCTTATTTAGATCAGTTCTTACATTTTATTTTGTATTTTTGGATCTGTCAAGTTCAACAAAACTAAACTTAATAAAGACTTTGCTAATTGAACCTTTTTATATACCCTTTTAAAACGAATCCCTTTAGAGTAAAGCAGAAGCACTATATTCTTCTAACTATCATGATCTTGTTTGTTTCCTGGAGTTTTGGACAACCTCCTAAAGCTGAAGTCGTTATGCTTGAAGAAAAAATAGAGGTAAAAGAAGGTAAGCTTACAAGTGAATACTTCGTTGAAATAAAAATTAATAATCGATTTGGTGACAAATATGCAGAGGTACAAATACCCAATAGTGGCACTTCATCAACAGTTAAAATCAAAGGAGAATTGCTAAACAGCAATAGAGAAAGACTGCAAAAACTTCGGAAAAAAGATATTGAAACATCAAGTCTGATAACTGGTTTTTCGCTTTATGAGGATCATACGGTATCGGAATTTGAGTTTAAACATAATGATTATCCGTATTATATCCGATACAGTTATAAACAGATTGCAAAGGAGTTTTTGCATATTACCAACTGGACACCTGTTTTGTATTTTGATATCCCAACGAGGAGCGCGTTGCTTACGATTACCACCAACACGAATTTGCCTTTAAATATTTATCAGAACATGCTTGAACATCAGCAAACTGCTGATAATGAAAAGGTAACTTATAAGTGGGCAGCTAATTACGATAGGCAAATTTCTAACGAAGCATTTACCCCATCTCTGGATAAAATTGTTCCATACGTAAAAGTCTCACCCGTAAAGTTTGAATTCGAAGAATATGGAAATTTTGAGAGTTGGTCTGGTTTTGGAGAATGGCAACTTCGTATAATGAACGATTTAGAAGAGTTAACAAAAGAAGAAAAAGACAAAATAGATGAACTGATTCGCAATAAAGAATCAAAGCTCAGGAAGCTGAAAGTACTTTATCACTATATGCAGGATAACACGCGCTATGTTAATATCTCCATTGGTACCGGTGGTTTAGTTCCCTATCCGGCATCGTATGTTTGCAAAAATCGCTATGGTGATTGCAAAGCCTTAACCAATTATTTTAAAGCAGTTTTGAAATATGCCGGAATAGATTCATTTTATTCCAATGTTTATGCAGGTTCACAGATAAACAAGGTAGAAAAGTCATTTCTGGGTTCACAGTTTAATCATATCATTTTGATGGTACCCATGAGAAAAGATACAGTGTGGCTTGACTGTACCTCATCGGGGCCTTTCAATTATCTGGGCACTTTCACACAAAACAGAAATGCTTTTGTACTGAAACCTGAAGATAGTCACTTTGTTAAAACTCCGGCTTTATCTCCTTCAGACGTTATGGATGAACGAACTGCGGAGGTTTATTATCGCAATTCCGGGAAGGCTGATGCAAAAATAAGTAAAAGGCTGAGAGGCGAAAAGTTTGAGATGCTGACAAGCATCGGTAATCAAGTATCAAAGCGAAACCGGAAAGAATATGTAATCGACTATTTTGTTGAAACCGGGATGGAACTAAAGTCGTATTCCATCTACCAACAGGACCGCGATTCGTTATTTATTGATTTGATTTACCAAACTCATTCTGATCAAATCTATGAAAAGGTTGGGGAAGATTTGCTTGTAAAAACCTTTTCTTTTGATCTCCCCTATTTTAAAAAGACGCATCTCAGAGAACTGCCTCTTAATATACCTTTTCCTATTCACAAAAGAGATTCTTTGGTTTTTGAGCTCCCTGCTGAATTGAAATCCAACAGGGAAATAGTTAACGAGTATATTGATAATCAATACGGAAAATTTAGTAAACAGGTTTACCAAAAGCAAAACAAGCTTTTCGTGATCAAATCACTACTTATAAACGGCATCGAGGCTGATTTGGCTGATTATGCCGGATTCCATGACTTTATCGAACAAGTCCGAACCTCTGAAAATAAAAACACTTTTTTAATCAATAAAAATTAGATGATGATGAAACAAACCCTGATTATCTTTCTTTTCCTGTCTAGTCTCATCGTTTTTGGCCAACCCAGGAAGTGGGATAAGTCAAAATCTGTAACAAAAAAAATGCTGAAGCAAGAGAGCCACCCTGATGACAAAGATGCCGGAGCGGCAGTGCTTTTCGACATGGGTCAATCGCGCTTTATTGAATCCGGAAATTCATATGATATTATTTATGAAAGAGTTACAAGAATTAAAATTTATGATGAGTCAGGACTAAACTATGCCCAAGTTGAAGTGCCGTATTATATTTTTGGATCTCAGGATGAAGAGATAGAAAGCATAAAAGCAGTAACTTACAACCTTGATAACGACCAGATATCTGTAAAAGAGCTTGAAAAAGAAAATATTTTCGATGCTGAAATTAATAAGTACTATCACGCAAAGCGCTTTGCTATGCCCGATGTAAAGCCGGGTTCCATCATTGAATACCGTGTTAGAAAAAAAATAGAAAACAAATTCAGATTACCAAGTTGGAATTTTCAATGGGAGATTCCTGTCAGTTTCAGCCAATATCAAGTAAAAATGGTTCCTTTTTATTCCTATGCCTGGAACCTTCAGAATGTTGATAATCTGGACATTTATAAAAAATTCGAAAGTAGAAACAGACGGGAATACCGAGTCAACATACCATATGGAAGCAATTACTATTCTGATGTTGTCTACAGGTACGGCATGAAAGATGTCCCGGCATTTGAGAGTGAGGCCTTGCTTACATCCGTGAATGATTATTTAATGAGGATTGAATTTCAACTGCACAAGTATTTTACCTACCGTGGAACTGAAATTGAGGTAGTAACTACCTGGGAAAATCTGCTTGATGAACTCCTTGGAAGAAATGATTTCGGGAAATTCCTTAAGAAGAGTCAAAGAAAGGGCGATAAGGTATTTGATTTTAAAAACCTTAAAGGTTTGAGTAATGAGACGAAAATCAAGCACATTATTGAATTCACCAAGCAATATTTCAGATGGAATGGTTACTATGGCAAGTTAACCGATCGAACAGTAAAAGAGTTTATAAAAGCGAAAACAGGAAATACAGCAGAAATTAACTTGTTTACTGCCGGACTTTTAAAAGAAGCCGGTTTTGATGTGCACCCTGTTATGATTAGCACCCGTGATCATGGAAAGATTTCCACAAAGTATCCCTTTATTCACATGTTTAATTATGTTTTGATTGCTGTTAAAGCTAAAGGAGAGTATCGTCTTTATGACGCAACTCGCCCTCACCTTCCCTATTACCTAATACCTTCTGAGTGTATCAGTAACCGGGGGTTAGTGATTCAAAATAACGATCTTGAATGGCTGAGCCTCAGAAACCATTCGACCACAATGATTCAGAATCAATATAATATTGTGATAGATAGCAATGGCCATGTAAAATCTGATATCACTTATGATCTAACAGAATATGAAGCTGAAAAATCCCGGAAAAAATACGCAGACAATCCCCTTGACATTTCAGAATGGTTGAAGGAAAAGCACCAAGGGGCATCAGTGTCCAATATTCAAACAGAAAATTTTAAAGACCTTCATAAGCCCTACCGGATAAAGTTTCATCTGGAGACAGAAGCAACAAAAACAGACGATAAAATCTTTTTTAATCCGTTTATGGAAGAGGTTATCAGTGAAACTCCGCTGAAGGAAGATAGCCGCAATTTTCCTGTTGATTTCACATATCCGCAGATGTACAGGTATATTAGTACCATCAAAATACCTTCGGGATACGAGGCAGACCACCTTCCACTGATGAAGAAAATTGACGAAAAACGATATAAGCTCATATATCAGGTTTTAGTACAGGAAGATGAAATCAACTTGATCTGCGACTATGTTTTTAAAAAACCTGTTTATCCTGCCAAGGATTTCAGGCATCTGAAAAACTTTTACAAAGTCGTTGTAAAAAAGGGCAATGAAAAGATTGTGCTGAAGAAGAAAGAGTAATTATGCTAAAAAAATAACAAAACCGGAGCCTCTTAATCAGACGCTCCGGTTTCAATTGTGGCGATTTAAACCGCTTTTAGTATTTTATCTCACGTTTTAAAGTATAAGGACCCATTT
>JBNJGK010000005.1:24191-45309 GCA_051747665.1 Bacteroidota bacterium | reverse complement strand
GTACTCACAGGTGATGACGTACAAGAGGTATTTCGCATAGCAAAAGCTAATCAGTTTGCATTACCGGCAGTAAACGTTACCGGAACCAATACAATCAACGGTGTTTTGGAAACCGCTAAGGCGGTGAATTCTCCGGTTATCATTCAGTTATCAAATGGCGGAGCCGCTTTTTATGCCGGCAAGTCATTGCCTAACGGGGAGCAGGAAGCTTCTGTAGTCGGAGCGGTATCAGCAGCCATGCATGTTCATCAGATGTCCGAAATTTATGAGGTGCCGGTTATTTTGCATACCGACCATGCAGCCAAAAAGCTGCTGCCCTGGATAGATGGCCTGCTGGATGCCGGAGAGGAGTTTTTTGAGTCTTATGGCAAACCCATGTTTAGCTCTCATATGCTGGACCTTTCAGAGGAAACGCTGGAAGAAAATATTGCCATTAGCAAAAAATATCTCGAACGGATGTCAAAAATGGGTATGACGCTCGAAATAGAATTAGGCGTTACAGGCGGTGAAGAAGATGGTGTTGATAATACTGAGGTGGATAGTTCCAAGCTATACACCCAGCCCGAAGAAGTTGCCTATGCCTATGAGGAGCTCATGAAGGTTTCGGATAAATTTACCGTAGCAGCCGCATTTGGCAATGTGCATGGTGTTTACAAACCCGGAAATGTGAAGCTCAGACCGGATATTCTGAAACATTCTCAGGATTATGTGGAAAAGAACCTTAATACACCAGAAAAACCTATTTATTTTGTATTCCATGGAGGATCAGGTTCTTCTGAAGAAGACATCAGAGAAGCTATCTCTTACGGTGTAATCAAAATGAATATAGATACAGATACGCAATGGGCTTTCTGGAAAGGAGTGCTGGATTACTACAGCAAAAATGAAGCATACCTTCAGGCTCAAATCGGCAACCCCGATGGGGAAGACGTGCCCAATAAAAAGTATTACGACCCGCGTAAGTGGCTGCGTGCAGGCGAAGAAAGTTTCAGGGAACGTTTAAAAGAAGCTTTTGAGTATCTCAATAACATCAATCGCTGCTGAGACATCAAAGCTAAAACTGAAAAAGCCGGATTATCCGGCTTTTTTTATGGTTTCATGGAGTCTATAAACTCTTGTGGTTTTACGCTTAAAACAGGTATATCAGCATGGTTGATCATTTGCCGGGCATAAGGGCCCATCCATAAATTTGCTGTTTTAATTTCCTGCTCAGTCATGATTACAATCAGGTTTGCATCGATTTGCTGAGCATATTCAAGGGTCATGTTGGTGATGTTGTTGCATTCCTTGTAGGCTACCTGATATTTGATACCCTGCTCCTTAAGATAATTTACCGTATCTTCCAAATAGCTGTTGACTAACTTTCTGATGTCTTCAACCTCAGAAGAGTAGAGTCCAACAATGTGAACCTCGGCATCAAAAACCTTAGCAAATTCTGCTGCAATCGGGTTTTTTTGCCGTGTTTCTATAGTGCTGTCAATTGGCAGTACAATTTTTTTCAGGTCTTTTTTAAGCGGGGTTTCTTCGCGTATTGTTAGTACAGGCAGTGTGCTTGCCATAATGAGCCGGAAAGCATTGCTACCCATCCAGAATTCCCTGAAGCCACTGACGCCATGCGTTCCGGCAACAATAAGGTCCGCATTTTCTTCTATTGCGGTTTTCACGATTTGCTCGTAGACCTGCCCGCGTTTAATGATGTATTTCAGCTCCTGGTTGCCAATGTCTGCATGATATTGTCGCCAAATACCCTCAAAAGCTTCGCGGGCACGAACTGTTTCGTCGTCTACTTTTTCGCGGGAAGCCACAAATTTAAAGGTTTCCGGGTTAACCCAAACCATGATTAAGTCGGCCTTTAGCTTCCGGGCCATATCCACGGCATGCCTGAATGCATTCATAGAGCATTCTGAGAAATCAATGGCGGTAACTATTTTTTGTATCATAATGCATTATTTAAATCCTGATAAATGTGCTTTCCCTATCTCAAGGAGATCAATCCAGTTTAGGCAGTTCGATCTCTGTTTGAACCACCCATCCGTTAGGATAATCGTATTTGATCCGGTTTAAGAAGCGTTCGGCTTCAATTTCAGTTCTGAAATCTCCAACCCGTACCCGGTAATAAGGCGGATTGAAACTCAGGTAAGCCGGAACTTCCGGGTAATCTTCTTCAAAGTTGGAAATAACGCTGTAAGCGCTGTCTTTAGAATTGTTGCCGGCATCAAAAAACAACATCACCCTGTAGCCATCAATTTCAGGGAACTTTTCATTAATGGCTTTGTGATCTTTTAATAAGCTGTCTATCAATGCGCTTTTGTGGATTTGGATAGAACCTTCCTTTTCCTGTGGTTGTTGTCTAAACGTCTGACCCATCAGCGAAAGCGAAAACAATAAAGCGATAAGCAAAACCGAGATTCTCATTGAGCTATTCATCTGTTTTATTTTGTTACTTGATTGACTCGTTAATTTGTTGATTCGTTAATTCGTTCCCGATAGCTATCGGGATGGTTGAATTGTTAATTTGTTTCGGGGTTTTCAACCCTTTAACCCGAAACCCGAAATTTTCTCATTGCCAATTTTACGTAAACATATTTCAACCTACAAACTTCTTAACTTACAAACCTATAAACTTAGCAACGTATAACTCTTAAATGCAAAGATAATGTTTAGATAATTATCCGGCAGTGCATTTTTTTATGATTCCAGTTTGAAATGTTCTTTGGCCCTCACGTTCAGAACAGGCACGGGCGAATGATTGACAATCTTATGTGCATATTCTCCTAACAACATATTGCTGGTAGATGATTCACGCTCAGACATAATTGCAATCATATCTGCTAAATGCTCACTGGCATATTCCAGAACATCATGGGCCAGGTTGTCGGTTTTTATGCAATCTTTTACATAAGAAATTCCGTTTTTCCTGATGTATTCTTCTGTATCATGAACCAGTTTGTCTACTTTTTTATTCATGCTTTGCAAAGAAGTAGTATAAACACCCAGAATGACGATTTCAGCATTGCAGATTTTTGCCATATGCTTAACGTGGGGAAGTTTCTGTATGGTTTCACGTGTACTGTCGATAGGCAGAACTATGCGTGAAACCTGCTCGGGGATTTCATAGTTGTATCTTACGGTGATTACCGGGCAGGAAGCATAAATCACTACGCGGTTGGCATTGCTGCCAATCCAGTATTCTTCAAAACCTGTAATGCCGTGAGTTCCCACTACAATAAAATCTGCCTCAAATTCTTTGGCATGCCGGGCCAGCTCGTTTCCAACTTTCCCTTTCATCAACCTGAAATCGAGGTTGCCAATACCGGGATGATCTTTATATTTGTTTATTAACGATTCAATATTTTCTTTGGCATCAGCGCGTATTTCATTTGCAGGGCTGTTAAACACCGCTTCTCCCGACGAAAGATTATCTACCCACACCAGCCGGATATCGGCTCCGGTTTTTTTGGCCATTTGCAGCGCATAACGAAACGCATGCAAAGCCCCTTTCGAAAAGTCAAATCCAACAACTATACGCTCCATAGGTTTTTGTTTTTAGTTTACGGCTAATTTACAATAAAATTGGAAAATGAACTATTACAGAACACAAGAACTGTTTCTTTATGAAAAATATAATTTCAGCGGCTATTCAAATACAGTTATGATACCTTCAAGTTGGGCGTAAACATTTTATCAGAATAAGGATTTAGCTGTTCTCATTGAAAATGATTAATATTGTTGAAATAAAATAAGAAGATAAAAAATGAATGATCATCTGGATGCCAATGCATCACGATTGACGTCAGCGGAAAAGGAGTTTGAAAAAGCTTTGCGCCCGATGAGTTTCGGGGAGTTTTCAGGCCAGGGCAAGGTAGTGGAAAACCTCGGGATTTTTGTGGCAGCAGCGCGGCAGCGCAGCGATGCGCTGGATCATGTTTTGCTGCACGGCCCGCCGGGTTTAGGGAAAACCACACTGTCATACATCATAGCCAATGAGTTGGGCGTAAACCTTAAACTTACCTCAGGGCCTGTCATGGATAAACCGGGAGATTTGGCCGGTATTCTTACAAACCTGGAGGCCAATGACGTGCTTTTTATTGATGAGATTCACCGGCTTAGCCCGGTAGTGGAAGAGTACTTGTATTCTGCTATGGAAGATTACAAGATTGATATCATGATTGAGTCTGGTGCCAATGCACGAAGCGTTGAAATCACACTGAATCCGTTTACATTAATTGGCGCTACAACAAGATCGGGTTTGCTTACCGCTCCGCTGCGATCGCGCTTTGGCATCAATTCCAGGCTTTCGTATTACAAGATTGATACGATGATAGGGATTTTAAAGCGTTCAGCCGGCATTTTAGGTGTGGAAATGAATGACGATGCAGCAAAAGAAATAGCCCGCAGAAGCCGCGGAACACCACGGATTGCCAACCTGCTCTTAAGGCGTATTCGTGACTTTGCTCAAATCAAGGGCAATGGCGTTATCGATTTGGAAATTTCGAAATATGGGCTTGAAGCGCTTAATGTTGATAAACACGGCTTAGATGAAATGGATAACAAAATATTATTGGCCATCATTCAAAAATTTCACGGTGGCCCTGTAGGCTTAACAACCATTGCCACAGCCGTGAGCGAAGACCCCGGAACGATAGAGGAAGTGTATGAACCGTTTTTAATTCAGGAAGGGTTTCTGATGCGCACGCCGCGCGGCAGAAAGGCTACAAGGCAAGCGTATATGCATCTGGGGCTAAGTAAAATGCAGGAAGAAAAAGATTTGTTTTCTGATGGAGAAAAGTGAGCTTAGCCGGCAAATAAAAGAAAAAGCAGCAAGTCATGGCTTTATAGCCTGCGGCATTGCGCAGGCACAATATCTGGAAAAGTATGCACAGGCTTTTGATAAATGGATCGATCAAGGTTATCAGGCTGATATGCAATACATGGAGAATTATCGCGAAAAGCGAAAGGATCCACAGAAATTAATGCCAGGAGCCCAATCTGTTATCTCGGTATTATACAACTATTATCCCGATAAGGAATTACCCAAAAACAACAATTACCGCATTTCAAAATATGCCTATGGCAAGGACTACCATTTTGTGCTGAAAGACAAATTAAAATCGTTGCTTGCTGATATAGAAGGGATGGCTGGCGAAACAAGCTCACGGGTTTTTGTAGATACAGCTCCTGTGCTGGACCGCGCCTGGGCCGAAATGGCTGGCATAGGGTGGATTGGAAAAAACAGCATGCTAATAAACCCCAGGTTTGGCTCTTATGTTTTTATAGGCGAAATCATTACAGATTTGGTGTTGGATTATGATGACCCGATGAATAACTTTTGCGGAGGGTGCACAAAATGTATTGAAGCATGTCCTACAGAGGCTATTATAAAAGACGGGGTTATTGATTCAAACAAATGCATTTCTTACTGGACGGTAGAAAACAAAACCGACAGCATGCCTGAAAATCTGGCAAATAAGTTTGAAGACTATATTTTTGGATGTGATATATGCCAGGAGGTGTGCCCCTGGAATAAATTTTCCAAACCTCATGACCAACCTGCTTTTGAACCCCACGAATCGTTAAAAGATATGGATAAAGAAAAATGGCAGGCGCTAACCGAGGAGCAATACCGGGTTCTGTTCAAAAAATCAGCGGTAAAGCGGGCTAAATTTAAAGGAATGCAACGGAATATCGATTTTTTGAAACCCTGAAACGGGCAGGGTGAAATTCGCTATCTTTGTGCCGGCCATTGCATAAGAACTAAAAACAACCAACCATGGCAGTAAAGCTAAAAAGCAACGTTTATTCTGAAATCGGTAAGCTGGAAGGCGTTATTATTCACACACCGGGCAGGGAAGTGGAGAACATGACTCCGCGGAATGCTGAAAAAGCCTTATACAGCGATATTTTAAATAAAAACATTGTTGATAAAGAGTACAGCCAATTCAAGCAAGTGCTAAGTGGGCTGACAAAGACTTATGAAGTGAAAGACTTGCTTGCCGGCGCGCTGGTGAATGAAAAGATAAAATACGATCTGGTACGGAAAATTACCGTTAATGAAAAAGTAGAATACCTGCATAATCATTTAATGGGGCTTTCGCCGGATGAATTAGCGCGGCAGTTGATAGAAGGCGTTGTGATGAATGTGGATAACCTCACAAAATACCTGAGTACACAACGTTACTCGCTGGTGCCTCTGCATAATTTTTTCTTCACGCGCGATGCTTCTATCAGCATTTATGACAAAATTTTGATAAGCAGAATGGCCAGCCAGGTTCGCGACCGGGAGTCGATCATTATGGAAACCATTTTTGATTTCAGTGAAACGCTCAGCGGAACAACTTTTAACCCGGTGGATAACCGCTGCTCTAAAAAAGAACTTACGATTGAAGGCGGCGATGTTTTAGTAGCCCGTGATGATGTTTTGCTGGTTGGTTTGGGCTCGCGAACTTCTTCGCAGGGAATTGATTTTTTGATAGAACGCTTTAAGCGCGATAAAAGAAAGCAACATATCCTGGTGCAGGAGCTTCCGCTTACTCCGGAATCTTTTATTCATCTGGATATGATTTTTACTTTTCTGAATACTCATGAAGTGATGACTTTTGACCCAATGGTTTTTCATTCCAGCAAACATGTAACTATCCACATTACTTTAGACAACGGGAAAGTGCATATTACAGAAGAACCTGATTTGCTTACAGGCCTGAAAAGACTTGGGATGGACCTGAAACCCATTTCGTGCGGCGGGGCAAATGATATTTATACGCAGGAACGGGAGCAATGGCACAGCGGAGCTAACTTTTTTGCCTTGGAGCCGGGGCGCGTAATTGGGTATGAACGCAATGCACAAACTCTGGAAGAGCTTAATAATCATGGATACGAAGTGTTGAAAGCGAAAGACATTATCAGGGGTAAAGTAAATCCTGAAGACTATAAAAAATATGTGATAACCGTAGAAGGCTCTGAACTACCGCGGGGTGGCGGAGGATGCAGGTGCATGACAATGCCTGTTAAAAGAAAAGCCGTGGAATGGTAAACGGATTTTGTTTGATACAGGAGTTGTGAAAACTTGTTCAAATATCTATCTTTGGTACTTTATTGAACGACAAAGCATATGAGCAGGCATTTTATTAAACTATTTCTTTTGGTTTTTTTGATATCAGGGGCATCATGTTCACGAAAGATTGTCTTTACACCTGAGCTCAGGAGTAAGCTGGAAGAGCAAAACATTGACCTGAAAGATGTCCAGTTTTATAACTCTGAGAAAATTACGTTAAAACGTTCTGAAGAAAAGCCAGAGCAGTTGGGCGTGAATGAAGGAGAAGTGGAAGTGAAACGTGAAAAGACGATTGAAGAAATTGTTATCAAGAAAAAGACGCCTGCGGTATGCGTTAAAGTAAACCAATATGATCTGCACATTAGTTTTGAAGATGATGCTGATTATTTCCTGAAGTTTGGCCGGAAAGCCGGGCCGGTTTTAAACGATCGTTATATGCTGTATGCGCGCGAATGGAATGATAACAGAGGCAAAGTGTTTTATGGCGATACGCTTTATACTGCCAAAAAGAATGCTGCGGATGCGCATTTGCTGGTGAAAAAGAATCAGGTAGATGATTTAATCCGCGAAAAACGTGTTGCTAAGGGACGTCGCATCGATAATAACTAATGAACTGCCTTATTATACGCAATGAAACGCCGGTGTTTTCAGTTGAAAATTCCTTTGATTCGATACTGAACTGCTAATAGCAAATAGTGGTTGTATTGCCCCTGGTTGAAAAACCACAAAGTGCCCGCTGTTTGCTCTCTGATGTAAAGCAGGCTGTGAGACACCTCCAGCTTCACGGTGAGTTGCTCTGTAGTATACCAATGGATGCCTGCATGTACGCTGAGATCATCATCTTCAAACGGGTATTGCGGAGTACGGACTTCATAACCGTTTCTTTCCTCATAATTATGAACCAAAACGCCATAAGAAAGCCCGGCATGAAAGCCGAAATAATCATTGTACTTATACTGGTAATAAACCGGAATTTGCAGATAATTAAGGCGCAAAAGATACGATTCAAAGTTATTGGTTGAATCAGGATTGGCACGGCTTCCTTTCTGAAAATATTCCAGTTGCATTTGCAATGAGGACTTTGGTGTAATAGAAAGCTTTACATAGGGCCCAAAAGCAAGCCCCGCTTTGTTATAACCTCCTAAGTCATCTCCGTTTACTTGCGAGCCTGCAATTCCACCAGCAAGGCCTCCCTCAAATTGCTGAGCCTGCAAGGAATAACCCGTTGCGAGCAGCAGAAATATGCTAAACATTAAAATAGTTACATTGTGTTTCATAACTTTAAAAATTTGTGACAAGGCGTGGATTTTGCAAAACAACAATTATTTGTCCTGCCCCCATCAATGAACATCCGTAAAAACAATATCCATACTCCGCCTTTGCCTGCTTTATCAATTGTTTTATTAAGCGCCACAATATACAAAAAACTATGCCATGAGTTCAGTTTAATTAGTTCGTAAGTTTCTACGTTTGTAGGTTAAATATCACTAATGTCCGACTTGTTTAACACTGATAGCCTGTCACCTCGAACGAAGTGAGAGGTCTGCTTTCAATAAAACTCAAAACATCAGATTTTACCGGACGACAATAGTTAAAAATCTGATACCAACAATTTAAATACAGAAATGTATTTCTCATAACATTCAGATAATCTTCAGATTACGTCATTTTGTAAAAAGATTGATGCTTTTAAGATCAAATTCTGCCATTTTAATTAAACGATTCAGCCAGTTTTGCCTTTTGTGTTTGCATAAGAATCAGCGCCAAAAAATTAACACAGAATTAAACTCACCGGTCTTATTTAATAATATTTTTGCATTTGTATTATAAATATCCAAATTGCCGGTATAATTTAACAATCATGGAAAATCATCAGTATAAGATTCTTTTAGTGGATGATGAAGAAGACGTTCTGGAGTTTGTAGGGTATAATTTAAAGCGTGAGGGTTACGAGGTGTTTACGGCCAGAAACGGTAAGGAAGCTTTAAAGATTGCGCGTGACAAACATCCTCATCTTACTTTGCTGGATGTGATGATGCCTGAAATGGATGGCATGGAGACATGCGAGGAAATGCGAAAAATGCCGGTAATTAAAGATTCTTTGATTGTTTTTTTAACAGCCCGTGGCGAAGATTACTCTCAAATATCCGGGTTTGATGCCGGAGCAGACGACTATGTTACCAAGCCGATAAAGCCAAAAGTACTAATTAGTCGTATAAAAGCGCTACTGCGCCGTCAGTCAGCTACTTCAGATGCATCAGCAGAGAGTTCAAACCGCATTGTTTTAGATGATTTAATTATTGACAAAGACCAGTATGTTATCACATATGAAGGTAAGGATATCACATTGCCGAAAAAAGAATTTGAATTGATTACGCTTCTTTGCGAAAAGCCTAATAAAGTGTTTACCCGCGATGAGATTTTCACTCAAGTCTGGGGCGATAATGTGATTGTGGGTGACCGGACTATTGATGTACATGTGCGTAAAATCCGCGAAAAGATTGGCCTGAAAAATATCAAAACAGTTAAAGGCGTAGGGTACAAGTTTGAAACATAATCAGGATTTTTTATGAAACTCTCAGACCCGGGGCGGTTTTCTTTGTTGGTAGGCGGTTTGTTAAGCCTTATTTTATTTGTTTTGATACTTGTCTTGCTGTGGGTTTTAGAGGGAACTCCCGGACTTTACGAAACAGGTTTGGCTGCGCTGGCTGCACTTCTTTTCTACACGGCTGCTTTTTATCTTTTAAAAGGATATATCGAAGTTTTTATCTATAAAAAAATCCGGGTGATTTATAAAACCATTCACCGGTTTAAAAAATCTCCCGGCAAAAATCGGCATGCGAGACAAAATTATGACTCAATAGAAAAAGTGAGCCAGGAAGTAAAACAGTGGCAACAAGATACCTTTCAGGAAATTGAAGACCTTAAACAAAGAGCACAATACCGCAGGGAATTTATCGGAAACGTTTCACATGAGTTAAAAACTCCGATTTTTAATATCCAGGGATATATTCTAACCCTTTTGGATGGCGCTGTTGATGATCCGGAAATCAACCGGCAGTATCTTGAGCGCAGCGAAAGGAGCGTTAACAGGCTGATATCCATCATTGAAGACCTGGAAGATATATCGCAACTGGAGTCGGGTGCATTGCGGCTGAAATACGAACGATTCAATATCGTTTTACTTGCCCGCGACATCATGGATCAGCTCGAAATGAAAGCGGCAGAACGGAATATTAGTTTGTTTTTCAGGAAAAAATATGACAAACCCATTGTTGTTCATGCTGACCGCAACAGAATCCGTCAGGTGTTTAATAACCTTCTTGAAAATGCAATCAAATACGGCAAAAACAAGGGCATTGTAAAAATCAGCTTTTTTGATATGCATGATCATATCTTGTGTGAAGTAACCGACGATGGCCCGGGCATAGCAGAAGAAAGCCTGCCGCGCTTGTTTGAGCGCTTTTTCCGCACCGACAAAGCACGCTCACGAGACCAGGGTGGCAGCGGCCTCGGGCTTGCTATTGTTAAGCATATTATCGAAGCACACGGCCAGACCATCAACGTCAGAAGCAAAGTAAACGTTGGAACCACCTTCGCTTTTACGCTTAAAAAAGACATGTAGCCTGCAACAGAATCTCTGTGCTTATTTTGCCGGAATTATCAAAGCCGGAGCTATGGTTTATTGTCTAATTAATACCCCTAAAAAATTAAACAAAAATGGTATTATTGTGTTAATCATTTCACAATTTAAAAATCAAGTGAGATGATAAACAGGCAAAATATTATAAAAAAATACGACGAACCTATCACCGAGTGGATGGCTCGTTGGAGTATGCCTTTTCTGAGAGTTAGTGTTGGTATTGTTTTTTTCTGGTTTGGCATGCTTAAATTTTTTCCGGGCTTAAGTCCGGCGCAGGGTTTGGCTATCCGCACCATAGACGTCTTAACCTTTGGAATTCTTAAAGAGAGCTTTATTATTTATACGCTGGCCGTATGGGAGACGCTAATTGGTGTTGGCCTGATCTTTAAGATTTATATGCGTGAGACATTGGCATTGTTGTTTTTACAGATGGTAGGAACCATTACGCCTGTTTTTATCTTTCCGTCAGAAGTGTTCACCCAGTTTCCTTATGGGTTGACTTTAGAAGGGCAATACATCATCAAAAATGTTGTTCTGGTCAGTGCAGCCATCGCTTTAGGATCAACCGTAAGAGGCGGACGGATTGTTGCTGAGCCGGATTTGGTAAAACTTATTGACCAAAAGCGCGACAACACAAAAAAGATATAAAGGGAAGAAGCCACATAAAAGGAAAAATGCCCGGTTTTGCATTTTTTTAGCACTGAAATGGAACTTATGCCTCAACAAAATTTGCTGGGGCATTTTATCTTAACCCTGCAGAGGCTGGAAATAAGTTATTTTTTCCGTTCGGTAGTGTAAATTACGAGTTCGCGCAAGGAGGAACGATAAGTATTATCTGGAAATTCATCAAGCATGGCAAGCGCTTTGTCGCGGTATTCTGTCATCCTGTTTTGAGCATATTCAATTCCGCCACTTTCATTAACCTGGTTAATGAGCCTTGCAACACTTTCCATATCATCGTTTTTCCTTTTAATCGTATGAATATGTTTGCGGCGTTCTAAAGCTGATACCTGTCCGAGCATGTAGATCAGCGGAAGGGTCATTTTCTTTTCCTTGATATCAATTCCGTTGGGTTTGCCTGTTTTTCGTGTTTTCTGATAATCAAACAAGTCATCTTTAATTTGAAAGGCAATACCAACGTGCTCGCCAAAAAGCCGCATTTTTTCTATTGTTTCATTATCTGCCCCGGCAGAAGCAGCTCCCGCCGCGCAGCAGGATGCTATAAGAGAAGCAGTTTTTTTCCGGATGATTTCAAAATATACAGGCTCCTGGATGTCCAGCCGCCGGGCTTTCTCAATCTGAAGAAGCTCTCCTTCACTCATCTCACGGGTAGCATTGGAAACAATTCTTAATAAATCAAATTCTGAATTGTCAATAGCCAATAATAATCCTTGCGAAAGCAAATAATCTCCCACCAAAACACTGATTTTATTTTTCCATAAGGCATTAAGCGAGAAAAATCCACGCCTTTCATAGGAGTCATCCACTACGTCGTCATGAATAAGCGTTGCCGTATGCAATAGCTCTATTAGTGAAGCAGCATGATAAGTGGAGCGTGTTACGGAATGGCTTTTGACCATGTTAGCAGATAAAAACACAAAAAGAGGCCGCATCTGCTTGCCTTTTCGCTTTACAATATACCTTGTAACCTTATCCAGCAAAGGAACTTTGCTTTTCATCGATTTTTTGAATACTTGCTCGAATTCGGCAATTTGATCCTTTACAGGTTTTTTTATGTCTTCAAGTCTGCTCATATTCTGATTCTCCAAAGATACAGATTAATGTGAATCCTCAAATAACGGCAATAAAACGGAATTATCCCGGATATTGTTTTGCTTTTTGACTATATCCATCAGATAAACAATTAAAATCGGCTGTTGTTAGTGGAAGTACAATAGATTATAAATCAATAAAAAATATTTTATGAGCTGGAAAGAAGAAAACAATCAACTGATACGTCATTTTAAGTTTCAGGATTTTAAGGAAGCATTTGCTTTTATGACACAGGTAGCCCTTTTGGCAGAAAAGGCAGAACACCACCCTACATGGGAAAACACTTTCAATCAGGTAACCATAAGGTTGTCTACACACGATGCCGGTGATGTGGTTACAGAGAAAGACCGCAAACTGGCTGCAGAAATTGATAAAGTGTTATAATTTAGCCGCCATAAGAGGCCGGCGATGATAAATTATCCAGTAAAAATACTCTTGGCTTTTGGGGAGTCCTTTGTTCAGCCCAAAGCGTTTACTTCTGCTTTAGTGGCAGAAGGTTACCCGGAATTGTCTGCCCTGTCGGGCGCTATCCGGGGTAGTGAAGAAGCGCTGCAATGGTTGCTGGACAATAATTTCCCTCATCTTGCGGCTTTGGATGCTGCTATTGATAATGATGAGAAAGCTTTAAAATGGTTGGTGGAGAAGGACTATTCGGCTATGGCTCATTTTGCGCGAGCTTGCAACCGGAAATCCGAATCAGTGGATTGGTTGAAAAAACAAAATTTACAGGTTTTTTTGCATTTAGCAGAGAAAATCAATCAGTTTAGAGACAATCAGTATTTTGATATATACCGAAGAAGGTTTTAAAAACAAAAAAAGCGTGGATTCCCACGCTTTTTTTTGCAATGACTGAAAAAACACAATTAACAGGCAGAGTAACCGCAGTTACTGCAAGTAAGGCAGCCTTCCTTATATTCCATAGTGTTTTCCTGTTTACAGGAAGGACATGATTTACCTGTTTCTTTTTCACCGTCAGGGATATACTTTTTCAGAGCCCTCACAACGCCTGTTTTCCAGGTGTTGATGGTTTCTTTGTCAAAGTTCAGGTTTTCTATGAGGTGAATAGCGTGTTTGATGGGCATCCCGTGTCGCAACACACCTGATATAAGTTTGGCATAATTCCAGTATTCTTTGTTGAATGAGCGTGAAAGCCCCTCAACAGTGATATTATATCCTTGCTTATCCTGGAATTTGAAATCGTAGCGGCTTGATCCGTCTTCTAATCTTTGCTTGAGCACTTTTCCTTTTTCCACCCATTGAGGCAGGTAGAAATCATCAGAGCGCCCCGTAAAAACCTCATAAGGTCTTCCGTCAATTAATCCCACAACAGCCATCCACTTTTCGTAATCATTCTGGAACCGCACTACTTCTGCATCAATAAGGCGCGGCCGTTTTGGTGCATGGGTTTCTTTGAATTTTACTTTTTGCTCTGGATTCTGATTTTCTTCTTCAGTAACCAAAACACCTGAGCGGCTGCCATCACGATAAATGGTCATGCCTTTACATCCGCTGCGCCATGCCGTTTCATATACTTCACTTACTAATGATTCTGAAACATGCTTGGGTAAATTAACAGTTACACTAATTGAGTGGTCTACCCATTTTTGCACTGCTCCCTGCATTTTCACCTTCGAAACCCAATCAATGTCATTAGAAGTAGCCTTGTGATATGGTGATTTGGCAATAACTTCCTGGAGTTCTTTCTGGCTGTATTTTCTTACCTCATCAACATTGTAGTTGTTTTGTTTTAGCCATGTAAGAAAGTGATGGTGGAACACATTGAATTTCTCCCAGTAATCGCCTAAGCTGTCTTTTTCAGCATTTTTCACGCTGCGATCGTTTGGGTTCACCTTGCGTTTCCGTGTATAACTTATCTGGTATGCCGGTTCTATACCCGAAGTGGTTTGGGTACAAATGCTTACGCTGCCTGTTGGCGCTATGGTCAGCAAGGCAATGTTGCGGCGGCCATAGGTTTTTAAATCTTCCAGCAGTGCAGGATCAGACATACCCAGGCGATTGATGAATGGGTTATCCTTTTCTTTTTCATAATCAAATATCGGGAAAGGGCCGCGGTCTTTAGCTAATTCAATGGAAGAACGGTATGCTTCTGTAGCCAAAGTTTTGTGTACTTCTGTGGAAAACTCCGTGGCTTTATCCGTGCCGTAAGTATATCCTAATGCTGCCAGCATATCGCCCTCAGCAGTAATGCCAATTCCTGTGCGGCGTCCCTGGTTGGTTTTTTCTTTGATTTTAAGCCATAAGTTGCGCTCAATGCGTTTTGTTTCAGTATCTTCCGGGTCATCGTCTATTTTCTTTAAAATACCGTTGACTTTCTCAATTTCAAGGTCAATAATGTCATCCATTATGCGTTGAGCGATGGCTGCATGCTTTTTGAACTTCTCAAAATTGAAGCTCGCATTTTCAGTAAACGGCTTTTCTACAAAACCATAGAGGTTGATAGCCAGTAAACGGCAGCTATCATACGGACACAGTGGAATTTCGCCGCATGGATTAGTAGAAACGGTCTTAAAGCCCTGATCGGCATAAGAATCCGGAACAGATTCATTAGTGACGGTATCCCAGAACAGCACACCAGGTTCAGCAGAGCTCCAGGCGTTGTGGATGATTTTATTCCAGAGGCGGCGAGCGTCTATTTCTTTAACCACCGTTGGGTTTTCTGATTCTATAGGATATTGTTGTTTGTAGGTAGTATTGTTAACCACGGCGTTCATAAACTCATGATCAACCTTAACAGATACGTTGGCGCCAGTGACTTTATCTTTGGTCATTTTGGCATCTATAAAACTCTCGGCATCAGGGTGTTTTACAGAAATTGTTAGCATTAAAGCGCCCCGCCGGCCATCCTGGGCTACTTCACGCGTGGAGTTGGAGTAGCGCTCCATAAAAGGTACAATACCTGTTGAGGTAAGGGCAGAGTTTTTAACAGGGCTGCCTTGTGGGCGGATGCTGGACAAGTCGTGTCCCACACCTCCGCGGCGCTTCATCAGTTGAACTTGTTCCTGATCGACTTTCATGATGCCTCCATAGGAATCCGAGCTGGTTTCAGGGTTCCCGATAACGAAGCAGTTTGACAAGGATGAAATCTGAAAAGGATTGCCAATACCGGCCATAGGGCTTCCCTGTGGGACGATATGCGCAAAACCTTTTAATACGTTATAAATATCTTCTTCGGAGAGAGGGTTCGGATACTTCTTTTCAATCCTTGCTATTTCTGCCGCAATGCGCCTGTGCATCTGGTCTGGATTCTTTTCATAGATGTTTCCCTCACTGTCTTTGAGCGCATACTTGTTCATCCATACGTTTGCAGCCAGACTGTCGCCGTTAAAATATTCCGTGGCAGCCTGTAATGCTTCTTCGTGAGAGTAAGGAGTCATCTTATGGTTTTTTTCCAGTTCCGGACGAGCTCTTTTTGCGGCAACTTCAGAATAAAGGCCGCTGTCGGTCTTTGCCTCTGATTGCTGTGTTGAACGATGTTGATCCATAAAATGATGTTTTTATTTTGAATGATGCTAAATCGATTTTAAAAAGGATAATTTATCAAAATTTTCCTTAGCGAAATTACATATAGTTATTCGACGAACACAGACTTGTGGGCTTACTTTTATCAACAATAAAGTTTAACTTATTGAACTTAAACCGGTAATTTGATGAAAACCTTTTTATGACTTTTTTCAAAAAAATCGAAGGCTTATGAAAGTCCTTTTATTACTGCATTTTGCTGCGCAACTTTAACGTAAGTTAACAATTAATTTATATTAAGAGCAAGAAGTCAGAGTGTTAAAATAATTTTAACGGCAAAAAGTTTTCAACAGGTCAAATCATTGGGAAATACGATTTATCTTTTACCAAGATTAAAAAAACAGAGTAAACATTACAAAATTTATAAAAACGCAACTCAGTCTCACTTAAGGAAAGGTGAGTTTTCCTAAAACACAAAATAAGCATAAATATTATGAAGTCAACAAAAATATACCCAAATAACTTTGGCCAAAATTCATGTTTCTATCAGTCCTGAATATTTTATCTTTGTCCCAAAATATAGCAACATGCAGGTACATAAGCTTACATTTAATGATTTCAGAGTAAATACGTACATTTTGACGGATCAAACACGTGAATGTTTGATTGTAGATGCGGCTTGTCATTTGCCGGAAGAAGAGCAACAGCTTAGAGGGTTTATACAGGAAAAGCGGCTTATGCCCGTAAAAATGGTGAATACTCATAACCATATTGACCACATACTCGGGAATCTTTTTGTTCGGGATACCTATAATATTCCGCTTATAGCGCACAAAGCCGGAGACGGTTTTCTTAAAACGGCTGATGGGACTGCCTCCGTATTCGGCTTTCATTTAAAAGGGATAGTTAAACCTGATCGGTATGTTGCCGAAGGTGATGAAATTACTTTTGGAGAAACAACTTTAGAAGTTCTTTATACTCCGGGTCATGCAGATGGAAGCATATGCCTGTATGAAAAGGAGTCTGATAAACTGATTTCCGGCGATGTTTTGTTTCGCGACAGCATCGGGCGAACAGATTTGCCTACGGGCGACTTTCAGTTGCTCAATGAGCATATCAAAAACAAATTATTTGTTTTACCCGATGAAACTGTTGTATATCCGGGACATGGCCCGGAAACCACTATTGGGGAGGAAGTTATGAATAATCCTTTTGTAAACTTTTAATGGCTCGTAAGATCTCATTTTCTTCAATTTGCATCATGCAATTAAAATGACCTTTCGGACATTTTTCATAACCGATTTTACTGCATGGACGGCACGATAGATCGTTAATCTGAATGTTTCGATAGCGGTTATGAATGGAATCGGGCAGATATGGATACATCCCGAAATGGGGAATGGTATTTCCCCAAATTACCACAATCTTTTTTCTCAGCGCCGCTGCAATGTGCATTAAACCAGTATCATTGGTTATGACTAAATCGGCTTTTTTGATGATAGATGCAGACTGGTTGATCGTGAACTCACCGCATCCGTTAAAAACAATATCCGGCACCTGGTTACGAATAAACTCTGCCCGGGCGCTATCTTCCGGTCCGCCAAGCAAAACGACAGGCTTACTTGTTTTTTTTATCAGATCAACTGTTTTTTCTTCCGGAAATATTTTTGTGGCGTGCTTGCCACCTACTACAACAGCGATGAAGCCGTGAGCAAGAAAATCCGGCAGATCCTCTTCAAAAAGCAGTTCGTTTTCCGGGATGAAGTAGTCAAGGCCTTCGCCATCGTTTTTCACACCCATTTTTTTCAAAGCCTTAAAGTACCGGTCTACAAGGTGAATTTCAGGTAGTTTGTTTATTTTTGTGTTTACCACCAGCCATTTTTTAAAGTTGAGCTTTGAAAAGGTGACGGACTTTTTAAGCAAAAGCGCCTTAACCTGCATAGAGCGCAGGTTTTTATGCAGATCAATGATGAGATCGTATTGCTCGCTGCGCAATAGCTTTATAACTTCAAATATGCTTTTTCTTATGGTATAAATGCGCGAAATATACGGGTTCCCCTCTAAGACAGAATAGAACGACGCTTTGGTAAGGTAATGGATTTCAGCATCGGTTTGCTTGTAGATGGTTCTTATAACTGGTGTCGTCAGAACAATATCCCCAATCGAGCTAAACCGTATAATGAGAATCTTTTTTGGCAAATCCGCTTTTTCTGCAAAAATATAAAACCTTGCCTTATTCCGACCGCCCTCCCTTTTGAATTTTATGTGATGGTGATTTTTTTACTTTTGCATCATGACTTTTATTGATACGCATACGCATCTATATCTAGATGCTTTTGATGAGGACAGGGCTGAGGTTTTTAGTCGTGCAGATACTGCCGGTGTAAAGCATATGCTTCTTCCTAATATAGACAGTGGCTCGATATCGCAGATGGACGAAACGTGCCGGAATTTTCCGGGTCAGTGTTTTCCTATGATGGGGCTGCATCCGGGTTCAGTCAAAGAAGATTATAAAAAGGAGCTGGAGATCGTTAAGGCAGCCCTTGAACCAAAAAAACACGTTGCCATCGGGGAAATCGGGATGGATTTGTATTGGGATAAAACCTTCAGCAAGCAGCAGGAAGAAGTGTTCAGAACCCAAATAGGTTGGGCTATAGAGCATAAGCTCCCTATTGTAATTCATGCCCGCGAGGCTTTTGATGAGATTTACGGGGTAGTAAGTGACATGAACTGCGATGAGCTCAAAGGCGTTTTCCATTGTTTCACAGGCACTCAGGAGCAGGCTGAGAAAATGTTGAGTTTGGGTGGCTTTAAGCTTGGAATTGGTGGTGTGCTTACCTTTAAAAATGCTTCGTTGGATACCGTAGTTCAGAACATTGATATTGACCATCTGTTGCTGGAAACCGATTCGCCGTATTTGGCGCCGGCACCTTATCGCGGAAAGCGAAACGAAAGCAGCTATATTCCGTTGATTGCAGAAAAACTCGCTTCGGCGAAAAATCTCACAATGGAGGAGGTGGCTAAAGAAACTACAAAAAACGCCATAGAATTATTTAAACTGCCTTTATAATGCAAACCAAAGAATCTGAAATTTCATTGTTGATTATCTATACCGGTGGTACTATAGGTATGGTTCAGGACCCTCAAAGCGGAGCCTTGCGCCCTTTTAATATTGAAAACCTGTATAAACACATTCCGGTGCTTGAGCAATATCCATTCAGAATAGATTCTGTATCCTTTGACCCGCTGGTGGATTCTTCCGGGATTCAGCCTGAATTTATTTCTGAATTGGCAGAGATGATAGCAAAAAACTATGAAGACTATGATGGGTTTGTTGTGTTGCATGGTACAGATACGATGGCATACACAGCTTCTTTTTTGAGTTTTATGCTCGAAAACCTCAATAAGCCTGTAATTCTTACGGGAGCACAATTACCATTAGGGGTGTTGCGGTCTGACGGCCGCGAAAACTTCATCAATGCAATCGAGATTGCCTCCATGCAACAAGACGGTATGCCCAGAGTGCCCGAAGTAGCTGTTTATTTTGAAAACCGCCTTTATCGCGGAAACCGCACGCATAAGTCCAATGCCGAGGATTTTGAGGCATTTAGCTCTGAGAATCATCCGCCATTGGCAAACATTGGTGTGCATATTAAGTACTTTGATAATTATATCCTGAAACCCAATTTTAAACGGCTAAAAATTCACAAAACCTTAGATGATAATATTATCCTCGTGAAGCTTTATCCCGGATTTAGCGAACGGGCTTTTAAAGCAATGCTTTCGATTCCGGGTTTGAAAGGAGTAATTTTAGAAACTTACGGCACGGGTAATGCACCAGACCAACCCTGGTTTTTGGAAGCGATCAGAAAAGCGTGTGATAATGGCATTATCATTCTTAATATCAGCCAGTGTGAAAGCGGCAGCGTAGTAGCCGGGAAATATGCCGCCAGTGTGAGTTTATATGAAGCAGGCGTAATCCCAGGTTATGATATGACATCAGAGGCTGCGGTGGCGAAAATGATGGTTTTATTAGGGCGAAAATATAATACAGAAGAAACAAAAGCGTTGCTAATGCAACCAATGCGTGGCGAACTAACGGTGCCACAGAGAGAAAAGGCCAGTAGATCATGTTGACAATAAAAACGAATAAGGTTAAAAGATTTTAAAAAGAAAAGGGTTGATTTTTACTTTACAGTATTTTTTGTATTTTAGCTGCCTGTTTATAGCATTAACGTGCTGTTTTAGCGTATGTTCATGGAGAGGTGCTCGAGTGGCTGAAGAGGCACGCCTGGAAAGCGTGTATACCCTAACCGGGTATCGAGGGTTCGAATCCCTCTCTCTCCGCGACAAAAAACAGGAAACAATTATGAAAACACTAAATAATACAAGTTTTAAATATCAAATCAATAAGAGTTAACTATGAAAAAACTAATTGCTTTTTTAACGATAGCAGGTATGCTAACAATGGGTCTTGGCAATGTAGCTTTAGCGCAGCAAGACACGGCTTCGGAAGGTTCTGAGATGGCTGAAGATACAACAGCTACGGAGAGTGACACCGCCGCAGCGAATTTACCGGCCGAAGAAACACCGGCCGAAGAAGAGGAAGTGGTTAAATCAGAAGGCTTTCACCAGGTTTTAAAACAACAGTTTATTGAAGGTGGTGCCGGATTTATGGGCATTGTTTTGGTTACGTTGATTTTAGGCCTCGCCCTTTCTATTGAGCGTATTATCTATCTCAACCTATCCACAACAAACACAGAAAAACTCCTCAACCAAATGGAAACAGCAATTGACAGCGAAGGTATAGATGCAGCCAAAGATATTTGCAAAAATACCCGTGGACCTGTCGCCAGCATTTTCTTCCAGGGATTGGACAAGTATGAAGAAGGCATAGATGTAGTAGAGAAATCTATTGTATCTTATGGTGGTGTAATGGCCGGACGTCTTGAAAAAGGAATGTCCTGGATTGCCCTTTTCATCGCTATTGCTCCTATGCTCGGTTTCATGGGTACGGTAATTGGTATGATTGGCGCTTTTGACGATATTGCTGCTGCCGGTGATATTTCACCTACCATTGTGGCTTCAGGTATTAAAGTAGCCCTTCTTACTACCGTGTTTGGTCTGATTACAGGTATTATCTTGCAGATTTTCTACAACTATTGTCTTGC
>JBNJGK010000005.1:12367-24091 GCA_051747665.1 Bacteroidota bacterium | reverse complement strand
TACCATTGTGGCTTCAGGTATTAAAGTAGCCCTTCTTACTACCGTGTTTGGTCTGATTACAGGTATTATCTTGCAGATTTTCTACAACTATTGTCTTGCCAAAATTGACTCAATTGTCAATGATATGGAAGACAGCTCAATTACCTTTGTAGATATTCTAACCAAGTACCAACAAAAAAATAAGTAATTCATTATGAATAAGATTGTTAATTTAATATTCAAAGTCATCTCATGGCTACTTATGGCATTAGCAGCGGTTTTTATCGTGCTTGTGTGGTATCATGGAGATGATGCTATTGAACAAAGCCTGCAGGCGCAAGTGCTGGATCCTTTCATGATTACAGCTTATGTTGCGCTCGGATTGGCCATTGCCACAGCGATAATTTTTTCTATCATCAGCGTTGCAATGAATCCAAAAAACATTGTGAAAATTGCAATCATCCTGGCTGGACTGGTGCTCTTAGGTGTGGTTACATACAACATGGCCGGAAATGCTTTTACTGATGTAGAATTGCAGAAACTCAAAACGACCGAACTTGTTTCAAAGCAAGTTGGAGCCGCATTATATTATACCTATATTATAGGAGGATTGGCAGTTTTGGCAACTATTTATGCCAGCATTGCCGGTTTATTTAAACGATAAGAAAGGAATAGAACATGGCAAGAAAAGTTCCAGAAATTAATGGTGGGTCAATGGCAGATATTGCTTTCCTGCTGCTTATCTTTTTCCTTGTAACAACAACAATGGATGTTGATAAAGGAATTACGCGACGCCTGCCGCCGCCGCCAGATCCTAATGCGGAACCGCCTGATATTAAAGAGCGTAATATATTTACCATTTTGGTAAATAAAAACGACCGGTTATTAATTAACGGTGATCCCGGACAGCTCAGAAATTTAAGGGCAGAAGTGAAAAACTTTATTAAAAACCCATACAACGAAGATGATTTGCCGGAAAAGGAAATGGAGGAGATCGAATATCTTGGAGAAGTATCGGTTTCTAAAGGGATTATTTCACTTAAAAACGACCGGGGTACCTCGTATGATATGTATATCAGGGTGCAAAATGAGCTCGCGGCCGCATTTAGAGAGCTGAAAGATGAATTAGCGAAGGAAGAGTTCGGGATGGAGTATGAAGAATTATCCCGGAAAGAATACATTAAAGCCATAGATAAAGCAATACCGCTTGCTATCTCAGAGGCTGAACCTGAAAATGTAGGAGACTGATATGGGAAAATTCAGAAAAAAGAAAGAGAAAGGAACACCGCAAGTGACTACAGCGGCTTTGCCGGATATCATTTTCATGTTGCTGTTCTTCTTTATGGTATCTACCGTAATGCGTACCGAATCTTTGCTGGTTAAAATCAAAGCACCGGGTGCAACAGAAGTTCAAAAACTTGAAAAGAAGTCACTGGTGAGCTATATCAACATTGGTCCTCCCAAACAGGAGAACTTAGGATCGAAAGCAAGAATTCAGCTTAACGACAGTTTCGCCCGGGTTTCTGACGTGAGGGAATTTATTCTGACTGAACGTGAGAAGCTTGATGAAGCAGACCGCCAGTTTATGACAACTGCATTAAAAATTGATCAGGATACAAAAATGGGTATCGTTACAGACGTAAAACAAGAATTACGTCAGGTAGGAGCCTTTAAGATCAATTACAATACAAGGCAGGTGGCGGAGATCAATTATTACTAATACTAAAAGCAATTAAGTACACATAAAGAAAAAGCCGGTTTATCGCCGGCTTTTTTGATCTTATACCTTCTTTTGAGTAATCCCCCCAAGGGAAAACAGAAACATCGGTTGATATTATCCGGGATTGTGGGTTATAAGAGTTGCATAATCCTCTTTAAAGTATAAAGAAGTATGGAAATGTGCTGATAATCAGGCGCTATTTATTTGTAACCAGCTTTTATTCGTGATTGATAGTATATAAAATATAGTAGAACAAGCGTTATAATGGTATAAATGGCAACCAGCCATGCATTGGAATTGTAACTGCCAAACTCTTCATAGTTGATATCCACCTTGCCGCGGGCGGCTAAAAAGGCAACCAGCACAGCGGCTCCGTTATTAATAAAGTGAGCAAAAACAGGCAACCAAAGAGAGCGACTCCAGTAAAAATAATACCCGAAAAGCAAACCTAACACGAAACGGGGTAAGAAACCGAAAAACTGCATGTGCAAGGCGCTGAATAGAACAGCCGTCAGGATAATTCCTGCATGCGGGTTGCGAAACCACGCAGAGAATGTTTTTTGTAAAACACCTCTGAAAAAGAGCTCTTCTCCAATGGCAGGTATTACAGCTATGAATAAAAGGTTTGACATCAGCGCTTGCCATGAAGTGCGGTTCAAAAACAATTCTGTGAGCTCTTTGGCTGTCTCCTCCCTCACTTCCATCCATTGTTGCGTGCTTTGAAATAATTCAGGCAAATTGAGTTGCTGGTTCCATTGAGCTAAGATGTTGATAGCCGGCAAAATGGTAAAAGCAATAAGAAAAGAAAAAAGCAACGAGCGAGGATTGGGTGATTTATCCAATTGAAAATAATAGAAAACATTTTTCTTGATAAGGATAGCAAAAAGCAAGGGCGGAAGCACAAAAATGCCCATCTGGCTAATAAACTGAAAGTATAAAAGCATGGATACTGAGCGTTCTGTAGGTGATCCGCTCATAACCGTTTGAAGCTCGGCTATAGACTTCCCGAAAAGGGGAACGGCTAAAACCAAACCTAACAGGTAAGTAAACAGCATCACAACAAAAACAATAGCCAGAAACCATAGCATTTGAGCCCATGGTTTTAGATTTTGCGTAGGGAAAAAGTCCATAATTTTTTTTGTAAAAATATAAATTATCACCGCACTGTTGTATTTCCTCTTGTTTTCATAGTTGGAAATCTTTAGAAATGTACTTAGCAAGAAATGTTATTTTTGCCAAATAATTATGATTACAACTAAGACATTTGCTTTGCCGGGGACGCCATTACTGCTTGCGCCGATGGAAGATATAACCACAGGGCCTTTCAGGAAGATTTGCAAAAAATATGGCGCTGAGCTGGTTTATACAGAATTTATTTCTTCAGAAGGCCTTATTCGTGATGCCGGAAAAAGTCTCCGCAAGCTAAAGGTGGATGATCAGGAGCGTCCTGTGGCGATTCAGATTTTTGGCCATGATACTGAAAACATGGTAAAGGCAGCTCAGCTTGCGGCTGAGGCGGGTCCTGAAATGATAGATTTGAATTTTGGATGTCCTGTAAAAAAAGTGGTGCGAAAAGGGGCGGGGGCAGCCATGCTCCGTAACCCTGATAAAATGATAACAATGACCCGCGAAATTGTACAGGCTGTTGATATCCCGGTAACGGTAAAAACGCGTTTGGGTTGGGATGCCGACAGCATCATCATAGAAAAGCTTGCTGAACCTTTGCAAGAAACAGGAATAGCTGCGCTGACTATCCACGCCAGGACGCGCGCTCAAATGTACAAAGGTCAGGCAGATTGGTCGCATATTCGCGCTGTAAAACAAAACCCTAATATCGAAATCCCGATCATAGGCAACGGAGATATTGACAGCGCCGGGAAGGCCAAGTATTTCCTCGAAGAATATCACCCTGATGCTTTGATGATTGGCAGGGCGGCAATAGGCAACCCGTGGATATTCAAACAAATATCGGAATACTTACAAACCGGCATAAAAGTGGCTATGCCTGATGCCAATGAACGCGTTAAAATCACGTTAGAACATTTACAGGCTGAAATGCAGGAAAAAACAGAGCGTGAGGCTATTTTTGAGATGCGAAAAATGTACTCCGGTTACTTTAAAGGGGTTGATAACTTTAAACCTCAGAAAATCAGGCTTATGGAGGCGGAATCCTATAAGGAGGTTAAGGCTGTTCTGGAGAAATGGATGCATTCCCGAAAATAAATTTTGTCCTGAAGTGAAATATGTTTTGCTTTTTAGTTAATTTTATCTACTTTAGTACAAACATCCATAACCTATGGCAAAACCGTTTAAAATATTTATCGTTGAGGATGATAAGATTTTTGCTAAAATGTTATCATACCATCTGTCGCTTAACCCCGACATTCAGACCGAAATCTATTACTCCGGAAAGGATTTCTTAGATAATCTTTATAAAGGACCGGACATGGTTAGTCTTGATTATAATTTGCCCGGACTGTCAGGCATGGAAATTCTGGATAAGATCAAAAAATTTGACCCGGACCTACCGGTTGTAATCGTTTCAGGTCAGCAGGATATCAATACGGCTGTTTCTCTTTTTAAAAAAGGAGTTTATGATTATATCGTAAAAGATGACGACACCAAAGAGCGGCTGTGGAATATCACGAATAAGGTTAAAGAGAAAGATGATTTGCAGCAGCGTATCGACAGCCTTGAAGCTGAGGTAGACCGGAAATATGAATTCGGGAATCTGATTAAAGGCAATAGCCCGCAGATAGAAGAGATATTCAGGTTGATGCAAAAGGCTGTTAAAGCAAACATCAGTGTAACGATACATGGCGAAACCGGCACCGGCAAAGAGTTGGTAGCCAAGTCAATCCATTTTAAATCAAACCGTAAGCGCAAACAATTTGTTCCGGTGAATGTTTCGGCAATACCTTCTGAACTTATTGAAAGTGAGTTTTTTGGTCATGAAAAGGGGGCTTTTACAGGGGCACATGCCACCCGCACAGGAAAGTTTGAAGAAGCCAATAATGGAACCTTGTTCCTGGATGAAATAGGAGATATGGACCATGCCATGCAGGCTAAGCTGCTCAGAGTGTTGCAAGAAGGCCAGTTTTCAAGAATTGGCAGCAATAAAACCATATCGGTAGATGTGCGGATTATTTCGGCAACCCATAAAGACCTGGAAGAGGAGGTTGCTAAAGGAAATTTCAGGGAAGATTTGTTCTACAGACTTCAGGGCTTGCCTGTCAGGATTCCGCCTTTACGGGAGCGCAAAGAGGATATCCCCGTGCTTGCAAAGCATTTTCTGGAAGATTTTTGCAGAAAAAATGATTTAAAAGGATTGCAATTTTCTCACGGAGCTATTCAAAAACTGCAAAGCTATCATTATCCCGGGAATGTACGAGAGCTGAAAGCCATCACGGATTTAGCGGCTGTGATGACCAATAATAAGGTGATTAGTGAAGAAGATATCGTTTTTTCAAACAAGTCTACCCTGGATCATCTCCTGAAAGAAGAGCGAACGATGGATGAATATCAGCAAATGATTATTAAGCACTTCCTTGAAAAATACAATAACAAAGTAAGGTTAGTAGCTCAAAAGCTGGGTTTGGGTAAAACCACTATTTATCGCATGATGAAAGAGGGAAAGCTCGAGGGTTAATGGATTCAGGCAAGAGGTCTGTTTAATAAGTTTGTAGGTTACTACGTTTATAGATTACTGTTTGTAGGAGGAAATGTGTTTAAGTGTGTGCCATCATAAGTATTTAGGTG
This sequence comes from Bacteroidota bacterium, assembly GCA_051747665.1. Classification (GTDB taxonomy): domain Bacteria; phylum Bacteroidota; class Bacteroidia; order Bacteroidales; family JAIPAH01; genus JAIPAH01. The sequence continues at coordinate 18,633 of JBNJGK010000005.1, read as the reverse complement.
TATAAGATTTGGAAATTGGGCTTGTTAATAATAAATTGCCTGCTCCATGAAATTGCGGAGCAATATTTTATCGGGGTAATTGATTGTAATTTTGGACATAAGAACCTTGTACTAATTGACAAATCACGAATTAACAATCCACATTTTTTGGTCCCGATGCCTCGGGATGGAATTTATCTGTATACCAACCTTTTGCAATTATCTTGTTTCACAACACATCAGGCTGTCATCTTTTCTCACAAATACTTCTTAAAATAATCCGTTAGCTCTTCATGCTGAGGTTTGTATAATGTTTTTAACCCAACTTCTTCTGCAGCCTGGATATTGATTTCCGAATCATCAATAAACATGCTATTTTCGGCCTTGATGCCGGCATCATTCAAAACCCAGGTGAAAATGCTTTTATCGGGTTTGCGGAGTTTGATTTCATGAGAGAAATAGGCTTTCTTAAACATATCTCTCAGAGATTTTCCATACTTTTTCTCAAAATCATCCGTATACTTTCGGTAGTGGATTATATTGGTGTTCGAAAGCAAGTATAGGCGGAAATGCTTTGATAATTCCTCCAGAAGCTGAACCCTTTCAGCCGGCACATCTTTTATAATGGCATTCCAGGCGCTGTCAAATTTTTCATACGAAAGGTCAAGACCTATTTTTTGTATGATCGTATCACGGAAATCATTTTCAGAAAGCAATCCGGTTTCCATATCCTTTACCAGCTTGCTGTGGTCATCATGTTTATAGAACGACTGCACATCCTGCATTCCAATATCTTCAAACGCTTTCCGAACCGCCTCGTAATCAATATCAATGATTACTCCGCCGAAATCAAATATCAGGTTTTGTATACCTTCTAAATTTTGTGACATATTTTTTTTCATTTACATGGGATTTTAACAGCAAAACTGTAAATTTGCAGACGCTAAAACAGCAGCTAAAACCGAATACAAAAATAAAAAAACTTTGTTTTCTAAGCTGCACAGCAAAGGGCCTATAGCTCAGTTGGTTAGAGTAGCTGACTCATAATCAGTTGGTCCCTGGTTCAAGTCCAGGTGGGCCCACAAATAGCGGTCACTTCAAAAAAGTGGCCGCTTTTGCTAAATATCAGATTAGCAAATTGTAACATATCTGAGAGATGGCCTTTGTATACTTCTTATACAGTGAAGAAGCGGACCGCTATTATATTGGGTCAACAAAAAGTAACCCAGATTTTCGGCTGGAGCAGCATCATAAAAAATTTTACGGACGCAAAAAATTTACGGCCAAATACAATGACTGGAAGCTATTGTATTATTTTGAGTGTGAGTCTTTAAGCCAGGCACGCAAGATAGAATACCATATCAAAAGAATGAAAAGCAGACAATACCTGAAAAACCTGCAAAGATATAGCGAGATGCGGGAAAAGCTGAAAGCAAAATATAGGCAATAGTATTCATAATCAGTTGGTCCCTGGTTCATGCCGATAGCTATCGGCAAGGTGGGCCCACAAAGCAAACACAACACAAAGCTACCTTGAAAAAGAGGTAGCTTTTTTTGATCTCATCAGATTTATTAGGTTATTCTTCCTGCTCTTCCGGGTTACCCATAAGATATGCCTTGATAAACGGCTGAATTTCCCCGTCTAAAACCGCCTGCACATTGCCGGTTTCATATCCTGTACGCACATCTTTCACAAGCTTATATGGGTGTAAGACATAATTTCGGATTTGCGAACCCCATTCAATTTTTTTCTTACCCGCTTCTAATTCATCTTTTTCGGCTTGCTGCTTACGCATTTCTACTTCATACAACTGCGACTTCAGCATTTTGATGGCCTTTTCGCGGTTTTGGTTTTGGGAGCGGGTTTCCTGGCATTCCACAACTATTCCAGAAGGTTCGTGGTGTAGCCGCACGGCGGTTTCCACTTTGTTCACATGCTGGCCGCCAGCTCCACTGGCCCGGAAAGTGTCCCATGAAATATCTGCCGGGTTGATGTCTATCTCAATGCTGTCATCTACCACCGGATAAGCATAAACCGAAGCAAAAGACGTATGGCGCCGTTTGTTGGAGTCAAACGGCGAAATCCGTACCAGCCTGTGTACACCGTTTTCACCCTGCAAATATCCAAAAGCATAGTCTCCCTGTATTTCAAGGGTAACCGATTTAATCCCGGCCACGTCGCCTTCCTGATAATCCAGCTCTTTAACTTTGAATCCTTGTATTTCAGCCCATCGCAAATACATACGCATAAGCATTTCTGCCCAGTCCTGGCTTTCTGTGCCCCCGGCGCCCGGATTGATGGTGATTATCGCGTCAAGCTTATCCTCTTCGCGACTCAACATATTCAGAAATTCCAGATTCTCGATCTTTGCTAACGCGGTTTGGTACGCTTCCTGAACTTCTTCTTCAGCGCTTTCGCCGGCTTCCAGAAAATCAGCAAGTACTACCAGCTCATCATAAGCTTCTTTAGCTTCATCATAAGAGGTAATCCACTTTTTCTTGCTTTGTATTTTTCTCATGAAAGCCTCCGCTTCCTGCGGATTGTTCCAGAAATTCGGATCCTGCGTCTTTTCTTCGTCCTCTTCTACCTCGATACGTTTTTTATCGATGTCAAAGATACCTCCTTAGCGCTTCTATTCTTTCCTGAAGGGCTTGAATGTTTTCTTGTGTTACCATATCTTGTTAAATTCCAATTTCCAAATAATAAAGAGTGAATAGTGATTCGTCAATTTGTGATTCGTTATATGTCTAATCCGGAACCCGGAATTACAATGAATGACTACAAATGACCATTTATTAATAACCCAAATGAAATACTGCTTCTCAATTTCACTGGCCAGGCCACTTAATCAACCAATAAACTAATCACGATTCACCATTCAAAATTCTCAAATATCACATTACCCTGTACTGTCATTCCCTGAACACCAACGCATAAACCAAATCAGACTCATAACCCTTTGCAGCCATAGCCTGTGCGATCTTTTGTTTTTTCTCATTATCAGTTGCCGCTTTGGTTGTTTTGGCCTTTTTCTCAATCAAGGTTCTTAGTGTTTCCTTGTATGTGTCTTCGTCAATTTCTTTTAAGCTTTCGCTGATAATGTTTTCCGAAATTTGCTTTTGCCTTAAAGCATAGGCAATTTTTATTTTGCCCCATTGATTGTTTCGGAATTTGCTGCGCACAAAGGTACGAGCAAATCTGCAATCATCAATAAAGTTTTCATCTTTGAGCTTTTTGATAACATCATCATGAAGATATTCCGGTACACCCCATTGAATGAGTTTTTTCTGTATGTCGAAAGCAGATCGCTCCTGCTCCGCGCAATAGCGCGAAGCTCTTATCATGGCTTTCTGAAGTTCTGTGTTTTTATCCTCGTTCATTGAAGTAGTTTCTTAACATGTTTTGCTGTGATTGAATCCGGATTGTTTGTAAACGCTACATTCGTATTTCAGAGTTCCTGTTTAAAGGTATTCTTTTCCACAAAACGTTTAAAAATCAACCAAATAAATTTCAAAAACCAATACGGCATCATTTGGAATTTTTCCAACCCGCCTGTCTCCATAACCCAGGTAGGGCGGGATAATGAAAGTGCCCCTGCCTTTTTTCTTCAGCATAGGAATGGCTTCCTGCCAACCCTCAATAGCATCTTTCAATGCAATTTTTGCCGGAGAACCTCCGGTTGTTTCATCAAAAACTTCCTGGTTCGTTAACATCCCTTTATAATGAACCATAACCGTGTCTTGTTTCTCAGGATGATCACCTTGCTCAGGGTTTTTTATGCTATAGAGCAAACCGCTTTCAGATTGGGTAAAATCCAGCGGATGTTTTTTTGCATAAGAATATGCTTTATCAGCGAGACTGGTTTTCGTTTCAGAAGTATAATCCGGCACGCTGCATCCGGTAAATATGATTGCAAGTAGAAAAAGCCACGTATTAGCTTTCATCCGAAATCAATTTTTTAACAAGTCGTGGAACGGCATCACCGGCTTTTTCCTGTATGACGGTGAGGTTACGAATTCCCGATACCGGCTCTGCTTTTGGGTCTACCAGATAGACCGGGATGCCCTCTTTTGCATAATGGATTAATCCTGCCGCCGGATATACATTTAACGAAGTGCCTACAATTAAGTAGATATCAGCTTCAGCGGATATTTCAGCAGCCGGTTCAATCATGGGCACAGGTTCGCCAAACCAAACCACGTGGGGCCTGAGCTGGGAACCCTTTTCGCATTTGTCTCCTTTTTTTAACTCCCAGCCATCTAAATCATAAATCAACGACGGGTCAGCGGAGGAGCGGACTTTTTTCAACTCACCATGCAGGTGCAGGACATTTGTTGAGCCCGCTCTTTCGTGCAGATCATCTACATTTTGCGTGATAATTTTTACATTGAATTCTTTTTCGAGCTCGGCTAAAGCGTAATGAGCAGCGTTGGGTTCTACTTCATATAACTGTTTTCTGCGTTGATTGTAGAAGTCGAGAACCAAATCAGGATTCCTTTGCCATGCCTGAGGCGTAGCCACTTCTTCGATGTCATAATTATTCCACAGCCCGCCTGAGTCGCGAAAGGTGCTGATACCGCTTTCAGCGCTGATGCCTGCTCCGGTTAGTACTGCAATGGTTTTCATATTGATTTTTTTACGAAATTATGAATTTTGTACGTTCTGATAAAAAGGAAACCGACTTGCATTGCGTGTAAAACGTTTATTACGTTAAAAAAAGTGCTAGTCAAAAAAAACTGCCGCTGACAGGTTTGCCGGCGCCGGTTGGTCAAATCAGCGCGTTTATTGACAACCTTTCAGTGCAAGAATCCCCTGAAAGCGTTAAAGTTAATACCGGCCTTTTGGACAGACTCACATCAAAAGAAAACCCCGAAATCAAAAATTACACAGTTTAAATGCAACTCATTTCTTTCGGGGCTTTACCTGAAGGTGTTTGAATATTACTCTTCGAAAAGGTTCATATCATCAAGCACTTGCATTACCTTTTTAACTGAACTGGCTGATTCTGACATCATTTTTTGTTCTTCTTTGTCGAGGTTCAGCTCTATGATTTCTTCAATGCCATTCGCGCTTAATTTAACCGGCACGCCGATGTAAATATCTTTTAATCCGTATTCTCCGTTCAGGCTGGCACAAACCGGGAATATGCGGTTTTGATCGTCAACGATAGCCTCCACCATTTGTGCGGCGGCTGCACCCGGTGCATACCATGCAGAGGTTCCCATCAGGTTAACCAATTCTCCGCCACCTTTTCGGGTGCGCTCAACGATTTTATCAATCTCTTCTTTGCCGAGCAGCTCAGTTACGGGGATGCCGTTAACGGAAGTATACCGTGGCAAGGGCACCATTGTATCTCCGTGTCCTCCTAGTAATAATGCGTGAATGTCTTTTGGCGATACATTTAGCGCTTCAGCTATGAAAGCACGATAACGGCCTGTATCCAGGATTCCGGCCATACCAAAAACCTTGTTGGAAGCTTTGCGGGCAGCCTTAAATGCGGCGTATGTCATCACGTCAAGGGGGTTGGAAACCACAATCACAATAGCATCAGGCGAATATTTAATGGCTTTTTCTGTGGCTTCTTTTACGATTTTAGCGTTGGTTTTAATTAAGTCGTCTCTTGACATGCCCGGCTTACGGGGTAATCCGGCTGTAATAACAATAACCCCAGAGCCTTTGGTCTTCAGGTAATCATTAGTAGTACCTACTACACGTGTGTTGAAATAATTGATAGAAGATGTTTGCCAAATGTCGAGGGCTTTTCCTTCAGCTACACCCTCTTTCACATCAACCAGTACTACTTCTCTCGACAAGTCTTTGTGCGCTATTACATTAGCACACGTGGCGCCTACATTTCCGGCGCCTATTACAGTGATTTTCTTCATACGATTTTATGTTTTTGGATTCAAAAAAATTTCATTTTGTCAAAGATACAAAAATATCTATATATTGCTATGTGTTCTTAATCCCTGTTTTAAGATTATTATAAAAATTTTTTGCGATGAATTCATCAAACAAGATAAACATCAAACAATTCAGGAAACAAATTTAAGAATCCGTTAAACATCAGAATACAGATAGAGCAATTTTGCAGAAAATCATCGGATGAGTTCAGTTTAATAAGTACTTATGTTTCTGAGTTTATAAGTTAATAGTTAGAAAATCAATAAATTACTATGTTGTTTTGAATTTCTGATATTGGATTTTGGTATTTATTTGTAATTTGAAATTTATCATTTGGTGCATTATTTGCAAGAATTTTTAATTTGTAGACGAACTCTATTTA
>JBNJGK010000005.1:0-12267 GCA_051747665.1 Bacteroidota bacterium | reverse complement strand
AATTTCTGATATTGGATTTTGGTATTTATTTGTAATTTGAAATTTATCATTTGGTGCATTATTTGCAAGAATTTTTAATTTGTAGACGAACTCTATTTAGTCCAAACTCATCATAAAGTCAAAAAAGGCAGGATAGACTTACCGGTCTTATCCTGCCTCAATGGAATTTACATTTTAGCCGTTGGGTGTTTAATCACAATCTTCATTTTTTTCTTTGCATTGGGCGTCGTTTACAGCAATAGCAACCATGTTCACGATTTCCGGCACTTTGCTGCCAATGGGCAGGATGTGTACAGGCTTATCCAGTCCCATTAAAATAGGACCGATTACCTCATGGTCGCTTAATTCCTGAACCAGCTTATATGCAATGTTACCCGTAGAAAGGTTCGGGAAAATGATTGTATTGGCGCCTTTTTCGCCTAATTTAGAGAAGGGGAAATTTTCAGCAAGCAGCTCATCATTGAGTGCCACATTGGCTTGCAACTCTCCGTCTACTATAAGGTCCGGATGTTCTTCATGCAGGATGCTTACAGCTTCTCTTACCAGAAAAGGTTCATTGCCTTTATTGGAACCGAAATTAGAATAGGTAACCATTGCCATCCTGGGTTGCAGGTTGAAATTCCTCACTGTTTCTGCTGTCTGCACAGCGATATCGGCCAGCTCGCGAGCGTTTGGTTCGCGGTTTACAGTGCAGTCAGCAAAGAAATAAGGCCCGTGTTTTGTATTGATAATATACATTCCTGAAACCCGGTTATGGCCTTTTTTTCGTCCAATAATTTGCAATGCCGGACGAATAGCGTCAGGATAATTGTTGGTAAGTCCTGATATCATTGCGTCAGCATAGCCGGTTTCTACAAGCATAGGTGCAAAAAAGTTCCGGTGGGGTATTCTTTCCCAGGCAGCATTCAGTGTAATGCCTTTGCGCTGCCGCTTTTTAAAGTAGTGGTCCACAAATTGCTCCCGGCGTTTTGATTCTTCATCTGACGTAGGATCAATGATGGCGATATCCTCAGGCAGTTCGATGTCATACTCTTTAATGAGCTTATTTAATACATCTTTACGGCCTAACAACACAGGCTCGGCAATCTTTTCGTTTACCACAATTTCGGCTGCCTTGAGCATGGAGTAGCTGTCGGCTTCTGAAAATACAACCCGCTTGGGTTCTTTCTTTGCTTTGGCTTTAATTTGCCGGAGTAAAGGATTACTGAGACCCATACGTTTTCGCAGCTCGTCGCGATATTTATCCCAGTCTTCGATGTGCTTCTGAGCTACGCCGCTTTCTATAGCCGCTTTGGCTACTGCCGGCGCAACATGCCAGATCAGGCGTGGGTCTGTAGGTTTGGGAATGATGTAGTCTCTGCCAAAGTGCAGGTTTTTCATGGCATATGCCTGGTTTACTTCGTCTGGCACAGGCTGTTTTGCAAGGGCAGCCAGCGCTTCTGAGGCAGCCAGTTTCATTTCATCGTTTATAGCGGTTGCACGTACGTCCATAGCTCCACGGAAAATGAAAGGGAACCCTAAAACATTGTTAACCTGGTTCGGGAAGTCAGAACGGCCCGTAGCCATGATGATGTCATCTCTGATTTCTTTAGCTTCGTCGTATTTAATTTCCGGGTCCGGGTTTGCCAGGGCAAAAACGATGGGATTCTCCGCCATTGATTTTAACATATGTGGCTTCAATACGCCTCCCACCGACAAGCCTAAGAACATATCCGCTCCTTTTACGGCATCTTCGAGCGTATGAATATTCCGGTTTGTTGTAAACTGGCGTTTATATTCGTTCAAATCTGTACGGTCTTCATGCAAAACCCCTTTGCTGTCGAGCATCACAATATTTTCAGGCTTTATCCCTAAACTTATATATAGCCTTGAGCATGAAATCGCAGAAGCTCCGGCGCCGTTTACTACTACCTGGATGTCTTCGATTTTCTTTCCATTGATCTCCAATGCATTCAAAAGCCCTGCTGAGGTAATAATCGCAGTGCCATGCTGATCGTCATGCATGACCGGAATATTGGTTTTCTCTTTGATAAGACGTTCTATTTCAAAGCACTCTGGGGCTTTGATATCTTCCAGGTTGATTCCGCCGAAAGTGGGAGCGATATTCACTACAGTATTAACAAACTCTTGGATATCTTTGGTTTCTACCTCAATATCAAAGACATCCAAATCTGAAAATATCTTGAAAAGGAATCCTTTTCCTTCCATCACAGGCTTTCCGGCTTCAGCGCCAATGTCTCCCAATCCTAAAACTGCGGTTCCGTTTGATATCACAGCTACCAGGTTGCCTTTGGCCGTATATTCAAATACTTTGTCACGGTCTTTATGGATTGCTTTGCAAGGGTCAGCAACGCCCGGACTGTATGCCAAAGATAAGTCTCTTTGTGTGCTGTAAGGTTTGGTCGGGACGACTTCAATTTTCCCGGGACGCCCCATAGAATGGTATAAAAAGGCGTCTTTTCTGAATAAATTATCCATGGTTGTTGTTTTTGTTGTTGTTGATTTTGTCTGACAAGAACAAAGGTATATATTTAAATGAATTCATCATAACCGGGTTGGGTTTTATTTTATGAGAATCATCGTCTGTTTGGTTATCATAAAATTGTATTTTTGCCTGCTTCTAATTTATTTTATTATGTGATGTATAATTATATAGAAGGAAAAATAGCAGAAAAAAATCCGGGCTTTGTTGTTCTTGAAGTTCAAGGGATAGGTTACGGGATCAACATTTCGTTAAACACCTACACAAAACTTGAAAAATCAAGCCAGGTAAAGCTGTTTACGCATGTTGCCTTTAAGGTTGAAAACACCAACCCGGTTGGGATAGAGATTTATGGGTTTTATGAAGAGCAGGAGCGGAGTTTGTTCAGATATTTAACCAGTGTAAGTCGTGTAGGTAATAATACCGCGATGGTTATGCTTTCTGCCATGCCCCCCGAAGAAATTTTTCAGGCTATCACTTCTGAAGATTATAAGCGTCTGCAAACCGTCAAAGGCATTGGGGCTAAAGCTGCTCAGCGTATTGTCATGGAGCTGAAGGATAAGCTGGAGAAAGAATTTCCGTTAGCCGATAATTTGACTGAAACGTACAATTTAAACAAAGAGGAAGCGTTATCAGGATTAGTAATGCTTGGGTTCAACAAAATCCATGCAAGTAAAGCGCTTGATAAGATTATCAGCAAGAGTAGCGAGCAGGTTAGTGTCGAGGAACTCATCAAAGAAACGCTAAAAATTCTTTAAGCAGGAAATCGGCTGAATGGTAAAAGTAAATGAATTGATTGAAAGACGCGTGAGATACATTTTACGAACTGTTATTGTTTTTTTTGCTTTTGTAGGGATATGGAATACACCAGTTTTGGGTCAGGAATCGCAGAACCAGGATACACAGCCTGGTATTTCCAATGATAACGATACCATAAACCTATTATGGGATTTTCCTGATGAGGATGGATTGTTTTTTGATGAAAAGCCTTCAAGCCCGCTCTTTTTGCAAAATCCCACCAACATACGTACTGAAATTATTTACGACCCCGAAACGAATGAGTATATTTTCCAGGATAAAGCCGGAGAGCTTAATCTGCGAAACCCTTCATCATTAAGCTTTGAAGAATATCAGGACCAGCAATTGCAAAATACTTTGCGGTCTTATTGGCTTGAGCGTTCCAGTGCCGCAAATATGCGCGATCAGGATGGTGAATTAGGACAGTTTGAAATCGAAAGTGAAGCGTTTGAACAGATTTTTGGCGGAAATACGATTGATATTCGCCCGCAAGGTAGCGCAAGGGTTGACTTTGGCGTTGTTTCTAACCTGAGAGAAGACCCCAGCCTTGACGTGAGAAGAAGAAGAACAACCAACTTTGACTTTAACCAGGATATTGCCATGAATGTGATGGCGAAAATTGGCGATAAAATTCAGTTTAATACCAATTATAACACGGAAGCCACTTTTGATTTTGAAAATGAGCTAAAGCTTAAATATGAAGGAAAAGAGGACGAAATACTAAAGCTCATCGAAGCCGGTGACGTGAACCTTCCGCTGAATAGCACACTTATTAATGGAAGCCAGAGTTTGTTTGGGATAAAGACCCGGATGAAGTTTGGGAACACAACCGTGACAGCGGTATTTTCAAGACAAAAAAGCGAATCGAAAAACATTTCTGTAGAGGGTGGCGCTCAAACCAGCCGCTTTGAGATGAAAGTAGATGAATATGAATCGGATAAACACTTCTTTCTTGATCATTATTTCAGAGAAAATTACAACGAGGCGTTATCTGAGCTGCCAATCATAAAATCCAACATCGAGATAACCAAAATCGAAGTCTGGAGAACCACCATCGGACCTGCAAAAGAAAACAACCGGAATGTTGTGGCTTTTTCTGATTTGGGCGAAACACGCCGTTTTAATAATGAAGGTATACAACCTACAGCCGGAGCAAGCTTCCCGTCTAACGAAAGCAATAACCTTTTCAACGAAGTAAACATCAGTCAATTACGGAGCATCAACACCGTTAGCGATTACCTTGAAAGCCATCCGCTTAGGTTTGTTTCGGGAAAAGACTATGAGAAAGTAGAAAACGCCACAAGATTAGACCCTTCGGAATATTCCGTGAACAGCAAGCTGGGATTTATTTCGCTTAATACAACCTTAAATGCCGACCAGGTTTTGGCTGTAGCCTATGAGTATAAGATTGTAGGTCGTGATGAGGTGTATCAGGTTGGTGAATTTTCTGATGAAGGTATATCGTCGCCTGATGCGCTGATGGTTAAGCTTGTGAAAAGCACCTCTGTAAACACCAATATTCCTATGTGGGATTTGATGATGAAAAACGTCTATTCTATTGACGCCTACCAGGTAAATCGCGAGGATTTTATGCTCAATGTGCTGTATTCCGGTGGAGAAGATGGTGTTCCGACGGGCTATTTAAATGAAGGTCCTGAAGACGTAAATGGAGTTCCGCTTATCAGGGTGCTGAACTTAGATAATCTTAACCAGCAAAATAATCCACCGCATGACGGTGTTTTCGACTTTCTTGATAATGCGGCTACACAAGGCGGTACAATCGAATCCTCTAACGGAAAAGTGTATTTCCCGGTGCTGGAGCCTTTCGGTAACTATCTGCGAGAGCAATTAGAATCTGAAGAGTTGGGAGATAAATATGCCTATGATTCGCTCTATTCCATGACAAAAGTTGGCGCTCAGCAGTATCCCAGCAAAAACAAGTTTATCATCGAAGGGCGTTATAAATCTTCTTCAGGGTCGGAAATCAGTCTGGATGCACTTAACGTGCCCAAAGGCTCTGTGAAAGTAACTTCCGGGGGAATTGAATTGACTGAAAACGTTGATTATACCGTTGATTATACATTGGGTCGTGTTCGTATCATCAATGAAGGTATACTCAATTCCGGAACGCCTATCAACATCTCGCTGGAAAGCAATAGCGCGTTTAACATTCAGCAGCAGAGAATGATGGGAGCCCATTTTGACCACAGAATCCAGGATAATTTCAACGTGGGCGGAACCATCATTAATTTGCATGAGAGACCCCTTACTCAAAAAACCAATTACGGAGATGATCCCATTTCAAATACCATCTGGGGATTAAACTTTGATTATGAGACGGAGTCGCGGTTTTTAACCCGAATGGTTGATAAATTGCCATTTATTGATACGAAAGAAGAAAGCAATATACAAGTTAACGGGGAATTCGCGCATTTTATCCCCGGCCACTCAAAAGCGGTTGGAGATGCTGGTACTGCTTATATTGCAGACTTTGAAGGAAGTAAGTCAACCATCAACCTTGGCCAGGTTGGAAACTGGACGCTGGCCTCTACGCCCGGAGGGCAGACCGAGCCGAGCATGTTTCCCGAAGCGGCTATCGGAACAGGCCTCAGGTATGGCTTCAACAGGGCGCTTACCTCATGGTATATCATTGACCCCTTGTTTTACGAGAGAACCGGCACATTGAGGCCTCCGAATGTTGATAATGATGAGTTGTCTTCTCATTATACACGATATGTCCCGGAGAATGAGGTTTTCCCAAATATTGATCCGCCACAGAATAATTTCATGAACTTGCCTGTTTTTAATGTGGCTTTTTATCCCGAAGAGCGAGGCCCTTACAATTATGACACTGAAGGGGAGCCTGGATTTTCTGCCGGAGTGGATGAAGAAGGAAATCTGGAAGAACCACAGTCACGGTGGGGTGGCCTGATGCGGAAAATAGAAAGCTCGGATTTTGAAGCTACAAATGTAGAGTATATTGAGTTTTGGATGATGGACCCCTTTGCTGATCCTGATGGAGACGGCCCAAAAGAACCGATTAATACTCAGGGAGGGAAACTCTATTTTAACCTGGGAGATATTTCAGAAGACATTCTTCGCGATGGACGAAAGAGTTTTGAGCATGGTCTACCCACTTCTGAGGAAGTAACAAACGTAGACACTACCATTTGGGGACGTGTGCCTTCAGTTCAGGCCATGGTAACTGAGTTTGATAATGAGGATGCATCAAGGCCTTACCAGGATGTAGGCTATGATGGTCTTAGAAATGAAGATGAACAGGATTATTTTGATTCGGTATATATCCAGCGATTAGCAAACATGTACGGTCCTGGTTCTGAAGCTTATCAAAAAGCTATAGAAGACCCTTCCAATGATGATTATCAATATTTCAGAGGCAACGAACTAGATCAAGACCCGCAGTATTCCAGCGTCTTAGAGCGATATAAAAGATATAACGGCCCGGATGGAAACTCTCCCACAGACGATATGTACCCGGAAACATACTCCAAAGTGGCTACCCGGCAACCGGATGTTGAAGACATTAACGAGGATAATACCCTGAGCGAATCGGAACGCTATTTTCAGTATCAGATTGAACTGAAGCCGGACAACATGGAGGTAGGTCAGAATTATATCACGGATAAATATACGCCTCCTCCTCAACAACTTGCCAATGGCGAGCGCAGATCAGTTACATGGTATCAGTTTAAAATCCCTGTCAGAAATCCGGATAAAGTTGTAGGAAATATTCAGGACTTCAAATCCATCCGTTTTATGAGGATGTTTATGAAAGATTTTCAGGAACCAGTGGTTTTGCGTTTTGCAACGCTGGAGCTTGTCAGGGGCGAATGGCGTAAATTTAACCAGGCCCTCATCGAAGATGGAGAATATCTTGTGGATGAAGACGAGTCGGTATTTGATATTTCGGCAGTAAATATCGAAGAAAACGGCCAGCGGGACCCCATTCCGTATGTACTTCCTCCCGGCGTGGAACGCGAAAGAAATGTGGGCACAACCACGGTTAATCAGCAAAATGAGCAGTCGATGGTTTTGGAAGTCTGCGACCTGCCCGATGGCTTTGCAAGAGCAGCCTATAAAACTACCGATTTTGATTTCAGACAATATAGGCGTTTGAAAATGTTTATTCACGCTGAGCAAGCCAATATTGAAGACAATTACAAAACCGGTGACTTGACAGCTTTTATTCGTTTGGGAGCTGATTTTGACGATAATTATTATGAGTATGAAGTGCCCCTCGAGTTTACGGACTGGGGAACAGGTAACAGGCAGGATATTTGGCCTGAAGGCAATGAAATTGACTTACTGCTTGAAAAACTCACTGACGCCAAATTAAAAAGGCAGGAAGCCCGGAGCCAGGGTAATGCACAAGCCTCAAATAACATGCCTTTTGAAGTTAATGACGGCAAAAACAAGATTACCGTAAAGGGAATGCCAAGCCTCAGCGATGTAAAAACCATTATGATTGGTGTGCGGAATCCCAAGAAAACCAATATTAATGATGACGATGACGGATTGGAAAAATGTGCTGAGGTTTGGGTTAATGAGTTAAGATTATCCGATTTCGATGAAAAATCAGGGTGGGCAGCTACTGCCAGAGTTAAGGCGAATCTTGCCGATCTGGGTACTGTGACAATTGCCGGAAGCCACAGCACACCAGGTTTTGGCAGCATTGAGCAAACTGTAAACGAAAGACAAAAAGAAAGCATTACCCAGATTGATTTTGCTACAAACCTTGAATTGGGTAAGTTTTTTCCAGAAGAGTCAGGGGTGAAAATTCCGATGCACTTTGATTATTCAGAATCCAGGCGCAGACCGGAATATGACCCGATGAGTCCTGATATCAGGTTGAAAGACCGGCTTGATAATACCCCTGAAAGCGAACAGGATTCTATCTTAAACCGCTCAGAAGACCTGACGGTAAGGAAAAACATCAATTTCATGAATGTCAGGAAAGACAGAGTAGGAGGTGGCTCAGGCGCGCCCATGCCATGGGATATTGAGAATTTCAATTTGTCTTATGCCTATTCCGAAATATCCCGGCGGAATATTGATATAGAGTATGACGTTACGAAAGAATACCACGGTGGGTTGGGATATAATTTCTCTACAAGTCCCGAACCTGTTGCGCCTTTTGAAAGCATCTCATTATTCCAAAACGATTGGCTGACACCGATCAGGGAGTTTAATTTTAATTACCTGCCCAAGATGTTTGCTTTCAGAACTGAGATGAATAGGGAATACAATGAACGTCTCCTGAGAAGTAAGAGTGTTGGCGATGTAATATTGGAACCCACGTATTTGAAAAACTGGGATTGGAGGCGGATTTATGAGCTCCAGTATAATCTTACACGCTCTATCAAACTGGACTTTTCAGCCAATGTAAATGCCTTTATAGATGAACCACCCGGAGTTATTGACCGGAACAGCGATGAATACAGCGCTATCCGTGACACTATCCAGCAGGAGCTGTTCAATTTTGGAACCATAGATAGGTATACGCACTCTTTAAATGCTAGCTATAATGTACCGATTAATAAAATACCCTTATTTGACTGGACCAGCCTGCAGGCGAGATACACGGCCAATTATACCTGGCAGGCTTCGGCGCAGTCTGTTCAGGAAAGACTGGGTAATTCCATAGAGAATTCTCAGAATATCCAGTTAAACTCGAACTTCCGGTTCTCTAAATTGTATGAAAAGGTAGATTACCTGAAAGATCTGAATAAGTCGCAGCGGTCCAGGGGCAGGGGAGGCCCGGGAGGGGGCCGCGGAAACCCGCGAAGCCAGCAGCAACAAAGCCAGTCTGATGAAGATGGAGAAGAAAAAGAAGAAGATGACGAGGAAAGCAAGCTGAATGAGACACTCAAAAAGGTGCTTGACAATACATTGAGGTTCATTACCGCGGTTAAGGATGCGTCTGTCAGTTATAATGAAACCAATGGTATTCGATTGCCGGGCTTTTTACCAGAGCCGACTATGTTGGGCAACCGGATGAGCGACAGGGCTCCGGGCCTTGGTTTTGCCTTTGGCAGTCAGAGAGATATACGGTACGATGCCGCGGAAAATGGCTGGATTACTTATGATACATTGCTAAACAATCCATACATGAATAAGCAAAACATCAACCTGTCTTATCGTGTGAATATAGAGCCTTTTAAGGATTTCAGAATAGAGCTGACCGGTAACCAAACGGAATCCTTCTCGCATACAGAATATTTTAAAGCCGGAGCGGATAGTGTATTCGGCGCTTTTAACCCCGTGGAGTCCGGTAGTTTCAGCACCAGCATCATAACCTGGAATACGGCTTTCGAAGAGTTTAACGAAGAAAACATTTCCCAGGCGTTTGAGTCTTTAAAAGAAAACCGCCGGATTATTGCTAACCGTTTTGGAGATGAAAATCCATGGTCTCAAGGGATAACAGACTCTACAGGCTACCCGGATGGTTACGGACCTACTTCTCAGCAAGTATTGATACCGTCATTTTTAGCTGCATACACCGGCGATTCACCGGCAAGCGTTAGCCTTAATCCATTCCCTTCAATCCCGTTGCCCAACTGGCGCGTTTCTTTTGACGGGCTAAGAGAAATAGACTGGATAAGAGAATACCTGAAATCCATCAGCATTACTCATGCCTACCGTTCCTCATATAATGTGGGCTCTTACACTTCTAACACAAAATATGAGGAAGACGGAGGTTATTCTGTAACGCGAGATCAGGCAAATAATTTTTATCCTTCAAAAGAGATTGGTGTCATTTCTATATCAGAACAGTTTAGTCCGCTTATTGGCGTTGACGCTACGCTTCATAACAGTTTAATGGCCCGCTTTGAGATAAAAAAATCCAGGAACTTGTCCCTGAGTTTCACCAACAATCAGCTTACAGAGGTGAAATCACAGGATTATGTCATAGGATTAGGTTACAGAGTCAAAGACATAGAGTTTTTCATAAAATCGCTAACAGGAGGAAACAATCAGCGCAGCCGTTCCAGCAGCGACTTAAATATCAAAGTGGATTTAACTATCAAGAATAATAAGACGATCTTACGAAAACTGGATGAAGATGTAACCCAGATTTCAGCCGGGCGCAGGATGCACACGCTAAATGCTTCTGCTGATTACAGCGTAAGTCAGCGGTTTAACCTGAGGTTTTATTTCAATAAAAACGTGAATAATCCATACATTTCAACGCAGTTTCCTACTTCCAATACCGAAGGAGGAATTAGTATGACATTTACGTTACAGTAAAAGAGCGGCGGTTTTTTTAATTCAGAAGTTTCTGCCAGGGTGTTAAAAAACATTTTTATTTTTGTAATGAATCTTAATTTCGTATTTTTGAAACGAACAATTACCTGAAAAAAATAGAATTATGGACATTCGTGATAACTTGAAGTATACCAATGACCATGAGTGGATTCGCATAGAAGGCGATACTGCTCATGTGGGTATTACAGATTATGCTCAGAAAGAGCTCGGAGACATCGTGTTTATTGAAGTGGAGACTGAAGGAGAAACACTTGAAAAAGGCGACACTTTTGGAACTATTGAAGCCGTAAAAACCGTATCTGATCTTTATATGCCGATTTCAGGAGAAGTCCTCGAGTTTAATGAAGAACTTGAAGACCAACCCGAATTGGTTAACAAAGACCCATACGATAATGGCTGGATTGTAAAACTTAAGGTCACCGATAAAGCGCAGCTTGATGACCTGCTTGAAGCAGAAGACTACAAAAAACAAATTGAAAGTTAGAGTAAACAGAATCAAAAGAAAAATAGCAGTAGTTGCCTTCGGACAATTACTGCTATTTTTATTATAAACGTATGAACCAAACCTCCTTCATAAAACAACATTGGCCCTGGATAGCGTGGTTGTTGTTAATTTTTATTTTGACAAGCATGCCATCAGAATATGTGCCCCGGGTTAAGTCCTTTAAAGAATGGCTAGAGTATGATAAGTTGGCACACATTTTGATGTTTGCTGTATTAGTGTTCCTTGCATTAAAAAGCTTTATTACGCAATATCCAACAAACCGGATGCGTTTTATTTATGTAGCTGTGCTTTTTATGGCTATAGCGATAGGAGCGGCTACTGAATTGATGCAGGAATATCTGTTTACCGGGCGCAGTGGCAATTTATATGATTTTGGAGCTGATGCGCTGGGATGCTTGTCAGGAATGTGGGGTTTTGATTTTCTTTATAAAAAAAACCTAAAGAAACCTGATGAAACAAAAAATTATTAATAATTTAGCCCGAAAAATCGGCTAAGAGTTTATATTAACAGAAGAAATCATAGGTTATGGAACCAAAAAAATCACCAAAAGCAGATCTAGAAAAAAAGCGTACGCTTTTTTTACAAATAGGACTCATCTTAAGCCTGGCTATTACATTGGCCGCTTTTGAATGGAAAAGCTATGAAAAGAGAGAGGTAGAACTGCAAGACAGGGCTCAGTCAGATGTTCCTGAAGAAATTATTCCTATTACCAAGCAGGAAGAGCCACCACCGCCTCCAGAAGCGCCTCAAACCACTACAGAATTAAATATTGTAGAAGATGATGCGGATGTAGAGGATGATATCGAAATTGACGTAACTGCTGACGAGGATACCGAAGTGGAAGAGTATACTCCGCAATTTGAGGAAGAAGAAGAAGTAGAAGAAGAAAAAGTCTTTATGGTTGTTGAGAAACAACCTTCTTTCCCGGGCGGTGAGCAAGCGCGGATGGAATACCTGTCCGAAAACATTGAGTATCCACAATTGGCTCGTGAAAGTGGTATTCAGGGTACAGTATACGTTACGTTTGTGGTTGAAAAAGACGGAAGCATCACGGATGTTCGCGTCTTGCGCGGAATTGGCGGCGGATGTGATGAAGAAGCTATTCGTGTTGTGAAGAATATGCCTAAATGGGAACCCGGAGAGCAAAGGGGAAAACCCGTGCGTGTACAGTTTAACATGCCAATCCGGTTTACA
>JBNJGK010000004.1:38251-45540 GCA_051747665.1 Bacteroidota bacterium | reverse complement strand
AAAGTATTTATAAAACCGTGGAAGGGTTTCAAGTCTTTTTTTATGATAATAAAACAATTAATAATTATCAAAACTTGCAAAATTTGCAAGTTTTGATAAGATTCATGAGTATATAGAAGCCATATTTTCATCAAAAAAGTTTTACCAGGTGGCTTGGCAAATGACAAATGAAAATACCACAGAGCGTGAGTTTGGAGCATTAGAGAAAATCAAAGACAACTATCCGAAGTACTTACTCACTACTGATTCGTTTACCCAAAACCGCAACGGTGTAAGGCATTTAAACGTATTTGACTGGTTGTTGGGATCAAAAGAAAACAATAAGTAGATATTGCTGATAAGTGTGTTAGTTTTAAGCATCAAAGAAACGGCCACCTCAATCATAGGGCAGCCGTCCTTTTTGTTTGTCCCTTTAAGGAAATGACTATTTCCCCATTTCCGCAAAGTACTTGTAGAACCGTGGAAGGGTTTCAATTCCTTTGTAGAACTGCTTCAGCGGGAAGTTCTCGTTCGGCGAGTGGATGGCGTCGGCTTCCAGGCCGAATCCCATGAGGATGGACTTAGTGCCCAGCACATTCTCGAAGGTAGAGATTATCGGGATGCTGCCACCACTGCGGTAAGGCACCGGCTTGGTTCCGAAGGTATCCGTAAATGCCTTTTCGGCGGCCTGGTATGCCGGTAAATCAATCGGGCAAACGTAGCCTTGTCCACCATGCAGCTCGGTTACTTTTACTTTCACCGACTTCGGTGCGATGGCTTTGAAGTGGTCTTCGAACAGCCTGGCAATTTTTTTGTGATCCTGGTTGGGAACCAGACGCATGGATATCTTAGCATGGGCTTTGGACGGCAGTACGGTTTTGGCGCCTTCGCCGGTGTAGCCACCCCAGATGCCATTCACGTCGAGCGATGGACGGATGCCGGTGCGTTCGAGGGTGGTGTAACCCTTTTCGCCCTGCACCTCTTCCACGTCGAGGGCTTTCTTGTAGTCATTCAGGCTGAATGGGGCTTCTCCCATTTTCTTGCGCTCTTCGTTGGTAGCTTCCAGCACATCGTCATAAAAACCGGGAATGGTGATGTGATTGTTTTCATCCTGCAGCGAGGCAATCATCTTGGTCAGCACGTTGGCCGGGTTGGCCACAGCGCCGCCAAACAAACCGGAGTGCAGGTCTTTGTTCGGGCCGGTGACTTCCACTTCCATATAGGCCAGTCCGCGGAGTCCGGTGGTAATAGAAGGCGTGTTTTCGCCCAGCATGCTGGTGTCGCTCACCAGGATAATATCGGCCTTCAGCATGTCTTTGTGCTTTTCGCAGAATTTGCCCAAACTCGGAGAGCCAATCTCTTCTTCGCCTTCAATCATAAACTTTACGTTGCAGGGAAGCTGGCCGGTTTTCACCATAAACTCAAATGCTTTGGCGTGCATAAACGCTTGTCCTTTGTCATCGTCAGCGCCTCGGGCAAAGATTTTTCCGTCGCGGATTTCAGGCTCAAAAGGCTTACTTTCCCACAGGTCGATAGGGTCTACAGGCATTACGTCATAGTGGCCATAAACCATCACAGTTGGAAGTTTCGGGTCGATAATCTTCTCACCGTACACCACCGGATTGCCCTCTGAAGGCATTACCTCTGCTTTGTCAGCGCCGGCATCCAGGATGGATTTTTTCCAGTACTCAGCAGCCTTCTGCATATCTTCTTTATGATCTTTCAGTGAACTGATGGAAGGAATACGGATAAGTCCGAATAGCTCCTCTAAGAAGCGGTCTTTGTTCTCTTCGATGTATTTATTAATCTGTTCCATATGTAAGTATTATTATTTGATTTTAAGAAAGCATAAAATTAGGGAAACTCTTGTGATTGGCAGCAAAAAGCGGTCATAATTTTTTATAAACGGAGTTTTGTACGTTTCTAAGTTTCTATGTTTAGTAGGTTACTACGTTAAAAAAGTGTTTAGATGTTTAGGTACTTGCTTAGAGCATAGAGCGCAGGGCGTAGGGCGTAGGGTGCAGGATAATGAATAGCAATTGTTCTGAGTAAATGGCTGAATGACTGTATGGTTGCATGGATGAAATCACCTTAAGGGAGGTTCATCCTGAAATTGCGGATTTATCGGTAATGCCTTATATTACCATTTCAATTTTTGCAAACAGACTGAAAATGAAAATCCTGAAGGGATTGAATTTGAATAGCCCTGTATGAAATGCAGGGTGAGATTGCAGATGGTTGATGGGGAACCCTGAAAGGGTTCAACCCATTTCAGGGTTGTGAGATGTTGCTTCATCATTTCTTTTCCACCGGGTTGTACCCGGAGCTATTCATATTGAACCGCTGTGCGGTTCTGTTTTTAGCCTCACATTACTTTGATTCCATGTAATTTGCATTAACGGAGTTTTTAGTTTTGATATCTCACATACTACTTTACTAATCAACTATTTAACCAATTAACTAATTAACAACTCATTCGAATCTATCAGATGCCTGCTTTACCTAATTCTTTTGTACAGCATTTATACTGCCGGGAAATTCCCTAAATTTGTTGCCAAATAACAAGACAAACCTGAAGTTTATGAATAGGATACGTGTGGCTATCAATGGTTTTGGGCGCATTGGCCGGATAACTTTCCGTCAGATTCTCAAAAATGAAAATATTGAAGTTGTTGCGATAAATGATTTAACAGATGCTGATAATCTGGCGCATTTGTTGCGCTATGATTCTGTGCATCGTGCCTTTCCGGGAACGGTGGAAGCTACTGATCATGAGATGGTGGTAAACGGAAAATCGGTTAAAATTTTTAGTGAACCTGATCCGTCTAAGCTTCCGTGGAAAGAACTCGGAATAGATATCGTACTGGAATCAACCGGTAAGTTTGTAGAAAAAGAGCAGGCGCTGAAGCATGTGCATGATTCCGGAGCCCGCAAGGTGATTATTTCGGCTCCCGCCAAGGCCGACCAGGATGAGGTGAAATATGTGGTGCTGGGCATCAACGATGAAATCATCGACCGGAACGATGTAATTATCAGCAATGCGAGCTGCACCACCAACTGTGTGGCGCCGATGATTCAAATCCTGGATGACCTGTGGGGCGTGGAGAATGCCTTTATTACCACTGTTCACAGCTACACCAAAGACCAGAATATTATCGATGGTCCGCACAAGGACTACCGCCGCGGAAGAGCTGCTGCCGAGTCTATTGTCCCAACCACCACAGGAGCGGCCAAAGCGGCTTCGCGTGTTTTCCCGCACCTGAAGGAAAACCTCGGAGGAGCGGGAATTCGCGTTCCGGTGCCCGACGGCTCCCTCACCGATCTGACCTGTACTTTGAAAAATCCCGCTAGTACTGAGGAAATCAACCGTGCTTTTAAAGAAGCGGCGGAGGGCAAGATGAAGAATATTCTGGAATACACCGAGCATCCGATAGTATCCGTAGATATTCTGGGTAATCCGCATTCAGCTATCTTCGACGCCGGACTCACGGCCGTGCTCGGCAAGCGCAACCGTCTGGTAAAAACTGTGGCCTGGTACGACAACGAGATGGGCTACTCCAGCCGCCTGGTGGAGCTGATTGAGAAGTTTGCTTAAAACTGAGGAACAAGACATTAATGGGAAGGTTGTCTAAAAACCAGACGCTGACAGGTCTGTCGACGCTGTCAGGTCAAATCAGAAAGAAAAACGTTAACTGGAGCAAGAGCCAGGCTCATTCACTTTTAAACGACAGCAACTCCATGGTTTCCCCATCAAAAACGGCATAAGAGAAGTAATTAATCCAATCACCCAGCAAAACGAACGTAGCCTTTTCGCCGATTGGCGATGTACGCATCAGGTGGTTGTGGCCAAAAATAAAGTAATCGATTTCAGGATGCTTTTGCAATACAGTATTAGCATAATGCCATAGTGGTAAATCCTCGTTTTTTCGATCAGCGCCTTCTTTGTGTTCTCTTGCAATATTGGCCAGACGGCTGCGGCGTGAAAAGAACAAGCCAAGTCGTGTGCCCCAGTCAGGATGAACCCACCTGAATAGCCATTGGTTTAAAGGAAGCTCAAACACCTTTTTCAGGAATTTGTAGCCATTATCTCCGGGACCCAGGCCATCGCCGTGGGTAAGATGAAATGTTTTATTGTTAAACTTTTTCAGGATGGGTTTGCGGTAGAGTTTTACGCCGCATTCTGAAGAAAGATAATCAAAGGCCCAGATATCATGGTTGCCCCTGAAAACGTAAACAGGTATTCCTGAATCCGTAATTTCCGTGATTTTCCCCAAAAACCGCACATAGCCTTTTGGCACTGCCGTTTTGTACTCAAACCAAAAGTCAAAAATATCACCCATCAGGTAAATTTCATGGGCATCGGCTTTTATAGTATCCAGCCATTCAACAAGTTTTTTTTCACGTTCCAGGCTGCTTTCATAATCGGGGATGCCCAAATGAAAGTCGGAAGCAAAATAAATCTTTTTCCCGGTTGGTATGTGCGTTTTTTCTTTCTTCAATAGCTGGCTTTTAGCAGATTTCAGGCAAAAATAGGAAAAATGAACTTACCGGATTGCATCAGCGATTTCCTTAACGGTTTTTGCCCGGGCAGCAATGACTTGCTGTTCGTCAAGCAAAATATAAACGGGTGTCGATTCTATGCCATAAGTTTTGGCCGACGAGGCGTCGAGTCCGTTGGGCTCGGTTACGTTAATCCAACGTTCTGCATTTGGTGCAGTTTGTCCCCATAGTTGAACATTCGGGTGAATGGATACAGCATATACATGCAGATTCTGATGTTGATTTAGCAATTCCTTCAACTTTCTGATCAAAGCAACGGTTTCTTCGTCATCGGGTTTCCAGAAAACCAAAATAACTTTTGACTCAAAATCGTGGAGTGAAACTGAATTGTTATCTTTATCCGGTAGCCTGATGTCAGGGGCTTTGTTTCCGGGTTGGGTATTTTCTTTGGCTTGTTTTTTCTCTTCCAACCTTTCCAGACTATTAAGAATTTTTTCCTGATATTCCCGGGCAGTTGCGTTTCCGGGATAGTTTTTAGTGAGTCCTGAAGCTACTTTTTCATGAATATCAGCAAAAGCTTCAACAGGCAGGAGATTTTGGTCTCCGAAAGTTTGTTGGAGAATAATGATGTTTGATAATGCTCCGGGGTTATCTTCAATAATCGAAATGGCTAAGCGCTGAAGCGTGTCTCTGCCAGTCTCCATAGCTTTCAGCGCTTTTTGGCGTATGGTGCTGAAGTCACCTTTCCGATTACTGTTCATGATCTTGCGCATGTGTTCCTGCATTTTCAGATCATTTCGTAACATCGCTTCATGAAACCGGGCCAGTTTTTCAGACTCTTCAGAGCCTTCCACCTGATAACCTGACAAAGTTTTGTCTGAAATATGAATCTTTATCGCTTCATCAACACCCAGTGATAGTGGCGCTTTGAGTTTTCTTCCGGGAATTTTAAGCATAAACAGCGCCCGTTCTGAAATAGTGGGTGAGAACACTGTTTTTTCAGAAGATTTCAGCCTGATCTCTTTTGTTTGAGTTTCCCCGATCTGAGCAATTTCCAGGGGAGCCATCAGGTTTCTGTTTGTAGAAAACGTAATAACAGGCGTTTTTTCATTGCCATTATCACAAGCGTAAAACAGGATAATTGTTAGTACAAACAACAATAATTGCTTCATTGATAGTATTTTCCTATAATTTTTGAACCAATTCAGAGATAATCGTTCTGGCAAGGGGCTCTGCCGCAGCGGCTGCTTCCAGAACTTCGTCATGCGATATTTCCACAATTTTTCCTTCCACACCCAAATCTGTTATCAGCGAAATGGCAAAGACTTTCATATCCATGTGACGCGCTATGATAGCTTCAGGAATCGTTGACATGCCCACAGCATCTGCTCCTATGGTCCTGATGTAGCGATATTCGGCAGGAGTTTCAAAAGTAGGCCCTGAAACAGCCGCATAAACGCCGGTTTGATAGCGGAGTTTGTTATGCCGTGCAATTTTTTTGGCTTCCCTGATGAGGTTTTTGTTATACACCTCGCTCATATCCGGGAAGCGTGGCCCCAGCTCATCAATGTTTTTACCTCGCAGCGGGTTTTCGGGCATCAGGTTGATATGGTCGTCAATAATCATGATATCCCCGATTTCGAAATCAGGATTTAAGCCCCCGGAAGCATTGGAGAGAATAAGGGTTTGCACGCCCATTGCCTTCATCACCCGGATAGGAAAAGTAAGTTCCTCCATGCTGTAGCCTTCATAATAATGAAAACGGCCCTGCATAGCCATTACCTTCACATTACCCAGCGTGCCGAATATCAGCTTGCCTTCGTGTCCTTTAACGGTGGATGTGGGAAAGTTCGGGATATCCCGGTAAGGAAATGTTTCTTCGATAGTAATCTCTTCGCTGAGCTGATTCAGGCCTGTTCCTAAAATGATGCCTGCTGTTGGCTCAATTTGTGTTTTCTGCTTCAGGAATTGGCTTGTTTCTTCTATTTTCTTCAACATAATTTAAGATGATTCGGTCAAACTTTTGTTTTTGTCCTTTATGGAAAACGACTTCCACAGGAATATAGTACAAAGGTAAATCTTTTATAATTTCAGCTCCCGGTGCAGACCGAATTCGTGTGGCATCTTTTTCTGTGGTGATGATTGCTTTGCTGGACGTGAAAATATCATCAAACGCTTCTTTAATTTTTCTAAAATCACGCTTTTTGTAGGAATAGTGGTCGGGATAAGTGTATCTGATTAATTCATTGCAGTATGGTCTCAGGTGTTCTTCCAAAGGATACGGATTTGCTATTCCGCTAAGCATAATGATGCTGCTGAATTTGCTGAGTTTTTTTGGCGCCATATTGGCATTAAACATATGAACCAGGTTGCCATACCTCAGATACGTAAAAAACAGGTGTTGATGTGGTTTTGGGTTTATTTCCTGATAAAACCGGCGTTTAGTGATAGGCGATAACACTTTGGGTGTTTTGCTTACGATGATAATATCAGCTCTTTTGGCTTCGCTCGAATGCTCTCTGAGCGTTCCGGAAGGTATCAGATAATCTTCAAGGTAGGTGTTGTGAAAATCGGTAATCAAAAGAGTAAGGCCGGTCTTTACAGAACGGTGTTGAAAAGCATCATCAAGCAAAATCACATCGGTGTAAGGATCCATTTTAAGGATTTTTTTTATCCCTCTTTTACGTCTTTCATCTACGGCAATAGTTTGTTGTCTGAATTTATGCTTAAACTGCGCGGGCTCATCTCCTACTTCATTGGCTGTAGCGTGTTGTTTTGCAAGTTTAAATCCTCGTGTTTTACGCTTATAA
>JBNJGK010000004.1:25154-38151 GCA_051747665.1 Bacteroidota bacterium | reverse complement strand
TGTCTGAATTTATGCTTAAACTGCGCGGGCTCATCTCCTACTTCATTGGCTGTAGCGTGTTGTTTTGCAAGTTTAAATCCTCGTGTTTTACGCTTATAACCCCGGCTTAATGTTGCCACAGAATAGTTTTTCTTTAAAAAGCGCACCAGATATTCAATGTGAGGACTTTTCCCTGCGCCCCCAACGGCCAGGTTGCCAACACCTATAGTAGGAACATCAAAGTGCTTTGAACGTAATAAGCCCCAATCATAAAGACGGTTACGCACAAACACAATGATACCGTAAATCAATGCAAATGGAAATAATAGTATTCTCCTCATTTTTCGTGCCGTGAAATTATAGAATTAAACGCAAATAACCTAATTCCTGATTTTTAATTTAAGGTTAAAAAAATAGAATAACTGAAGAACAGTAAATTATAATGTAGTTTAGATGATGCAGGTTTGGATCATAGTGTTTTTGGTTTATTATTTTGATTTGGTGCAGATGGGATTTAATCGTTAAATTTGTAATATTAATGGATGAGGGGTTGTTTAAAAACCAGACGCTGACAGGTCTGTCGACGCTGTCAGGTCAAATTAGAACGCTGATTCACAACCTTTCAGCGTGCGCAGCTCCTGAAAGCGTTTAAATCAAAAGTGGCTTTTTGAAAAGCCTCTCATGAAATGAAACAGAAAAACATGAAAATAGAAGAAGTAATCAGATACCTTGATAATGTTGTTCCTCCATTTCTGCAGGAATCGTATGATAATTCCGGATTTATGATTGGAGACAGCAATGCAGAGCTGAAAGGAATTCTTACTTGCGTGGATGTTACAGAAGATGTATTGGAAGAAGCGAAGCAGAAATCCTGTAACCTTGTAGTGAGTCATCACCCACTAATATTTCAGGGAATGAAGAAGCTAACGGGTCAGGATCATGTAGCTAAAACAGCGCAAAAGGCAGTAAAGGAAAACATAGCTGTTTATGCAGCTCATACCAATCTTGATAGTGTGGATTTTGGAGTCAGCGCCATCCTGGCTGAAAAGATAGGTTTACAGGGTACGAAAGTGCTTGATCCGAGAACAGGTATACTTAAAAAACTGGCTGTGTTTTGCCCTGAAGACTATGCAGAAAAAGTGCGTAAAGCTATTTTTGAAGCAGGAGCAGGGCATATTGGCGATTATGATAGCTGCAGTTTTAACCTGGAAGGGCAGGGCTCTTTTAAGGCCGGCGATGAGGCAGACCCCTTTGTGGGACAGCGCGGTGAGCTGCATTATGAAAAAGAAGTACGTGTGGAGACGATATTCCCGGTATACAGGCAGAAACAGATCATCGAAGCTATGATCAAAGCCCATCCTTATGAAGAGGTGGCCTATGATATTTATCCTTTAGATAACCAATATGAAAAAGCAGGTTTTGGCATAACCGGTTATCTTGAAACTCCACTTCCTGCTGAAACATTTCTGAGCGAACTGAAAAAGAAACTGAACTTAAACATGCTCAAGCATACACAGGCAGATGGTCAAGTGAGCCGGGTTGCCGTATGCGGCGGAGCTGGCAGCTTTTTGATTGATAAAGCCAAAGCCGCTAAAGTAGATGCTTTTATTACGGCAGACTTAAAGTATCACGACTTTTTCCGCGCCGAAAACAAGATAATCCTGACAGATATCGGGCATTATGAAAGCGAAAAGTACACAAAAGAATTATTAAATCAGATAATTAGTGAAAAATTTCCTAATTTTGCACCGTCTTTATCCGAAATAGATACCAATCCGGTAAAGTATTTATAATAAAGTTATTAAACACAAAGAAAGCTACAATATGGCTAAGAGCACTGAGGAAATAAAAACAAAACAACAGAATACCAGTCAAAATCCTGAAACAGAAGAAGGAGTTGTAAATGCAATTGAGAAAAAGCTGGTAGCCCTCTATACAAAACAAAAACTGGATACCAAAGCTGATAAAATCAGGATTATCCGCGGAGAGCTGCCTTTGGAGGTTCAGGACCTTGAAGACGAACTGGCTGGCTTAGAAACCCGCCTGAGCAAGTATCAGGAAGAAATAGAAGCCATAGAAAAAAACATTTCCGACAAGCAAAACCTCATTAAGGAAAGCCGCGAACTCATAAAAAAATATGAGGAGCAGCAAATGAAGGTTCGCAATAACCGGGAATATGATTCTATCTCAAAGGAATTGGAATACCAAAATCTGGAAATCCAACTGGCAGAGAAGCGCATAAAAGAAAGCGAAGATAAAAAGGCGGCGAAGCAGGAAGAAATTGATAAGATTAAAAGCGAGCTCGAAGAGCGCAAGAAAGACCTGGAAGTAAAGAAAAATGAGCTGGAAGACATCGTTTCTGAAACTGAAAAGGAAGAAAACGATTTGGTTGAAGCTTCGGGTAAGGTAGAAAAAGATATCGAGCCCAGACTGCTGACAGCTTACAAGCGTATCAGGGAAAATGCACGTAACGGCTTGGCAGTGGTAAAAGTAGAGCGGGATGCGTGCGGAGGATGCTTTAGCAAAATCCCGCCACAGCGCCAACTCGACATCCGTACACACAAAAAAATTATCGTTTGCGAATATTGTGGGCGCATTTTAATTGATGATGATATTGCAGAAAAAGTTGAAGCAAAGCTGAAAAAATAATCTGATTAGCTTATAGCAAAACCTGTTTGTTGTATCTTGGCAAGATAAGCAAACAGGTTTTTTATTTTGTATTATGAAACATATTGGCTTTTTATTTTTGATGATGACCTTTTCGGGATTGATTTTTGCCCAGTCAGTGCCGGAATCGTATCGCAGGCATTTTTCTGAAACGCTGGCGTTGCAATTCAGCAAAACAGAGCCTTATCTTAATAAAAAAGCCGACGGAATTGATCTGGCATATCAGTATCATCTTGCAGATTATCAGCATTTTCTTAAAGCATTTATCAATGAGCAGGACGATTCATATGATTATGGCATTGACAAAAGAGATCGTTACCTTAAGCATTGGCAGTCGCTATACGAAGGTTATCCTGAGAAGGGATATTTTGTGGGTGACTCTTATCTGAGATGGGCAATGCTTCAACTTAAAATGAACCAGCGTTTTAAAGCAGCCTTAGCTTTAAATAAAGCGTATCGCAATCTGAAAAAGACTGTAGAGCAATATCCGGATTATTTACCTGCAAAAGCCAATCTGGGTGTGCTGGAAATCTTTATAGGTTCTGTGCCTGAGCAATATCGGTGGGTTATGGAGCTGCTGAATTTTGAAGGCTCTATAGAAAGTGGCAATGCCAAAATTGATGAAGTGTTGCGGAAAGCTGATGCAAACCCAGAGGTTTCCTGGATGAAACTGCCCGTGCTGTTTATGCGGTCGTTTATTGATATTAACTTAACCGGAAAGCCAAACGATTTGGCAATGACGCATTTGTCGGAGATGCATGAAAAAGGAACTTTAGCCCGGCAGCCCTTTATGATTTTTTTATACGCCGGAATGCTGCAGAAACAACAGGAGAACGAACAGGCTTTGAAAGTGCTTTCGCTTTATGACGCAGATAATCAGGAGATACCATTTTATTATTTGTATTACATGAAAGGGCTTTCTCAGCTTTATGCCTTAGACCGCAAGTGCCTGGTTTCTTTTAACAAGTATTTGAATAATTTCCGTGGGAAGCATTACATCAAGTCGGCTTATCAGAAAAAGGCCTGGTATTATCTTTTACAGCGAGATACATTATCGTATAAGCAGAATATGCAAGACGTACTCGATTACGGTCATGATTTAACCGGCGCTGATGAGCAGGCTATGGATGAGGCTGAGCATGCGGTGATTCCTCCGGTTGCGTTGCTTAAGGGACGGCTTTTGTTTGATGGTGGATACTATTCTGAGGCCCTTGAAGCGTTAAGCTCAGGTTTTGAGCCGGAAAGCGCAGAGCAGTTGACGGAGTTTTATTATCGTAAAGGACGCATCTTTCATGAAACCGATATGCTTGCTAAAGCCCTTGATTATTACAATAAAGCATATGCCTCAGGAAAAAATCTTGAGACATATTATGCTGCTAATGCCATGCTTCTCTCAGGTAGAATTTTAAACGCACAAGGAAATCAAAAAGCTGCCGCAAATTCATTTGAAAAATGCCTTGAGCTTTCAGGCTTTCAATATCAATATGCGATTCATCAAAAAGCCAGGGCAGGCCTGGCTGAAACAGAAAACGAGTAGACTTATCAGGCTACCCGTTTTACAATCTTAAATGTTTTTTAGTGTCAGAACTGAAAGGCTGCCGTCAGAACATATTGATGCTGAGTGTAATCGTTAAAGGAGGCTTCCACATAATTCCTGTCATAAATATAATATGTATCACTTACCTGGGCATTAATATAGGCAAATTCCAGGCTGAAACCCCCATCGCGATAGCCTAAGCCGAATGTTTTGAAAGTAGTTTCACCAAAATCTCCGGCGTTTTTATAGGGTGAACCATACAAGGCATAACCTCCCCGGAAATAGAAAACATCATATCTCCATTCTGTTCCTAAACGGATATTATGTTGCCGTTTAAACTCATTATCGATATAATCGTTGCTGTCATCAAACCCAAAATCATCGGCATCCAGTCTTGCTGTAGAATAATTGACCAGCTCGTAATCTGCTGAAATCATTCCGTAATCCTGAATCATGACTGTAGCGCTTGTGATAATGCGCGAGGGTGTTGTTAGTTCATATTCATATTCGCCAACAGAGCGCTCGGAGTTGTTGCGTACTGCGCCTTCATCCGGATCATAGGTCAGCGAGGCTTCCATTTCTGAACTGTATACATCCTTCATGTTTCCATAAAATGTTGGCGTATGGTATGCTAAGCCCAGTCTGAGCCATTGGTTGGCGCGATAAATAGCGCCTAACTTCAGGTTAAAACCGTTGCCGGTGGTTTCTAATTTGTCATATTTGGTTAAAGAGTTAAACACCGGGATTGTATCAGCAGCATCGGCTTCAAAGTAAGTGCTGTTTTCGCGGTAATCTATACTCTGGATTCCTATGGTGGCGCCTAAGTACAACTTATCCTGATAATTTCCGCCAAGTGAAATAAATACTTCATCCAGGCTGCCGGATGTTTTTACGTTTTTTTGCTGATAAACGCCTCCGTATATAGCATCATAAGCCCAGTCATAGCCATTATCCGGATCGCTGTCAAGGTCATAAAGCAAATCGGCTTCATAAGCCAATAGCGCATCGAAAGCCGCAAACTGCTCAAGTTCAGCCGGGGTTGCATTGCCGGCATAATCAGTAAAAGGCTTCATGATCGTACCGTTACTAGCGGTATTATTTGCTGCTACCCGCATTTCGTTATTGAAATCTTTCAGGCGGTTTACGCCAATCCCAAACTGAAAATTTTTCCAGTCAGACCTTTTATCCTGAGCCTGAAATGCGAAAACGGCACCGGCTTGCTGAATGTCAAAGTTATAATTGGAGGCATCATTCGTGTTATTCAGGTAAGTGCTTTCTGTAGTCCCTTCGTGCAACATTGGTGTAAGGGCAAGCTCAGTTCTTTTATACAACCCAATACCGGCCGGATTATTGCTCAGCGAGCTCATGTCAGCCCCTACTGAACCAAAAGCACCACCCATGCTCATGCTGCGGGCTGTAGAACCAAAATAGGTTTGCGAATATCGCAAGGCATCGGCTTCTGTTTGTGCCGATGCAAAAAGCACCGGCACAATGAACAGAAACAAACTTATTATCTTCTTCATATGTTTTTTATTGTGGTTTAATACTGTTATTTTCTTCCACCGCCTGACCCTCTTCTTGAACTGCTGCTGCTACTACCCGAGCTTCTGGATGAACTCCCGGAGCTACTGCGGTTTACTCCGCTGGATGAAGAGCCTGAAGAGCTTCTTCTGATTGAGCTGCGGTTGCTGGATGAGCTGCTGCGACTCGAGCCCGAACGGTTATAATTGCTGCTGCTGCCACGGTTGTAGCTGCCTGAAGACTTGCTGTCGGAACGGCTTCTGTTATAATTACTCCGGTTCGATGAGTTGCTGCTGGGCTTCACATATTTGCGTGATGAATTCCCGGACCGGTTTCCGATAGTAGAACGGCTGCGGCTTGAAGAGCCTTCGTTTATGCGTTTCGCTCTATTATTGTCGTTGCCATAACTACGGCTGCGCGTAGATGACGGACTACTGTATTCACGGCTGGAGCGCGGTTTGGCATAATTTGGAGTGTTATACCTAACAGGTTTTTTGTATGAACCTTCGCTGCGCTCTGAAGGGCGGACGTAATTCCTTGAGCGGTCGTTTCTGCTGTCTGAAGCCGCTGCTCTGCCTTCTGCAGCAGTAGTCCGCCTGCGGTCTTGTGTCTCGTTAACGTTTTGATTGCTGTTGTCTGCCCGGGTATTTTGACTTTCCGTACCATTCCTTTCTGAACCGGTAGAAGCCGAGCCTCTTCGCATTGAATTCTCAGAGCGTGTTTCAGTAGCACTTTTCTCTCCTCTGCGTGCTGACTCTGCTACATTATTCCTGTTTTGTGATTTGGTTTGTACAGATTGGTCTCCAACTCCGCGTCGTCCGGCAGTGGATTGTCCGAGTCCTGAGCCTCCGCCACGGGCATCGCGACGGGCATAGTAATAGTTGCTGTTTTCATCAATTGTATTGTAGTATCCACCGTAGTTGCCATAGTAACCTCCATACATCCCACCATACATTCCGCCGTAATATCCGGCATAATGGGTGCTGTAATATCCCCAGTAAGGATAACCGAAAGCGGAATAAGCGTACAGGCTTCCGTACATTGGATGATAGCTGCGATACCAGTGCGGGCCCGTCCATGTGTTAAAGCCGTAACCGTAAACCGGCCTTACATAAGAGTATGATGACCACGGGTATGTTGAAACATAAATGCTGGTACCGTAAAAGTATGGGTCGTAACTGTACCAGTAGCGGTTGGTATAGTAATCATGATAATAGCTGTCGTAATAATGATCATTATGGAACCTGCGAATACGTGAACTATATTCATAGTCATAATATTCGTCATAGCCCTGAGATGATTTCACATCCTTGCTGCTATCCGGATCCGCTTCCTGATAATCGCTTTCAGGAGCCTGGTCTGAGCTTTGAGCAGCAGATGCTTTTGTGTTTCTGCTGTCGGTGTATTGTTGTTCAGCCTCCGCGTTATAGGGATTGTAATAAACATCGTCTTGTGGTGATGCAGTAGATTGGTATGAACTGCTGCAGCTTGCCATGAACAATGTGGCTGTGATTGCTGTGATTGATAGTAATAGTTTCATATTGGTAGCCTCCTTAGCCTTATTTATCAACAAATATAATGCAATTTTATGTTCTGATTATTTTCTTATTTTTGCATGATTAATGAACTATTAAAATAAAGCAAAAATTATACCAATATTACTTTTATGGCTAACAAACTAACCACCCGCGAAGAAGATTATTCCCAGTGGTATAACGATATAGTAATCAATGCAGACCTGGCGGAATATTCTGCTGTAAGGGGATGTATGGTGATAAAGCCTTATGGGTATTCTATCTGGGAAAAAATGCAGGCTGTTCTTGATGGCAAATTTAAGGCCACCGGCCATTCCAACGCTTATTTCCCTTTGTTTATTCCCAAGTCGTTTTTTCAAAAAGAAGCCAGCCATGTTGAAGGGTTCGCCAAAGAGTGTGCCGTAGTTACACATTACAGGTTAAAAAACAGCGAAGATGGCAAAGAAATTGTAGTTGATGAAGATGCTAAACTGGAAGAAGAGCTGATAGTAAGGCCAACTTCAGAAACGATTATCTGGGATACATACAGGAGATGGATACAGTCTTATCGTGATCTGCCTATCCTGGTGAACCAGTGGGCTAACGTGGTGAGGTGGGAAATGCGAACCCGCTTGTTTTTAAGAACAACAGAATTTCTTTGGCAGGAAGGGCATACGGCTCATGCCACCAAAGAAGAAGCCATAGAAGAGACAAAAAAAATATTGGAAGTGTATACTGATTTTGTGGAAAACTGGATGGCCGTTCCGGTGATTCAGGGCACAAAATCACCTAATGAACGTTTTGCCGGCGCTGTAGAAACTTATTGTATTGAAGCGCTTATGCAGGATGGGAAAGCCTTGCAGGCTGGAACTTCCCATTTTCTGGGGCAAAATTTTGCGAAGGCTTTTGATGTGAAGTTTCTGAATAAGGAAAACCAACAAGAATATGTGTGGGCTACTTCATGGGGTGTTTCCACCCGCCTGATGGGCGCTTTGATTATGTCGCACTCTGATGATCAGGGTTTTGTGCTGCCACCTAAGCTGGCTCCCATTCAAGTGGTGATTGTGCCTATCTATAAAAAACAGGAACAGTTTGAAGCCGTATCCGCGAAAGCGGAAGAAATTAAACAGGGATTGGAAGAAAAAGGTATTTCAGTAAAATACGATAACCGCGATACTCATAAACCCGGCTTTAAATTTGCTGAGTGGGAATATAAGGGTGTGCCGGTGCGCATCGCTATTGGTCCGCGCGATTTGGAGAAAGGAACTGTGGAAGTAGCTCGCCGCGATACCCTCGAAAAGGAGATTTTAGATGTAGCGGATCTTGCTAACAAGATTAACCACTTACTGGAGAATATTCAAAGCAATCTCTATCAGAAGGCTTTGGATTTACGAAATGACAGGTCGCATACAGCCTCATCATGGGAAGAGTTTAAAGACCTGATAGCCAATAAAGGCGGGTTTGTTTATGCTCACTGGGATGGCACCGCTGAAACAGAACAAAAAATAAAAGAAGAAACGAAGGCAACAATCAGAGCAATCCCACTGGAGCAAAAAAAGGAGGAAGGAGAGTGTATTTATTCCGGGAAACCCTCTGAGCAGAAAGTGATTTTTGCAAGAGCGTATTAGCGGATAAGAATTCTTTGAAAGTAAAAAAGCTGCCTCAGGCGGCTTTTTTCATCATATACCTCAAACTTTGCAAGCTATCAAGGGAATGGAATATTTGTTACTTTTGTGTTAAATTTAATAATATGGTTAAGTTAAGTGTAAATATCAACAAGATTGCTACTATCCGAAATGCACGCGGGGGAAATATTCCGGATGTCCTGAAAGCAGCCCTGAAATGTGAAGAATTTGGCGCCGAAGGAATTACGGTGCATCCACGTCCTGATGAGCGGCATATACGCTATGAAGACGTCAGAGCCTTGAGACCGAAACTGAAAACTGAATTTAATATAGAAGGATATCCCGGAATAAGCTTCCTGCAACTTGTAGAAGAGGTTAAACCTGATCAGGTGACTTTGGTGCCGGATCCGCCGCATGCGCTTACATCAGACCATGGCTGGGATACTGCCGAGAATAAAGACATGCTTATAGAGGTAGTGCAGGAGTTAAAAAATCACGGCATTCGTACGTCTCTTTTTGTTGATCCTGTGGGAGAATTTATCAGAAATGCTAAGGAAACGGGTGTAGACCGTATAGAGCTTTATACGGAAGCGTATGCGCGTAACTACTCACAAGATCGTGAAGAAGCTATTGCTCCATTTGTAGAGGCGGCAAAAGTAGCTAATGAGGTGGGTTTGGGAATAAATGCCGGCCATGACTTAAATCTGGATAACCTGAAATATTTCATCGATAATATTCCAGGATTACTTGAGGTCTCCATTGGACATGCTTTGATCAGCGATGCACTATATTTTGGTCTGGAAAAAACCATTGCATATTATCTGGAAAAAACCAGGTAAGTCAGGATTTTTTTGAACATCTCTATTTTGATTTGTTTAGCTTAAAACAAAACATCTTAAATGAAACTGTTTTATAGACATTACGGAGAAGGGCAGCCACTAATCATTTTGCACGGCATTTTCGGGATATCTGATAACTGGGTTACCATTGGAAGAAAACTGGCCGAAAAATTCTCAGTATATATTCTTGATTTGCGAAATCATGGACAATCGCCACACAGCGATACGTTTAATTATATTGCCATGATGGAAGACTTGCAAGAATTTATTGAAGACCATCAATTGGAGAATCCGATTTTGATAGGACACTCAATGGGCGGTAAAGTAGCCATGTATTACAGTCTTGAATATCCTGACGATGTAAACAGCTTGGTTGTTGTGGATATCAGTATGCGTAAATATCCTCACCGAAGCCACCACATTGAGATGATAGAAGCCATGCTGGCAGTGGATTTTAATAAGGTGGATAAGCGAGAGGATGTGGATGATCAACTGGCGGAAGCGATTCCCAGTAAACCAATCAGGCTTTTTGTTATGAAAAACCTGGAGCGAACACAAGGGAATCATTTTAAATGGAGAATCAACTTGCAGGCGCTCAATGACAATATTAGTCAAGTTTTTGAAGGGGTTGAACATCCTGGTATATATGAGAACCCTGTCCTGTTTATCCGTGGTGGCCGCTCAGATTATATATCAGATGAGGATATGGACAAAATCTGGCAGCATTTTCCGGGAGCTACCCTGAAAACCATCAAAGGAGCTTCGCATTGGGTGCATGCCGAAGCTCCTGATGAGTTGTGTGCTATGTTAAGTGATTTTACAGGCAAAACCTGCGAATATAAACCACGCCGCAACAAAGGTTAATACCTTTCTACCGTAAGATTGGCAATAGCAGCCTGCACTTTTATATCAATAACATTAGCTGCAGAATCATAATTTTCAGTAATAAAGTCGCCGTCAGACTTGGTGAATCCTTTATCAAGGTTTTTGCCGGTCAGGATAGATGTAGTATTAATACGGGCGCCCGTGCTTTTTGGGATTTTTATTTTGATGTCTGAAGCCCCGGCATTAATTCTGACTAAGGTGGTTTTATGCTTTTGGCCGAGCTTTATTTCAACATCAGCCGCTCCGCCGTCGACCTTCATTGTTTCTATTTTTAAATCGCTCAGGTCAAAGTCAATTTCTGCAGCACCGATATTGAAATCAAAAGCCCAAACCGGATCAGGATGCAACCTGGCCTCAACAATGTTATGATGGTTATCCGGTATTTTAACTTTTTGATTTTTCAGCTTAAAAGCTACATGTTGACGGTTATCTTCGCTTCTGGTTTTTAATGAGTATTGACTGGCTTTCCCCTTTTTGTGAAACAAAGCCAGATGATCCCGGGTTGTTTTATCAATCGTAAACGAACCGGCACCTGCATCAAATTCCAGCGATGCATATTCAGTTCCCTCATAATCCGCTGAAAGCTCTTGGGTGTCATCCCATTTTAATGTATTCTCTTCTTTATTGCCTCTTCTTTCATCTTCATCATCCCAATCAAAATGGAAATGGTCATTGTTCCATCTGAAGTGGTGCTTTCGTTGATATGTGTCGTTATCTACCAATAAGAATGCCATGATAATAGCTGCTACAGAGAGTCCTAAACGAATCAGCGCATGTACCGGGATGATGCTGATACCCCACAGGATCAGAAGCAGAGGCCACAAACTGAGAATCACAGACCAATTAAAAAAAACAATTCCAAGATTTTTGAGGATAAATAACACACCGATGATAATGAGGATAACACCCCAAAATAATTTTTTGTAGCTCATAGTTTTATTCTTTGTCTTTATTAAAATGATTGATAATTAATGCAATACCACCTACAACGAGTATTAGTGGCCATAAGTCGGCAAAATCAATACGAGGCACAAAACGGTCTACCAGGAAAAGTGCACCGAGTGTGATGAGTATCAATCCGGCTATGAGGCTTCCGCGGTTTGCATCCAAAGAAGCCGGTGGGCCTGGAGCTTCTTCAGGTCCAGCCTCATTAAAGGTTTGTTCGCCTGATGGGTTATTGTAAATGGTCGTGTTTTGATCGTCAGGGACAAAAATCCATAATAAAATATAGATAATTAACCCTCCGCCACCGAAAATAGCCAGTAAAACAAATAGGATTCTGACTAAAACCGGATCGATGTTAAAATAGCGTCCTAACCCTGCGGCAACCCCGCCAATAACCTGGTTGCGCGAATCTCTGTATAAACGTGCGTTTGTCATAAGATGTGATTTTTATTTTTAGACGAAGGTATATTATGCAGGTTACAATAAAAATTGCAGAAATGTATGATCTCAGTTTAATAAGTTCGTAAGTTTTTAGGTTTGTAAGTTAATAATTTTAGGTTTAAACTTGATTACTTAATGAATGTAGAAAATCGACTTTCACAGAGTACTAATGAGATTCCCGCCCGACTGAATGATATCAGTCGTTCGGGCGGGTCTTGTTCATTGTTTCGCTTATAGGACTTTAAAAGCCACTAAGCTTTTGCAGCGCGAAACATGGACTGCGAAATGACGATAATTTATTGATATACATGGAAAAAGCGCGCGACGACATATTTTAAATTTTTTTTCGTGTCGTCGCGCGCTTTTTCTTTGCTGACACCTATAGCCCCGTCATTCCGCTCAAATCACGAAGCGATAGCGAAGTGATGCAGAGCGGCCCGCCCGAACGTGCCATTCGGTACGGGCGGGAATCTATTATTTAGAATTTGGTAAATGTCGAAATTTCGTTGAATACGTTAAAAATCCGTATTAGGAATAAAAGTCTAATATTCGCTATGTATAGATAAGTAACTATGTTAACAACTCAATTAATAATCTTAAATTCAACCACATAAACTATAAAATGTGGTTTTTTATAACATTCAAAAATAACAATGTGTTATATAATTTATTAAAGTAGTGAACAGTTTTTAGCCCAGACTCATATTTAGAATCTATTTTTCAATGCTGGAGGCGTGTATATGTGCTTGGTTCAAAACTTAGTCACTTTCATCTTCATTAACCATTTGATGCTTTCGGTAGGCAGCCGAAGCCACGCTTATGCTAATCTCATAGAGACCCAGCAAAGGCAATGCGACCATGATTTGGCTGAAAATATCGGCCGGTGTGATTATGGCAGATAAGATCAAAACGATAACCAGGTTGTATTTCCGGTTTTTCCGCATGAAATGCGGGGTTAAAACGCCTAATTTGGTGAGAAAGAAGACGAAAACCGGTAACTCAAAAACGACGCCCATAGCAAATGTAAGAGAAACCACCGTACTG
>JBNJGK010000004.1:0-25054 GCA_051747665.1 Bacteroidota bacterium | reverse complement strand
AAATGCGGGGTTAAAACGCCTAATTTGGTGAGAAAGAAGACGAAAACCGGTAACTCAAAAACGACGCCCATAGCAAATGTAAGAGAAACCACCGTACTGATATAGGATCGGAGCGCGATGGTGTTGGCAACCGTTTCGCTTACCTGATAGCTTCCCAGAAAATTAATTGTAAGCGGCACAATCAGGAAATAACTGAAAACCACGCCAAGTAAAAAGAGCAAAGAAGTGACTATAACGGCGCCTGTTGTGTGCTTTTGCTCATTAGGATAAAGCGCTGGACGAATAAATGCCCAGATTTCGCCGATGATATACGGCACAGCAAGAATAACGCCTGCAATGATGGAAATGTATAAATGTATCAGGAACTGCCCGGACATTTCCAGGTTTACGATCTCCAGGTTTAGATTGCTAATGCATAAGCCTTCTATGGAAATCGTTTCAGCCAGCTTGCATAAAGCCCGGTTTGTAAAAAACTGGTCGCTTTTTGGAGCAAGTATGATAGTGTCAAAAATAAATTCCCGGGCAATAAATGCGGCAATAGCAAACACAAGCACAGCGATGGATGACCGCAGGATGTGCCACCGGAGGGCTTCCAGATGGTCCCAAAAACCCATTTCATCGCCGGAGTTTTGGTTTTTTGATTGCTCTTTATCTTTTGCCATGGTAGAATGTATAGGGCAAAAATAAAAAAAACCGCCCACGAATGGACGGTTTTTTCATACTATCAGCGGTTGCTTTATTTCTTAAAGAAGGTTGGCTTTACGGTAAGCATCGCCCAACCCCAAATAGGAGACTCGTCTGTTCCTGTGGCTCCCTTGAAAGCTTCCAGTGTTTCTGAAGGCATG
This sequence comes from Bacteroidota bacterium, assembly GCA_051747665.1. GTDB lineage: Bacteria > Bacteroidota > Bacteroidia > Bacteroidales > JAIPAH01 > JAIPAH01. Next base: position 24,209 of record JBNJGK010000004.1, on the reverse strand, counting down.
GAGTAGGAGAGGCCTGCCTGCAGCTTGACATCCTTGCTGAAGCCTTTGATAAACATTATGTCAAGCGCGCTGCCCAGCGACTTGTCATAATATCCTCCACTTCCATCAGGAACTTCCTGCTCGGTTGAGAAGAGGTGATAAAACGCTTTAACGGTTGTGGATTTATTAAACTTATGGGTCACATTCGGATAAATGTCAATAAGTCCTCCGTCTTCAGTATGTTTGTCCATCAGGATAAAGTGATTCATCCATCCGTAATATTTAAAGCGTGCGCCATACATCAGGTTAAAGGTATGGTCGGTATCTGCATAGTCAGCATCAGTGTTTGATGCATCGTGTCCTGAGATTAAATCTGCACCTAAGCCAAGTCGTGTGCTGTTAAGTTTATATCCGGCGTCAGCCGTAAGGAAATAAGCGTTTATATCCTGTCCGGATTTGTTTTTACCACCCTGCAGGAAGGCATTGGCTGTAAAGTCAAGCCCGTTTTTAGCATATTTTCCGTGCAAGCCATAAGTAATTGTTCCGTTAACCGTATCGGAATCAGCTCCTTGTTGGTAGCCTGCGTGAATTCCTGTAAAGGTAAGGGTAAATGCATCATTGAACTTTCTTTCCAGATAAAGGAAATTTAAAGTCTTAATCCGGTTTCTGTCAGCATAGTACCAATTATTTCTGTTGTTTACATCACCAGTAATTTTGGTGTTTAAGCTATTGTAGGACAAGCCTAAATCAAAACGCCAGTCATTTTTCTGTGTTTTAAAAACCAAAGCATCATACGTAAGTCCGTACTGGTTCCAGTTACGCCATGACAGTAATCGCTGGTCATTGTATTTCAGCTCCTGGCGTCCGATTTTTAAATTGGAGGCTTCGCCCAGCTTCAGGTTTATCCAGGCCTGATAAATGTCCAGGCCATGTGTATAACCCCATACTCCTGCGCCGGTATAGATGTCTTCACCACCCCATGATCTTACGTCTTGTAAGGAGAGGTATGCATCATATTTATCACTTTTATACATCGCGTTTAAGCGAGTGCGCTGTGTTATGTAATACTGGGTAACATCATCTTCAACAGGAATATATTTATATCCGTTGTTTGCCTCGGCGCGTGTTCTGAATTCCCCGCTAAGGGTAAACTGTGCATTGGCCTGTAAAATAAAGGCAAAACTAATCAGTACTGTTAAGGTCGCTTTGATAATAATATGTTTCATTTCATCAGTTTTTAGGTGAATAATTTATTAACAACCTCCGGATACTTCAACCTTTTCTTTTCCCGAACCTTCACTCTGGTTGCCTGAAGAAGCTTCTGAGGAATTTTCCATTTCGTAGTTCTTTACTTTGCTATCAGTAAATGCATGCCATTTTTTGGCGCCGCGTTCTTGCATCAAGTCGTTCATAAAGCTGTTTGCGCCATAGAGCAATGATTTTGCATCATATCCAATCATGTTCAGGTATGCAGTAACAAAAGCGCTGTGCTGGCCTGTATAGCAATAAGGAACTACAGTTTGATCGGTAGGCAATGTGTTTAATGCGGTTTTTCTTCCGAGAGATTTTTTGGGATCATACTGGATAGCACCTGGAATATGGCCTTTTTTGTATTTGTCTTCAGGCCAGTAATTTACTATATAATATTTATCGCTGTTTTCAAAAACTTCATCAGACTTAACACGAACCGGCTTAAATCCTTGGTCAAGCAGTTCTTGTGCTCTGGCGCGCATAATTTCAACACCTGTAGTTTTGCCGGTATTTAAAGTAGGATAATCGCCGGCTTCGTTTTTTGGATTAGGCTCGGTTTCAAGCTTATCTGCAAATTTGTTGGAAACATTTTTACGCCATTTGGCATCGGCTGTTACTTCATCCCATGAGCTCATTCCCCATTTCATGTCGTGTACATTTTTGTATCCCAGCAACTGCATAATAGAGGTAGCATAACCAGCAGATTGCCCGCTATAACATACCATGATTATATGGCTGTAGCTGGTGGGTGAAATCACGTTTTCAAAATAATTTAACAAATCTGACATCTTCACGTTTTCGGCTCCCGGAATATGTCCGTTTTTGAAGTCTTGCTCGTTGCGCAGGTCAATGACATGAATGTTTTCATCTAAGTTTTCATGAACTACTGAAGGCTCAATCATTGAGGGAACGCGATCGCTGTTGATGAAATCACCAGTTTGTTCGATGTGATTCATTAACAGGTTAAATTCATCTACCTGTTGTGTTTTATCCTGACTGCTTTTGTCTTCTTTTTTTCCGCTATTACCGCAGCTTGTTGTAAAGCTGACAAACGATAAAAGCAAAATAATGGATAGGATGTTTCTGTAATTTTTCATAGTTTTAGCATTAATTTTAGTTTATATTTAACAACCACCGGATACCTCGATGCTTGTTTCTACTTCTACTTTTGGTTTTGCGGGTTTATCCCGTGTTTCAAAATACTTTGTAAAATCATATTGTGGCTTTTCGGCTTTGTAGTGCCCGTAGCCCGGATTGTAATTTTTGATGATATGTTTATTAGCCAATTGAAAACCACCATGCAAATAGGTGATGTTTTCGTAGTCTAATTGTTTGAGAAGGAACCACCCGTTAGAGCTGTTGACTTCTTCTTTACCATATAAAACGATGGTTTTGTTATCCTCTTTAAACACTGACTGGTGCTTTTTATCAAGCAATTCCTCGTATGGAATATTTACAGCGTCTTCAATGTGGTCATATTCAAAAACTTCGGGTTTACGTAGGTCTACGAATAAATAATTTTCTTTCTGACCGGGCTGAATTGCTGCATATAATTCCTGAAGCGTCATGCCTTCATTGGTTGCTGCCGATTCGATGGCCTTCTCTGATGTTATTTTATAGTCTTCGGAATAAGACTTGCTTATGATGATGACTATTATCATAATTACGGAAAAGACCAATGCTGCGTTATTTAATGCTTTTGTTTTCATAATTGAATGTTTTTAATGTTAACAACCTCCTGATACTTGAATGGTCGTTTTTGCTTCCTGCGATGGACTACCATCAGAGGTTTTGATATCTTTTTCCATACCTTGAAAATATTCGCTGGCGCGTTTTTTGAAACGATAATCAAACATGGCCTGCTGATTGACCGGGTTTGTAGGTTTGCGCTTTTGATCGTACTGGAAGATTGATTCTATAAAATGGTTTAAACCACCTTTCATCACATAAAAGTTGTCATGTCCCATTCTTTTAAAGTGCATCCAGGCTTTGTCTGACAATACATTGTCGTTAGAGTAGAAAACCTTAAAATCTTTTTTATCTTCACTTTCTTCTAAAAGCATATCCATGACTTGCTTAGATGACAAGTCAGCAAGAGGGATGTTTTTGGCTCCCGGCAAGCTGAATTTGTTAAATTCTTCTTCAGAGCGCACGTCTATCAGCTCCATATTGGTTGATTGCACCCGGTTAATCAGATGGAAAGCTACTTTATCAATTCCGGCAAATCGGCTGTCGTCATTCATCGTTTCATGCAGGTTTTCTGCGGAAACCTCATAAAAGGCTGCCTTTTTGTTTTCTGGTATAAAGGCTGCAATTACGCCTAAGATCAGGATACCGGCTACAGCAATTCCTTTCTTTGCATCCTGGTTAGGCACGATGTCTTTGGCGTATTTTACTGATAATTTGTTTTGGATGTTAGAAGTAAACCAGAAAGCAACCAAAGCAACCAGAATTATGAGAAGAGCAAATGCTCCCTGGCTGATGCCTAATGTTTCAAAGACTTTTACACTGCCATAGCTGCTGCTGTTATAAAAGCTTTCGAGCCATGCATAATTTTCTCCGAAAATCCATACCCCAAAAAGGATTCCTACAATGAAAATCATTGCATCGAGACGGCCAATTGAAGCCGCGGCCATGGATGTTCCGGGGCAAAATCCGCCCAGGATAAAACCAACGCCCATGATGGCTCCACCTACAATAGCAGGCCATAAGAAAAGCGGATTTACATAGACCACAGAAAGGTCTATCCAACCGAAATATCCAAAAAAGATCAGGCCAATCATTGCTGTAATTGCTGCTGTAAAGAATACTTTAAGCACAACAAAATCGTATCCGTAAAAAACGCCTACCAGTTTTCGTGAGGAAGAAAAACCGGCGTTTTCAAGAATGTATCCGAAAAAGAACCCCAATATCAGGGCAATTATATAATTAAACTCGCTTCCTATTATTCCGTAAGGTACTAAAGGTCCCATAATTTTTTCTTTAAAGGTTTATAACCAAAGCTTTTTCATGAAGTAAGCCACAATAAAGCCTGTTCCAAAAATGGCCAGCATTGTAACAAAGCCGGCTGTAGATAAAACAGACATTCCGCTTAAGGCTGCACCGCTTGTGCATCCCCTTCCTAACTGAGCGCCAATGCCGAATAAAACTCCTCCGCCAAGCGCAGCAAGTATACGGGTGCGGGTTGAAATGTTTGGCCCTTTTTCTAATTTAAACTTCAGGCGGTTGCCTGTAGTTCCTGAGAAAAATGCGCCTATAATAACACCCACAGCCATAAAAACGAGCCAGTCTTTTAAGGGGCCGCCATTTCCTAAGGATTTCGAGTAAAATGCTGAGCTCTCTGCATGTTCAGGGTTTACACTGTTTACAACACTAACAACTACATTTTTGAGCGCTCCGCTTGAGCCTAATCCGCGACCGGAAAGATAGAAGGCTCCCAGCAATACCAGACCCAGAAAAAAACCGGCCAGGTAAGGATTCATATGTTTTGATGGTTTTGTATCCATGATGATAATGTGTTTTAAGATTAAACAGGAATTTCTTTCTTTTCTAACTCTTCTTTGGTAGCCTCTTCCGCCTCTTCATCTTCAATTTCTTCATAGCCGGTAATCATGGCTTTCAGATTAGTGGTTAAGGTGTGTCCTGTGGTGATCAAATAAAGATGCACGATAACAAAAACCACCAGCATGAAAGCGCCCGCTGTATGTATCAGCGCAATCAACTCCAGACCACCCATATCAATGGCTTTCATTTCAGCGCCAGACGGATAGCGGTAAAACATGTAAAGGAGTCCGGAAACTACCATAACCGGGATCACCAAAACTTTAAGCCCCAAGTATACCAGCCTTTGCAGCGGATTTAGCTTGCTGAGTACGGTCTTTTTAGTAGGGTGCGGAGCATTGCGGAAAATACCGGTTAAATAGTATTCGACTTGTGCTTTAAGGTTTTTAGCAGTGGGCACATACTGTTTCCATGCATCGGTAGAGACATGCCAAAAAATTGCAAAGCCTATCAATACAATGAAAGCCCATGCCGCAATGTTATGCCATGCTACGGCATTTTCAAATCCAAACAATGTAAATGAGCCGTGTACTTCAAATCCCGTGAATCCAAGAAAGAATATAAGGATGGCTTGTGCCCAGTGCCAGATTCTTTCAAACTTGTAATATAAATATACTTTTTTCATAATGCTTTTATGCTTTTCTCTTTTTCCATGAAACAATTCTGATAGCTGAGTGGGCTGCTACACCAAGTATTGACAGAATAATCAACCAGATACCTGCAGTATCAATCGCTGCATTGTAGTCGCGTCCCGGCATGTAAAAATCTGTTAGTCCGGCAAGCCTGCTGTCGTTTCGTGTGTGGCATTCTGTGCAGGAAACAGACTGGTCTGCAGGAGATACCATGTGGCTTAGCGGAAGTGTCATTTCTGTCTCAATAAAATCATATTCTCCGCTGTATGGAAGGTCCAGATAGTCCATTCCTTCCTGAAGCGAACGGCCCCAGTCAAAGTCTACCCAAAGGGCGCCCTGGCCTTCTTCTTTATCCCATAATTTCATCTGAACCAAGTTGTTATACTGGGTGTCGTATGGCTGAGTGCCTCTGTGGATTTTTACAGGCGAGATTTTTGAGCGATCATCTGCATATTCTCCATGAAGCGTATTTATCTGAACCGGAATTTCATCTATTTTATCCGTTAGCAATTGATGGTCTGCTGTTCCGTTAAACCAAATATATTCGGGTTCAAGATTCGTTCCCCATTCAAAAGAGCCTTTTATGGAAAGGTATTCATGCTGCCCCTCATCGTTGTCAATTGCATAAGGGTTTCCATCTTCATCCAATTTGGTGGCCGTAGACCAGTCCCAATAGGTTTTCGTAGGATTAACCTTAGCATAAGTTGGGATATGACAGGTTTGGCAGGAAACTTTTAGTGTATGTTCGTTTAAGATGTTTTTCTGATGAGGTTGCTCGGTATGGCATTCTGAACAAGTTGCCCTGTTGCGGTCCATAGATGAAACCCCATAGTATTTTCCTTTCATCTGGTGCTTTTCAGTTTCATGACATTCAACACAGGACATGTCAGGGCCATCTTTTGCCATATGCACATCTACATCGCGAGTGGTGTTCAGCAGCGCCTTGTCGAGCGCTCCGTTTTTTACGTTATTTCCTCCGGCGCTGTAGAAGTGGCAAACCCCGCAATTGTTCTTGCCTGGTGCCCCAACATTTTGGGCAACATATGAAAGGTCTACTTGCTGGTGCGGATAACCGGCAGAGCCGGGTGCTTTTGAATACGTTTCTGAGTTGTCATGGCAAACCAAACAGTCTATATTTGATTGGTTGCTGAAATCAAAATCCTTGTCCTCATATCCATAACCGATATGACAACGTGTACATGTTCCCTCGCTGCCGGCAATACCCGTACAGAAATTGTTTATCAAATTCTGCTTGCCTAAATAGGTTACTCCACGGCCTTCGATGTGGGCTTCGCGCTCCCAGTTCCAGTGAGCGGTTTCCATAACTTCCTTGCCGCGCTCTGTATGGCACTTCAGGCAGGTGTTTGTGACCTCCTGAACGGACTCAAAATCTTTATGAAGCTCAGAAAACTTTGAGTGATCCACAGACTTATTTTGGTACATTGGATCTTGTTTTCTTGGAACATAATCCATTTCTTTATGCTGGCTATGACCCGTGAAAACCATAGCTAAAAGCATCATTATCAATAATCCTGTATATCTCATGTTTTTATTTTTATTGAATCTAAATAATGCAATTTGTTTAGATATTTATTTAGGTTCAAAAATAGGTATATTTTTAGATGTAAAGACGTTTGTAAACAAAATTGTGCTTTTCTTTTTTATTGATAATGCGCATTTATAAAGTTGATGAAGATCAATAAAAAAATAATACTTTTGACAGGAAATTTTGATTTTACTTATGGAGGAAAGATATAGCTCAGTGAACTGCTTAATGTGCCGTAAAGAGGGGAAGGTTTGTGCAACGGCATTAACAACAGACCAGGCAAAGGTGCTAAATCAGCATCGTGCTGAAGTTACCTTTAAAAAAGGAGAGGTTATGTGCAAGCAGGGTGGTATTGCTTCGCATGTGATGTTTATCAGAGAAGGGTTGGTAAAAGTATATCTGGAAAAGGGAAAGAAAAATCTGATTTTGCGTATAAAAGCTGGGGGCACCTATGTTGGGCTGAGCTCGATGTTCGGCTCAAATAGTTTTAATTACAGCGCATCTGCATTTGTAGATACAAAAGTATGTATGATTGAAATGGAGGCTTTCCAGAAAATGGTGCAGGAAAATGCGGCTTTTGGCGTGGAAATCATTAAGATTCTTAACCAGTCACTCATGCAGGGTTATGACAGGCTTTATCAATTGACTCAAAAGAACTTGCACGGCCGGTTGGCCGATATTTTGATTTGTTTATCCAAAAAGGTTTATCAAAAAAATCAATTTAAGTTACAGGTAACACGCAAAGAACTGGGTGATTTATCCAGCATGGCTACAGAGAGTGTAGTCAGAATTCTCAAGGATTTTAAAGATGAAGGTTTAATAGAGATTCAGGGAAAAACCATAGAAATAAAGAGTGTAGAGAGGTTAGAGCGTATCAGCGATCTGGGGTAATAAATGTTTTTCCGGCTATAAGGATATGGTTTTCAAAATGTCGGAGGCAGTGTCCTCAGGTGTGATGTCATCCATGTTAAAAATGCGAAAGTTCTCTATTTCAAAGTAAGCTACAACATCACTCAGGTAAAGATTTCTGACAGAAATAATGACGTTTTTTCGTGAGTCCAGTAAACTTTTAAAGACATCATGCCATCCTTTTTGATTGGTTTCAAGCAAGCCGATTTCATCAAGCACATAGATGGCTTTTTCGTTTTCTGCTACCCGTTTCAGGCATTCAAGTCCAAACTGTTTCCCTTCCTGTTTAAAAGCAAACCTTCCGAAGCGTACGTCGCCGGGCCTCGGTTCAGTATCGCAAAAAAGGGCTTGCTCAGAAGTGTTGATGTCTTCGAGGATAAATTTATTTCGCAGGTTGTTTTTAAAAGTACCTAACGCCAAAAAGCCATAAAGCGGAACGTGTTGGTGCTTTAGCTCATTAGCCAATACCCTCAGAAAGCTTGTTTTGCCTTTACCCTGGCTGCCTGTGACAATAAAAACCATATGCTGTTTATTTTAAAAAGTAGCAACTGTCGCCGTAGCTCAAAAATCTGAACTCGTTTTCCAGTGCGTAATGATAGACTTTCTCCCAGTCATCACCCAGGAAGGCTGAAACCAACAACAACAAAGTGCTTTTGGGCTGATGAAAATTGGTAAACATCGCATCAGCCATCCGGTAATTGTATCCGGGAGCTATCATAAGACGCGTTTTGCCGGTAAGTTGTTCAACCTGTTTTTTATTTAGCAGGTCGATCACATTTGCCAGGGCTTTTTTTCTGCTTATAGCGCTTTGGTTTTCATAAGGGAACCACTGAGGAATGTCGAATTCTGCATCTGAGCCCTGAATCTCAATTTTTACGCCAAACCAATACAGGCTTTCCAGTGTCCGGATGGAGGTTGTGCCTACAGGAGTAAAACGTTTTTCAGCATGTTCATAAAGTTGAAGAATTGCTTTTTTGCTGATGACAATCTGTTCGGTATGCATCCTGTGCTTGCCTGCTTCTTTTTCTATCACAGGTTTAAATGTTCCGGCGCCTACATGCAGGGTTACTTTTGCTGATAAGATGTTTTTTTGTTCTATCTGGCTTAGTATATTTTCTGTAAAATGCAAACCCGCAGTTGGGGCGGCAACGGAACCATCGTTGCGTGCAAACACGGTTTGATACCGTTTTTTGTCAGAATCTATTGCTTTTCGTTTAAGATATGGTGGCAGAGGAACTTCCCCGGCAAGGGACAACAGCTCAGAAAAAGGCTTAGCGCTGTCTGATGATAATTTGATAATATAGGCGTCGTGCTCACGTCCTTCATTTTCTGCTTTAAGCGTTACGCCGTTTTCCAGTTTGAGGTATAGCGGACCTGATTTCCATTTTTTGGCGTTTCCGACAAGGCACTTCCAACGCACTGGCCCGGGAGAGCCAAAAGCACTCTGAACATCTGTATCATAAGGTTCTAAAATAAAGATTTCGATGGAGGCGCCGGTTTCTTTGCGGAAATTGAGCCGGGCGTGTACTACTTTAGTTTCATTGAAAATTAAAAAAGTATCATCCGGAAGCAATTCCGGTACTTCTTTAAAAAGATGTGAGGTGATTTGCCCGTTTCTGTATAACAGCAGCTTTGCTTCATCGCGCTTGTCTAGCGGGTACTTGGCAATTTTTTCTTCAGGCAGAGGATAATCAAATTGCGCTATTGAAATTTGCTTTGGATCGTTCATGAGAAAGATTAATTCAGTGCTCCGGAAATGTCAATTTTATCACCATAATGGTGAAGAATATCTTCTTCTTCCACAATCCGGATTTTGCCAATGTGATTTCCGGTTTGGTGATACCAGATTTCTACAAAGAAATCATGAACAACAAAAAGCTTGATGGCATAATACATATAAATGCGTCCGTCCAACGCATCACCGTATTCCAGCGTATATTGGGCCTGGTCTACGAGTGTCATGCTTTTGAATTGTTCTTTTGTTATTGGTTTCATACGGATTTTTCGTTGGGCAAATTTCATAAAAAAAAGCACTCAAGGGAGTGCTTTGTTCAATACGATGTAAAAAATTGCAAAATAAAGCAATCAAATAGGCTTAATAAATGGGCTCAAATTGCTCAATTTCTCTTTCATAGCGGTCTTTAAGAATGCGCAGCTTTTCAATATCAGCATTTTCATCGTAGATTCTGAGCAGGTCTACAATACCTTGCTTGATATAGATCATGCCTATAGCGGCATCAAAGGATTTGTATTCAAAATTGGTTTTGATGACTTTGGTGATTTGTTCAAACTCATCCCACTGAACTTCCTGCGGAAGGCGGATATAATATGAGTTTTCCTGGTCAAGGTCTTTAAAGATGTCGGTTTCCATTTCTTCCATTTCAAGAAACTTCCTCACACGAATCAACGTTGTAAGGTTTTTGATTTCGCGGGTTTTATCAAACACAATCCCTCTATCCTCATATGCTTTTAAGATTTCGTCAATTCTGTTGAGATCGTCTGTTTTGATGCGCAAGACCGTTCTGAGCTGATTAAACAAGGTAATGTGACCCAGCACCGCATCAAACTTCAGATCGGGTGTTTCTTGTTTGATGTGCTGAGTCAGGCGGATTATGTCATCCTCACAAAGGTTTTTGAATGAGCTCATGACGGCAAATAAATTGCGGGGAACGAGTTCTATTTCGTTTCTGGGGATATTAAAAAATTCATAATAGCCCGGAAATGGGAACATGTCTTCCAAAACGAGCTGTTTTAAGGATTTTTCGGTTTGGTATGTAGATAAGCTTTCTTTTTTAACAATGTAGCCTATTGAACCATATCTGCATTTGTTTTCCATAATCGTATGTTTTAATTATAGATTCAAATATACAACTATTTAAATCCTTTGCAAATTATTTTTCCTGAGTAAGGCCTTTTATGGTGGTGATTTTAATTATTTTTGCAATCCTGAAAATTAAACGGGCTGATGAAGAAATATTTACCAAATACAATCACATCTTTAAATCTGGTTTTTGGCGTTCTTGCCATATTCAGAGCTTCGGAGGGTGATATTACTATTGCAGCCTGGTTCATTCTGGTTGCAGCGGTGATGGATTTTTTTGACGGGTTTGCAGCTCGCTGGCTGAAAGCGTATTCAGCTACAGGTGAGCAGCTTGATTCGTTGGCAGACTTAATTTCTTTTGGAATGGCGCCTGCTGTCATTGTTTACGCACTGATAGAGCAATCCGGGATCAGCATAAACCTGACAGGCTATGCTTTTTCACCAGCCTGGGTGGTGATTTTGCTTCCCCTGTTTTCGGCGTTGCGACTGGCGCGTTTTAATGTAGATCAGGCACAGCAGGAGACATTTACTGGGGTGCCTGTTCCGGCTTCTGCTTTATTTTTTGCCGGTCTGGCGCTTTCCGCTTCGCATACAGCAGCGTATCCTGAAATCGCTGCTTTCGTGGGGAGATTGGCGTTTAGTGGCTGGTTAATGACTGTTTTCGTTATGCTTTTTGCCTTTTTTATGGTGATGCCCGTTAGCATGTTTTCACTTAAAATGAAATCTTTTAATTGGAAAGGGAATGAGGTTCAATATGGGTTTAGTATCTTTTCGTTGTTAATGGTAGTTTTACTGCAAGTTGCCGCTTTGCCTGTAATCATTATGGGGTATGTCATTACAGGGTTATTGATGAATATGTTCGGCAAAAAATCCGGGGAAGAATATGAATAGGAAATATTGGAGTATTCTTTTGATAGGGCTTTTTGCTTTAGTTGCATCATGCACAAACAACCCAAGAAGTCGTGATGAACAAGAAAAGGGGCTGAATCAGCAGCGCCAGATTGAGAGCTTAAATTCTGAAGAGAAAATCCAGCTTTCTGCCGTCTTTACTGAAAGTATTCATGAAGAGATTGATTCACTGATGCAAATATATGAGCAACGCTTCCGCTTTAATGGCAGCGTTTTTGTAGCTTACAACAGAATCCCGGCTTATCATAAAACTTTTGGTTATGCTGATTTTGAAGAAAAAGAACCGTTGACCAGAACAAAGCCTTTTCAATTAGCATCAGTCAGTAAGCAATTTACAGCCATTGCAGTGATTATGTTAATTGAAGAAGGCAAGCTGGATTATACGGATACTGTGTCTCATCACATCAAGGAGTTTCCTTATCCGCGCGTAACAGTGGAACAGTTGCTTAACCATACAGCCGGCATGCCTAATTATATGTGGTTGTTGGAGCATAAGTGGGATGAAGGCAGAGAGGCTTATAATGATGATATTATCCGGCTGATGAACGAACATAAAACAAACCTGTATTTCCGGCCCGGAACGCGATATGATTATTCCAATACAGGATATGCCGTGATGGCCTATTTAGTAGAAGTGGTTTCCGGGAAGACTTTTCCTGAGTTTTTGGAAGAGCGCATATTTAAGCCTTTGGGCATGAAAAACACATTTGTATACAGCCGGGCGCTTAACAGGCAGTATCCTGAAAGACTGAAAGGTTATTATCGCAGGTGGAGAAGGTATAATGAAATTGAAGAAACGGTTCATGATGGTGTGGTTGGTGATAAAGGAATTTATTCTACGGCAGAGGATTTGTATAAATGGGATCAGGCGCTTTATGATGATGTCCTGATTTCAGCCGAATCCCGTGAGCGAGCATTCAGGCCTGTTAAAGTGCGTTCGCGATGGGAATATCCGTATGGGTACGGTTTCAGGCTGAAAAAGGTGGATGGTAAAAGGGTAGTTTATCATACCGGACTATGGGAGGGTTTTAGAACCAACCTAATGCGGTATATCGAGGATAATAACACCATCATCGTTCTGAACCATACCAACGCAAATGTTAATAGCGTAATGATAAAGCGCATTGAAAATATTCTGAAAAACGGGCCTCAGGTTTCTCCAACTTATGAAGTGGTTAACAAAACTTTAGAATCGGGACTGGATGAAGGAATGCGGCTATATTTAAAATATAAAAATCAGGGGAAATCAATAGACAGGAAAAAGATACTTACAGCCGCAGAATTATTGTCTGTTTTCAATAAACCCGTAGCGTCAAGTGTTTTACTGGAAATGTATGAGCAGATTACCAGTGATATGTCTGTTGAGGAAAAAATCCTCGATGAAATATAATATTAACGTAACTCAAAGTTTTTACCCAAATAAACATTTCTAACGTGTTCATCTTCGGCAAGCTCCCTCGGGCTGCCGGCTTTCATAACGCTGCCTTCAAACAGAAGGTATGAGCGGTCTGTAATTCTCAGCGTTTCATGTACGTTGTGGTCGGTTATGATAACCCCGATGTTTCGCTCTTTAAGGTTTTTGACGATTTGCTGTATATCTTCTACGGCAATGGGGTCAACACCGGCAAAAGGTTCATCCAGTAGAATGAATTTAGGGTCTACGGCAAGCGCCCGTGCAATTTCTGTGCGGCGACGCTCTCCACCTGATAGTGTTATGCCTTTGCTTTTACGCAAATCTTTCAGACCAAATTCATCTAACAAACTATTGGCTCTTTTTTGTTGTTCTTTTTTGTTCAGATCAGTAAATTCCAAAACGGCTTTCAGGTTATCCTCAACACTAAGCTGACGAAAAACCGAAGCCTCTTGCGCCAAATAACCAATGCCTTGCTGGGCCCGTTTGTACATAGGTTCTTTGGTGATGTTTGTCTTGTCGAGGAAAATTCTGCCGCTGAAAGGCTTAATAAGCCCTACAATCATGTAGAAAGAGGTGGTTTTGCCTGCACCATTAGGACCCAAAAGGCCAACAATTTCTCCCTGCTCAACAGAGATTGAAACGTCGTTAACAACCTTACGGTTTTTATATTTTTTTATCAGGTGCTCAGTTTGTAGCTTCATGCGTTTAGCGTTTCATTCAATGCTTTGATATACAAAGTAACCCTCTTTTTTGCTGTTTTATTGTATATTTCAGGCATGGCTTGGTTTCCTTTATAAAATTCCTTCTTTTAAAATGTCATGCAAGTGTATTACTCCTTTATAGGAGTCATCATCTACAACCAGGAGTTGTGTGATGTTGTTGGCTCGCATCAGGTTCAGGGCATCGCTAACAAGCATTTCCGAAGGTATCGTTTTAGGGTTTTTGCTCATAATTTCATTTGCAGTAAGATGGTCTACATTTTTTTGTCCCTGCAACATACGCCTTAAATCCCCATCAGTAATTATGCCCAAAACCTTGTTATTCTGGTTAACTACGGCGGCAGCGCCTAATCTTTTGGAAGATATCTCCATAATCACATTCCGGATATTTTCATCCGGGCGAACGGAAGGCACTTCGTTATTTGGATAGATGTCGGAGACTCTTAAATAAAGCTTTTTCCCGAGGGTTCCGGCCGGGTGGTAGCGGGCGAAATCCTGTTCTGTAAAACCACGATACTCCAGCAATGCCACTGCAAGAGCATCTCCCATGACTAACTGGGCGGTGGTGCTGGATGTGGGAGCCAGGTTGTTAGGACAGGCTTCCCTGCGTATTCCTGTATTCAGGATATAATCTGCGTGCTTTGCCAAAAAAGAGTCTTCATTGCCTACAATCGCGATAAGCGGATTCCCGCCAAGCTTTAAAAAAGGTACAAGAACTTTTATTTCAGCCGTGTTGCCGCTGTTCGAAAGGCAAATAACCACATCATCTTTACGGAGAATACCCAAATCTCCATGAACGGCATCAGCCGCATGCATAAAAACAGAAGGTGTACCGGTAGAATTGAGGGTGCTTACGATTTTGTTAGCAATGTTGGCGCTTTTCCCGATTCCCGTAACAATTACCCTGCCAGCAGATTGATAGATAACCTCTACTGCAAATGTAAAGTCTTCGGTAATCCGGTTTTTTAAATCCGCAATAGCTGAGGCTTCTTGTTCAATGGTTTTTATGGCGGTATCTTTTATCTTATTCCGTTCCACGCGTGTTTTTTTGCAAATATATGAATTCTGCATCGTGCACTTTGAAATAAAAAAACGTTAAAAGCATAAAAAAAACAAAGTGTTTGCTTTTTGATAAGAAAAAAAGAAGTAACTTAGAGAATCGTTCTGTAAATCGAAAACGTTTGAGCTGCGATCGTTTATTTTTGATTTTTAGTTACCTTTGTGTGAATTCTGCGAGGATACTATTTCTAAAAACGTATAAGCTCAAGATTTCGATAGCAGTGAGTTATTGGAGCAAATTTATTATTGACATGGTAGAAGTTAAAAAGGATTATTCTTTGCATGGCCTTTTAAAGCAAATTTTCGGTTTCGAGAGTTTTAAAGGCAATCAGGAAGAGATCATAAAAAATGTATTAGATAACAGGCATACGTTTGTGATTATGCCTACCGGTGGAGGGAAGTCGATGTGCTATCAGTTGCCTGCATTGATTAGTGAAGGAACGGCCATAGTTATTTCGCCATTGATAGCTTTAATGAAAAACCAGGTGGATACGCTGAGGAATTACGGTTCTGATGAGGGTATTGCACATGTTTTAAATTCTTCTTTAAGTAAAGCTGAAGTAAAAAAAGTAAAAAGCGATTTGCTGGAAGGCAGAACAAAACTTCTCTATGTTGCGCCGGAATCATTGACGAAAGAAGACAATGTTGAGTTCCTGAAAAATATAAAAATTTCTTTTTATGCAGTAGACGAAGCTCACTGTATATCTGAATGGGGTCATGATTTCAGGCCTGAGTATCGTAATATCCGGCCGATTATCAATTCTATAGGACAGGATTCGCCCGTAATAGCCCTTACAGCAACAGCTACGGTTAAAGTGCAGCAAGATATAATGAAAAATCTTGAAATCCTGAACGGAGAAGTATTTAAGTCTTCCTTTGATCGTCCGAATCTGTATTACGAAGTCCGCCCAAAAACCAAGAATGTCGTTAAGGATATCATTCGTTTTATCAAAACAAAACCCGGAAAATCAGGCATTGTGTATTGTCTGAGCCGGAAAAAGGTGGAAGAGCTTGCTGAGACGCTGAAGATTAACGGCATCAAGGCGGCTCCTTATCATGCAGGTTTGGATGCGGCTACACGGAAAGGAAACCAGGATAAATTCCTGATGGAAGATGTGGATGTTATTGTAGCTACAATAGCTTTCGGGATGGGTATTGATAAACCGGATATCCGGTTCGTAATTCACCATGACATCCCCAAAAGCATCGAGGGCTTTTACCAGGAAACCGGTCGTGCCGGCAGGGATGGCGGCGAAGGAAACTGCATCACTTTTTACAGTTACAACGATATCCAAAAACTGGATAAGTTCTTAAAAGGCAAGCCGGTAGCTGAACAGGAAATAGCCCGCCAGTTGCTGCTGGAGACGGTTTCCTATGCCGAATCTTCTACATGTCGCCACAGGCAATTGCTGCATTATTTTGGCGAGAACTATACCAAAGATAATTGCGGAGCCTGTGATAACTGCTTGTATCCCAGAGAGAAGTTTGAAGGTAAGGATCATATCGTAAAGGTGCTGAATTGTGTTCTGGAAACCAAGCAGCTTTTTAAGGCAGACCACATCGCCCATGTCATTACCGGAAATGATCATGCAGACGTTAAAGCTATGCGCCATGATAAACTCGACTGTTTTGGAATTGGTGAATATGAGGATGAAAAACTGTGGAGTGCTGTTATCAGGCAGTCTGTTCTGGAAGGTTTTTTACGAAAAGAAGTTGAAAATTACGGCATTTTGAAAGTAACTGAAAAAGGAAGGGAATTTCTGAAAAACCCTTACTCGGTTAAATTGGTGAAAAACCGCGATTATGATACCGTTGATGAGGCTACGGAAGAAGGAGCCGGTACGAGGACCAGTACAGTAGACAAAACGCTTTTTAAAATGCTGAAAGATCTGAGAAAAGATATCAGTCAGAAAGAGAGTTTGCCACCCTTTGTTATTTTCCAGGATCCATCGTTAGAGGATATGGCCATTCAATATCCTGTAAAAATGGAAGAATTGACCCACATCACGGGTGTAGGTAAAGGAAAAGCGATGAAGTATGGTAAACCTTTTGTTGAGCTTATCCGCAATTATGTGGAAGAAAATGATATTGTACGGGCAAACGATATGGTGGTTAAGTCGGTTGTGAATAAATCCGGACTTAAGGTTTATATCATTACCAATATCGATAAGAAAGTATCTCTGCAAGACATTGCTTTTGCTAAAAACATGACCGTAAGTGAGCTGCTGGGAGAAATAGAGTCTATCGTTTCTTCAGGAACTAAGCTGGATATTGATTATTATGTTTCTGAATATATTGATGAAGATCATGAAGAGGAAATATATGACTACTTTATGGAAGCGGAATCAGATGAAATAGAGGATGCCTTGAAAGAGCTCGGAGAAGATGAGTTTTCTGAAGAAGAAATCAGGCTGATGCGTATCAAATTCCTGTCGGAGGTAGGTAATTAATCATGAGCAGAAAGAAGTATTTCGGGGTTGTATATATTGCTCCATTCGCTTTGACTTTAATTGCTGTTTTGCTTTTTTCTTCATGCAGCAAGGAAGAGGAAAAACGTCCTGAAAAAGTATTGAGCGAATCAGAGATGGTTGATGTCATGGTTGATGTGCATTTGGCAGAGGCAGTGCTAACCAGAAAACGGGGCGAAAATCAGAAAGTAGATAGACTTACTGATGCATACTATAAGAAAATTTATGAAAAGCACGACATTAGCAAAAAGACCTTTGATACCAGCTTCTCCTATTATCAGCAGAATTTATCGGATCTTCAGCGGATTTACGAACAGGTGATTACAGAACTCAATAAAATGCAACGTAAGCGTGAGATGGAGCGAAAAAAGAAGAGTGAAGACACAACTGATGATAAAGAAATACGACCTGATTCGAATGTACAAACCCGTGAGCTGGACATGAAACTAAAAGATAATAGATGAAAAAACCGGAAATTTAGTGACAAACTAAATTTCCGGTTTTTTTTGTTGTTCTTAATTGATTATTCAATCAGTGTAAAAGTAGCTATGTAGTCAGTTCGGTCAGCCCCGTCGTCGATAGTGTAAGTCCATTCTATCGTTTCTTCATCAATCATTTCGCCTTGTCCATCTACCGTCCAGTCGCCATCAATTTCCTGAAGTGGCACGGTAACGTCATTGCCGGCAACGACACCATATGCAGAGGCACTCTGGCCGAGTAATCCGAAGTTAAACAGCAAAACCTGACTGCTGTTGCTGTTATCATAGTTTATTACAACGCGGTAGCTGTTTCGTTTAGCGGGAACTTCGTTGCAATTCCATTCACCCACAAAGTCATCGCGGGGATCTGTATCAGGATCGGTGTCATCGAGTTCTTCACAACCGCTGAAAAGAATCAGCATTGACAAAACAGCAACCGGGAAAAGTGTTTTGAATTTTTTCATTGTTGTTGATTTTAGTTATTTGATGATTATTGGAGCACCTTTACTTGTGCTGCCTTTCCAGCGGTAAGATACAAAATATGTACCAAAAGGCAGGTGCTTCACAGAAATATTTTTTTGATTCTGTGTTTCCATTACTTTTTGCCCTTGATAATTATGGATTATAACTTTAGCTTGTTCCGGTAAACCTTTTAAAGAAATGTTTTCTTCAGCCGGATTCGGATAAACCTCAAAAAGCTGTTTTGCATTCTGATCAACAGAAGTATTGCAAGGCATTAGAATACCTCCGGCTTCCTCTGTCTCAGCAATCAGGCTGTCGGCTTCCGGAGGCCAGATGTGTTGATTGGCAATTTCGCGGTCGGGTTTTATCACAATCATGGTTGGCGTAGATTGAATGCCATAAAGATCAAAAACCGAATTTCCGTTACCTTCAAGCCCGCTGGCTCCGGCCATTTCCAAACCGTGTTCAGCTTCAAAGGCTTCTACCTCTTCGTTAGTATGCCCCTGGTCAATAGTAAAAAAATATACATTACTGGTATTGCAGCCAAAAGCTTCATATGCCTCCTGAAAATCCGGTGCATAAAGACCGCAGTAAGCACAGTCGGTAGTATAAAAATCAATGACAGCGATTTTGTCCTCATCCAAAACTTCAAAAAGTTCTATGATGTTTCCCTCAGTGTCTTTAACGCTGAAGTTCAATGCCGTGTCAAGTGTTGTTTGTGCTGATAAGCTCCCGGCCAATAATATTAAGATCATTGAATAAAGTACTTTTCGCATCATAAAAATCATATTTAAAAATGTAAATAATATGATATCAAAAGTAATTGAATTTTAGATTTCCTGCAACAGCTTGTCTAAAAGACTGCTGGCTCCAATTCGGAAAAGGTTATTGTTCAGCCATTTATCACCCAGGTTTTCTGCTGCAATTTGATGGAAAAGCATTGCCGTTTCGGCGTCGCTAATACCACCGGCAGGCTTTATACCTACTTTGTTACCGGTTTTTTCGTAATGTTGCTTAATGACGCTTGTCATTACCCACATGGATTCCGGTGTGGCAGCCGGTTTAATTTTACCGGTGGAGGTTTTGATGAAATCTGCCCCGGCAGCAATTGCAATTAAAGAAGCAGTTTTTACCTGCGTAAGGTTTTCGAGTTCACCGGTTTCTAAAATCACTTTAAGATGCGCAGAGCCACAAGCCTCCTTAATTTGTTTTATTTCTTCAAATACTTCGTTGTATTTTTTTTCAAGAAACAGTCCGCGAGAAATAACCATGTCGATTTCTTCTGCTCCTGCAGCAACAGCTTTCTTAACCTCAAGAAGTTTGACCTCTCTGAAAGTTTGCCCTGATGGAAAACCTGTAGCCACTACTGCAGTTTTAATACCCGTTCCCAGAAGTTTTTCGCTAACCAATTCTGAAAAATTCGGGTAAACGCACACTGCGGCAACTTTTGGAATACCTTTTTCAGGGTTTTCGGTTTTAATTGCTTTGTTGCACAGCGATACAACTTTCTGCATTGTGTCATCGCCATTTAATGTGGTCAGGTCTATTAATGAAATAAGCCTCCGCAGGATATCGTTTCGATCAGCCGCGTCGTAATTTGATGCTCTGATTTTTTGGATATGATCTTGTACTGCTTTTTCGTTTACTGGTTCAATGTCCTTTAAGAAATTCATAGTCTGCTTTTAAATGCAAAATTAGAATATTTTCTTCTTTATGACTGAATTTCGTATGGGATATATTGTTTAATTTTTAGTCGTAGTTTAACTTATGAGCGATTTTAAGTCATTATTAATCTGCCACTATTAACACCGGTTTACAGCAATGAAAAGCAAGGATCACAGCAAAGGAAAAACGAAAAGTTTGAATAACTTTTTTGAGGATAAAAACATCTTCAGTCAAGAAAATCAGTTGAATGCCTGTCTTAATTAAAATATTTCATAAGGTTATTTGTTCCGGTATGCGGCCTTTTTGAGACGGTTCATGATAGCAATGCCGATTCCTTTTTGGGGCATTGCTTCAGCAACGATAAATTCAATATCTGATTCGTCCAGGTTGTGCATGGCACTGAAAAGGTTTGCTGCCGCTTCTTTCAGGTTCTTGGTTTCTGAAAGCACTTCAATTTTACTAAAGCCGCATTCTTTTTCGGTTTTACCGAAAGATATCAGTCCGGCTTTTTGAACCTCATCAAACTCATTGCAAGGATCATCAGAAATATAAATAGGTTTTTCAGGACTGTAATGTGATTTTAACAGTCCGGGAGCGTTTAAAGTTGTATCGGTGTTTGCTGACTGAGGAAGGATTGTTTTAAGCTCCTCCGCCGTGATAATGCCCGGGCGTAGAATTTTAAAACCGTCTTCATGCAAGGTGATGACTGTGGATTCTATTCCGACTTTGGTTTTGCCGCCGTCAATGACATAAAGTCCTGGAAACTGCTTCCTGACGTGGTTGGCTTCTGTTGGACTAACCCTCCCGAATTTATTGGCGCTGGGAGCAGATAAAGGAGTTTTAGCCTCTTTGATTAGTTGAAGGGCGATAGGGTTATCAGGCATTCTTACCGCCACTGTCTCTAATCCTGAAGTAACGATGTCCGGGACTTTTTTGGTTTTTGGTAATACCATCGTCAGAGGCCCGGGCCAGAACTTTTTTGCCAGTTTGTAAACGCGTTCATCATGGCCGCTGTAGACATCTGCCAATTGTTCTATTTCGCAAATATGCACTATAAGCGGATCAAATGAAGGTCTTTCCTTGGTTTCAAAAATCCTGGCTACGGCCATGGTGTCAAATGCATTAGCACCCAGTCCGTATACAGTTTCGGTAGGAAAAGCAACCAGCTCCCCTCTGGCGAGGATTCTGGCTGCTTCTTGAATTAATGAATTGTTAGTCATCGCAAAATGTAAAAAGCATTAAACCTTTTCTAAGACCATTGCTATTCCCTGTCCTACTCCGATACACATTGTGCATAGCGCTTTTCCGGATTCTCTGCGCTGCAGTTGATGCACGGCAGTGGTTAGTAGCCGGGCGCCACTCATGCCCAAAGGGTGTCCCAGTGCGATAGCGCCTCCTAAAGGATTGACCCGAGGGTCATCATCTTTAAGTTTCATCTCACGCAAACAGCCAAGTGATTGAGCTGCAAAGGCTTCGTTAAGCTCGATGATGTCCATATCATCCAAAGAAAGGTCAAGCTTTTTTAAGAGTTTGTTGGTTGCGGGTACAGGTCCCATGCCCATAATCCGTGGAGGCACGCCTGCTGTGCGCATTCCCAGTATTTTGGCTTTTGGTGTGAGCCCATAGCGTTTCACGGCATCTTCTGATGCAATGATGAGTGCTGCTGCGCCGTCGTTAACTCCTGAGGCGTTGCCAGGAGTTACTGTGCCTTCGGGATGCGTTATGGGCTTGAGTGCAGCCAGTTTTTCCAGCGAAGTGTCTCTGAGATGTTCATCGTGCTTTACGACTACAGGATCTCCTTTCCGCTGAGGAATTGTAACCGGGATGATTTCTTCTCCCAAAAGCCCTGAATCCTGCGCTTTACGTGCTTTTTGCTGACTGGCCAGAGCGAATTTATCCTGATCTTCGCGGTTGATTTTATAGTCTTTGGCAATGTTTTCTGCCGTTTCGATCATGGATTCAGTGCCGAAGCGTTTTTGAAACTCCGGGTTAATAAACCGCCATCCGATTGTAGTATCCTCAAGGTTGTGCTTTCTGTCAAACCCTTTGGTAGCTTTACCCATTACAAAAGGCGCCCTTGACATACTTTCCACCCCTCCGGCAACGATGATTTCAGCTTCGCCTGCTTTGATAGCTCTGGCGGCAGTACCTACAGCATCCATGCCTGAACCACAAAGCCTGTTGATTGTCATGCCTGGGATGGATTGATCATAGCCGGCAAGCAGAAGCGCCATACGGGCTACATTCCTGTTGTCTTCGCCGGCTTGATTAGAGCATCCCATAAATATGTCATCAAGTTCCTTCCAATTGATGTTTGGATATTTGTTCCTAAGCTCTTCCAAAACAATTTTTGCCAGGTTATCTGTTCTTACAGCCGACAATGAACCTCCATATTTCCCTACGGGAGTTCTGATGGCTTCGCATATATATACTTCTTTCATAGTTGAGTTCAGTTTAATAAGTCCTTAAGTTTGTAAGTTAATAAGTTTTTAAGTTTGTAAGTTAATTGTGAGTATCTATCATATAAAGAATAATAGTCAATATTTTATAACATTCTAATAAACAATACATAAGTTCAGTTTAATAAGTTCGTAAGTTTTTACGTTTGTATGTTAATATTATGATATTCAATCAAATAAACATAAAGCTCAGCATTTTATAACATTCAGATAAGCAACATGTTATATAAATCGTTAAAAAATTGAGCGTTTTATTGACCAGACTCATACATTATATAGTTTAATAGAAAGTTAGTACTTTAAGACCTGACTCAAAGTTTATCCAGGGCTTTGCTGTACATTTTCTATTTCTGGTTTAAACTTCTTAAACATTCTGAGCAGGGCGTCAGACAACGTGTCAACCTCTTTTTGCGACATTGCTGTTGAAAACATACATGCCAGCGTGTTAATCATCATAAGCCTTTCCTCATAAAAAAGATAATCAAGCATTTTTGTAATTAAAGAAGTTGTTTTTTCATCCTGAAATGCTTCTCGATAAGAGAAAGGCGGAACAGGCCTTAAGTGAATACGGAACATTGAGCCTGCTCCTGTTAAAGAAACCGGCACATCGGCAATACCTATGGCTTCAGAAATCTGATCCAGTGCTTTTTGCGTTAAGGCATTCAGTTTGTTAACCATTTCCTGATCATAATATTCCATTGCAACCCGACCTGCGACCATTGTTACAGGATTTGCTGAGAACGTGCCGGAGTGGGGGAACAAAAGGTTTTTATCATGGGGGTCGAGGATTTTCATGATGTCAGAGCGGCCGGTAAATGCTCCTACCGGAAATCCTCCGCCTATAATTTTTCCTAATGCGGTAAGGTCTGGTTTTACAGCGTACTCTTCCTGCGCGCCGCCATAATTCACCCTAAAGGTTACAACTTCATCAAACGCAAGCAGCGCTCCGTTTTGGCGGGTCCAGTTATATAGCGCTTCAATGAATTTTTTGTCTCCCTTAACCAACCCTACCCTGTGCGGTACGGGATCAATTAAAACACATGCGATTTCATTCTTATGCCGGTTTAAGATGGAAATGGTTCTCTCAATATCATTATAAGGAAAAACAATGACATCATCAAGCACACTTTGGGGGGTTCCGGAAGCTACCGGAACACTGTTGGGTTGGTTGATGTCTCCCCAGTTTTCGGGTTTTGCCTTCTGGCTTACCTCAGCAAAATCGTAAGTGCCATGGTATGCGCCTTCAGCTTTGGCGATTTTCGGTTTACCCGTATATGCGCGGGAGGCTTTTATCATGGCCATCACCGCTTCAGTGCCTGAGTTGACAAACCGGATTTTTTCAAATCCGGGGGCTCTCTTACACAGAAGCTCTGCAAATTGCAGCTCAGCCTCTGTAGCGATGGTATAAGCCGTTCCTTTCCTGATTTGCTCAGTTACAGCCTCAACAACAGGAGGAAAAGCATGTCCATGAATTAACGAAGCCATGTTATTGGCAAAATCAATCCGTTCAACGCCATCGATATCAGTTACATAACATCCTGCAGCTTGTTTTGCATAATGCGGAAATGGTTTATGAAACACGGTGTTTCTGCTTACCCCACCCGGAATTACATGGCAAGCATCCGCGTAAAGCTTTTTGCTTTTGTATTCTATAATAGGTGTTGATTCGCTCATAATTAATTTTTTATGGCATTATCAATTTGCCATCGGTTTTTTCTTGTAAATAATCAAAACTGATACCCGGAGCCATTCTTTTCACCAAAAGTCCATTTTCGGTAACTTCCAGAATAGCCAGGTCTGTATATATTCGTTTCACTACGGCTTTTCCTGTTAATGGGAATTGGCATTGCTTTACAATTTTAGGTTGGCCGTCTTT
>JBNJGK010000003.1:33125-47902 GCA_051747665.1 Bacteroidota bacterium | reverse complement strand
ATGCATGGTTAGTAGCATATGCAGTTGAAAACCAACTGGAAATTATAACACAGGAAATCAGCCAGCCTAACAGAAAGAATAAAGTTAAAATCCCGGAAGTTTGTGATTACTTTAGTGTTCCTTATAAAAATAT
Organism: Bacteroidota bacterium; assembly: GCA_051747665.1. Classification (GTDB taxonomy): domain Bacteria; phylum Bacteroidota; class Bacteroidia; order Bacteroidales; family JAIPAH01; genus JAIPAH01. Next base: position 47,769 of record JBNJGK010000003.1, on the reverse strand, counting down.
GATTGAGCTTTTCAGAGAATTGGATATCCAATTTTAAAGCTGTAGTCTTTCTATTTAGCTGAAAGACATAACTCTGAGAAAGTATTTTACCTACACAATTTTTTTTCGATTAATGTTTTGATAATCCAAAATGATATACCTTTGGGAAGGGTAATCTAAAATTGGATAATACCCTAATACGCATGTTATAAAGGAGATAGATAAAAATAGATAGCAATAGACTGAGAAAAGATTCATGAAAAAATTATTCATGGATTAACATTTATAATGCCGTTAATTATACATCAATATCATTCAAAAAAAATGCAAGAGATAAAAATTATAGAAAACGCCTGGATCGCGATGAGCGACGGCACCCATCTGGCTGCGAAAATCTGGATGCCGGCAGATGCCGATAGCAATCCGGTTCCCGCCATTTTAGAATATATACCTTACCGTAAAAGAGATTTTAAAGCGGTAAGAGACCATGAAATCCATGGTTTTTTTGCGCAAAACGGCTATGCGGGCGTTCGTGTAGACCTCAGAGGCAGTGGTGATTCAGAAGGTATTCTTAGGGACGAATACCTTCAGCAAGAGTTGGATGATGGGTTGGAAGTTTTAAAATGGATGGCCTCACAAACTTGGTGCAACGGAAATATCGGAATGATTGGCATCTCCTGGGGTGGGTTTAATGGTTTACAAATAGCAGCTTTGCAGCCACCTGAATTAAAAGCGGTGATTTCTGTGGCTTCTTCAGACGACAGGTATGCGGATGATGTTCATTACATGGGAGGAACGTTGCTAACGGATAATTTATCATGGGCCTCAACCATGTTTGCTTACAATAGCTGTCCGCCCGATCCGCAGATAGCCGGAGAAAAATGGAAGGATATGTGGCTGGAGCGGCTCGAAGGAAGTGGATTGTGGGTTAAGAACTGGCTTGAGCATCAGCGGCGTGATGAATTCTGGAAACACGCTTCGGTATGTGAAGATTTTACAGCCATTAAATGTCCTGTATTTGCAGTGAGTGGCTGGGCTGACGGGTATTCCAACACCGTATTCCGGCTGATGGAAAACCTCGACGTTCCCCGGAAAGGATTGATCGGCGCATGGGGGCATAAGTATCCTCATATGGGTGGCCCGGGACCGGAAATAGATTTCCTGAACGAGTCGTTAAGATGGTGGGATCAGTGGCTGAAAGGAATTGATAATGGAGTGAAAGACGAACCTGTCTTGCGTGTATGGATGCAGGATACGATATCTCCACTTTTGCCACACAGACCCGGAAGGTGGGTGGCAGAAAAAGAGTGGCCTCCTCAAAACAGCCATATCCGGGAAAAGAGTTATTTGCTTTTGCCCGGAAAAATTACCAGCCAAAAAGAAAACTGTGATACCGATCATGCGCTGTCTATTCAGAGTCCGCTTAATGTTGGGCTTTTTGCCGGAAAATGGTGTTCTTACTCGGAGTCTGCCGATCTGCCCAGCGATCAGCGTGAAGAGGACGGCGGAGCATTGATTTTTGACAGCGAGCCGATGGAAGAGGACTTCGAGATTTTAGGCAGGCCTGCCGTGGAACTGGATTTGTCTTCAGACAAACCGGTCGCTACGGTGGCTGTCAGGATTTCTGATGTGGCTCCTGATGGACGCGCTACGCGTGTTTCCTATGGATTGCTGAACCTGACGCATCGCAACAGCGATGAAAATCCTGAACCTTTGGAGCCGCATAAGCGCTATCGCATTAAAGTGCCTTTGAATTATATCGCACAGCGTTTCCCAAAAGGAAATCAAATCAGGATATCCATTTCCACATCATACTGGCCGCTGGCCTGGCCTTCGCCGGAACCGGCCAGAATTACGGTTTATACTGAGAATAGCAGGGTGATTTTGCCACAAAGAAAGAAAATACTTGATGAAGAAATTCGTGACTTGGGCAAACCGGTAGAAATGCCTCATTATCCGATTACGCTGATTAATCCACCCAAACGAGAATGGAAAGTGGAGCATAATCTGGCTAATAATGAAGTATCGCTCAATGTGGTGAACAACGATAAAGAGTATGTGCTGGATGACATAAATTGGCAAATCAGGAAGGATGTTGCCGAAAGATACTCATACATAGGCAACAACTATGACACTTTGCGGGGAGAAGTCAAAAGCATTCGCTCGTTTAAAAGGGATGCATGGACGGCACAAACTATAACACGAACCGTGCTTACTTCAACCCGGACGCACTTCGTGATACGTGCTACGCTTGATGCCTATGAAGGTGATGTAAGGGTGTTTAGCAAAACGTTCGATGAAAGAATTCAACGTGATTTATTATAAATTTTTCTCATAATCGATGTCAAATCAATTATCTGAAAACAAACTGACAAAAGAGTAATTATTAACAGAACAATTAGAATGAATAACAAAAAACAAGTATTTGTAGTTGGACTGGATGCGTTCAACCTGGATAAGCTTAACAAGTTACCGGAAGCTGAGTACTGCGATTTTCATGCAGCTCTGGAAATTTCTGAAATCAGAGGAGTTGCTGATATTTCAATACCGGATTTATTGAAAAAAGCTGATGAACGTATTGAAAAAGTGGGGCATATTGATGCCATCGTGTCATACTATGATTTTCCGGGTACAGTATTGGTACCGATTATTGCAGAAAAGTATAACCTGCCCGGACCAACGCTGGAGAGCGTACTGAAATGCGAGCATAAATACTGGAGCCGGTTTGAGCAGCAAAAAGTAATACCTAAGCATATTCCGCAATTCAGAGCCTTTGATCCTTTTGCCGAAGACGCTTATGAAAAAATTGATTTTATAGCGCCATACTGGATTAAGCCTATCAAGTCTTACCGTTCTTTTTTGGCATACAAAATAAACGGGCCGGTTCAGTTTTCTGAGTACATGGAAGAAGTTCAAAAGCATGTTAACTTTATGTCAGAGCCTTTTAACTACATTTTAAAGGAATACGGCATGCCTCAGGAGTTTGCGGAAATGCCTGAAACCATGATAGCAGAAACGCCTATCAACGGGCATCAGTGCACGATTGAGGGGTATGCTTTTGATGATGAAGTAGTTGTTTATGGCATTGTTGATTCTGTAAGAGAAGAAGACCGATCTTCGTTTTCGCGCTATGAATATCCCTCATCCTTACCTCAGGAAATTCAGTTCAGAATGGCGGATGTTGCCCGCCGCGCAATAGCCCAGATCGGCCTGTGGAATTCTGCTTTTAACATTGAGTTTTTCTACAATAGCACGGCGAATCAGGTTTACCTGCTGGAGATCAACCCACGGATTTCTCAGGCTCATACGGATATTTTTGAGAAAATTCATGGCATTTCTCATCACCATATCATGTTGAATCTGGCTTTGGGTCATCGGCCTAAAGCATTGGAATACAATGGCGATTACCGTATTGCAGCGCACTTTATGCTTAGAACGTTTGAAAGCGGAAAAGTGAAAGGCGTGCCCTCTGAGGAAGAGTTGAAAAAGCTGAAAGAACGCTATGATGACTTGGCAATCAAAATTAATGTAAAGCCTGAAATGAGTCTGGATGACATGTTTGGGCAGGACAGCTATAGTTATGAGCTTGCCAACATCTTTTTGGGAGCCAGAAACAAAGAGCAACTGCTGCAGAAATATAATGATGTGGTGGATAACCTATCCTTTAACATAGAGTATGACAGGCGCACTATGCTTTACTAAACTCAGATTTTGGGCTGGTTGTGAAATATCAGCCCGCTTTTTTACAAGCTGATCTTGTTCGCAGAAACAGCGTTTTTTTCAGAAAGGTCCATGAATGCATTGATACGGCATACCGCTTCATATTTATCAAGGTCTTCTCGTGTTATCCTTTCAGGAATGATTAAGCCAACATCCAGATAATAAGCTCGTTTTGTTCCTTGCAATAATGGCTTGTCAGGAGTATACCATTTCCCGTTTTTTAAAAAGGCCAGGTTGCTATATGCCGCATCGGTAACAAGATTATTTCGAATTATGATGATGTCATCTGCATCGCCCTTAGTGGCTGTCAAATTTTCAATTTGGCTGCGGTTCTCATATTTATGGTCATAAACCAAGTCATTGTTATAAACACATTGAAAGTGATATGCCGGCTTATACTGGTATGCCTGAAAGGTTACTTGCTTGATATTTTCGTCGTATATAACACGGCATTTATACGTTTGATCACATTCAAGTTTTTCAGGAGGGTTAATCTCATTCAGAAATAAAGGCTGGTCAATACCAAAAAGCACTTTCCGGGCTCGCTGAGTGCGTGCTTCATGATAAGAAAGCAAATGGAACTTTCCGTTACGGTATTTAATGGATTCAATCAGTCGGCACATAAATCTTGTCTTTCATTTCCTGGTATTCTTTTTCAGCAATGCTGTTTACAGTGATGCCACCGCCGCTGTGATAGTAGAACTTGCTATTTTCCTCGCTGATAAATCTTATCATCACAAATGTATCAAGAGCTTCGCCATCAAAGATCCCTGCTACACCTGTGTAGTAACCTCTTTCGCGCTGCTCTGCCGTTTTTATGATTTCCAGGGTTTTTCTTTTGGGCGCCCCACTCACAGAGCCTGCTGGCAATAGTGTACATAAAATCGTACCGATGTTGTGGAGATAATCATCTGGCAACACACCGGTTATCTCAGAACTTACCTGCAACAAATCACGTTCCGGAGTGTGAATCCTGTCGATATACCTGAAACGGTTTACCCTCACTTGCCTGGCAACCATACTTAAGTCGTTACGCAAAAGGTCTACAATGGTGAAATGTTCTGCTTTTTCCTTCGCATCAGCTAAAATAACCTCTTTGGCATTGCTTATTGACGCATCTATGGTCCCTTTCATCGGGTATGTCTTAATGGTGCGATCTTGTATCGTAACAAAACTTTCAGGCGAAAAGACCACAAATTCATTTTTAACGCAGAGTTTGTATTTGGCGCTGGCTGCATGAAAAATCTCTTCTAAAGTATTGTTTGATGATAACGGGATTTTGAAAGTGAGGTTGGTGAGGTATGAATTACCATCACGTTGCTCCTGCTGTAAATAGTGAAAGGCCTTATGATACGAATTGAAATCAATATGCTTTGGTTGAATGCTGACCCCATGAGAATTTTTCTTTGTTTTTGTATTTGAATAACCATCTATATCGTAGAGTATGTTTTCAGGAAACGACGAGTTTAACGGAAAAACGCGGGGATTTTTCATTTCAAAATCCACATAAAACAAAAACGGTTGTTTATGTTTCCCCAGCTCGTTTAGTTGGTATTCAAATTTCATGATTGGTTTAGTGCTTTTTCGGCGAAAGCCCAAAAATACTTCTTTTGAATGAATTGAAATAGGGAATCAGCTCCTTAATTCAGGCTGGTTTTTTTACTCATTACCATATGATTACGTACTTTTGCACCAATAATATCAATATGTGGAGTAAGAGATTGTTAGTCAGGTTTTTTGCCTGGAGATCGAAGCATTTAAAACAGCGTCAGTTTATCCTGATTCTGAGTTTGCTTATCGGGATACTGAGTGGGTTGGCGGCAGTGCTTTTGAAAAACATCGTTCACTTTGTTCATCATCATCTTACTGCCGGCTTCCAATTGGAAACTGAAAACATTCTGTATTTGTTTTACCCCATTATCGGCATCATCATTACAGTACTATTCGTGAAATATATTGTGAAAGCCGATATCGGTCACGGGGTAAGCAAAATCCTGTATGCCATGTCTAAAAGAAACGGATACATCGACGGGCACAACTCCTATACAAGCATGATAGCCAGTACGTTTACCGTGGGTTTTGGTGGTTCTGTAGGGCTGGAGTCTCCTATCGTGCTCACAGGTGCTTCAATCGGCAGCAACATCGGACGTTTTTTCAGGCTGAATTACAAAACAGTCTTGCTCTTAATCGGATGCGGATCTTCTGCTGCCATAGCAGGTATTTTTAATGCCCCAATTGCAGGATTGGTCTTTACGCTTGAAGTTTTGATGCTCGATTTGACTATGGCATCGATTATCCCGCTTTTGATTGCAGCCGTCACCGGAACGGTGGTATCCTTTTTTCTGATGGAAAAAGGAGTGTTGTTTGCTTTTGGCGATGTGGAGCCCTTTTTGCTGGAAAATATTCCACACTATATTATTCTTGGTGTTTTTGCGGGCCTGGTTTCAATCTATTTTACCCGGGGAACCATGTTTGTGGAAGAGCAATTTCATAAGATTCACCGTGATGTTACACGCTTCGTTATCGGCGGAGTGATTCTTAGTGTGCTTATCTTTTTGTTCCCATCCCTCTACGGAGAAGGTTATACTACCCTGCTATCCATTTTGCAGGGAAATGTTGAGACGGTGACCCACAACAGTTTCTTTTATGAATGGAAAGAGAGCTTTTGGTTTTTAATCCTTTACTTGTTGTTTGTAATATTTTTCAAAGTCATTGCCATGTCTGTTACTACAGCTAGTGGGGGCGTCGGCGGTATTTTTGCGCCATCATTGTTTACGGGTGGCTTTGTAGGATTGGTTGCGGCTATGGTTATCAACCGGTTATCGCTGGGCCAGGTGCCTATGACGAGTTTTGCCCTCGTAGGTATGGCAGGAGTTATGGCCGGCGTAATGCATGCACCTTTAACTTCCATCTTTTTAATTGCTGAAATTACAGGCGGCTATGAGCTTTTTATTCCTCTAATTATTACGTCAACTATCAGCTTCTTAACCATTAACTACATCGAACCGCATTCAATATATACAAAACGGTTAGCCATAAAAGGCCAGCTCATGACGCATCACAAAGATAAAGTGGCGTTGTCAAGGCTAAGCGTCAATAAATTAATTGAACGAAATTTCCTTACGGTAGATGAAAATGCTTCTCTGGGAGAATTAGTGAAAATCATTGCCAAATCTGAACGGAATGTTTTTCCGGTGGTAGATAAAGAAAATAACTTTAAAGGTGTGGTTTTCATCAATGAAATCCGCGATATCATCTTTAAGCCGGAAATGTATGATAAAGTCAATGTAATTGATTTAATGTTTATGCCGGACGTCTCCATCGCGTCCAATGAATCAATGGAAAGCGTGGCAACCAAATTTCAAAAGTCGCAGCATTATAATATCCCGGTGGTTGACAAAGGGAAATATGTTGGTTTTGTCTCGCGTGCTCGTGTCTTTTCAAAATACAGGGAATTAGTAAAAGAATTCTCTGACGATTAAATTTTATTAACTTTTTTATAACATTTCGTAAACATTTTATTATGATCTTTGTTCTTAAATAAGAATGTTTCTTACTTGAGAATGAAATTATGAATCGGACGGAAATACAGCATGAAATATCCAAAGCCGGATTAAAGGTTACCCCACAGCGAATTGCCGTGATGGAAGCACTGATGAATCTGGATAACCATCCCACTGTGGAGGATATCGTAGAACACGTGAAAGAGCATCATCCGTCTGTAGCTACCGGAACAGTCTATAAAACCCTTGAGGTACTAAAGAATAAAGGGTTGATTACGAAAGTAATTACTGACCGGGAAGTGATGCGGTATGATGCCGCCATGCATAAGCATCACCACCTTTACAGTCCTGAAACCGGCCGCATTGAAGATTATAACGACAACGAACTGACGGAAATGATAGAAGGTTATTTCCGTGATAAAGGAATTGAGAATTTCAACATCCGGGATATTAAACTTTACATTACAGGTGAATTCCTGGATAATCAAAATAAAAATTAATTATTAACCTAAAAAACAGTAAAACAATGGAAGAACAAAAAGGAATGCCTTTATTAGGCGACATGTTTCCAGAAATGGAAGTAAACACTACACACGGACCTAAAAAACTGCCCGACGACTATAAAGGCAAATGGGTAGTGCTTTTCAGTCACCCCGGAGACTTTACACCGGTATGTACTACAGAATTTGTAGCTTTTGCAAACCGTGCAGAACAGTTCAAGGAGCTCAATACAGAACTGGTTGGGCTTTCTGTAGACCAGGTCTTCTCTCACATAAAGTGGACTGAGTGGATTAAAGAAAAGTTGAATGTGGAGATTCCGTTCCCCATCATTGCCGATGAAATGGGACGCGTTTCCAAGCGTTTCGGTATGATTGCTCCTGAAAAAGGAACCAATACTGTCCGTGCGGTATTTATTATCGACCCGGAAGGACGTATCCGTTTGTCAATTTATTATCCACAGGAAATCGGACGTCAGGTTGATGAAGTACTGCGCGCTCTGAAAGCATTGCAAATGCACGAGAAAGAAAAAGTGGCGCTTCCTGAAAACTGGCCAAATAACGAATTCCTCAAAGACCGTGTTATTATTCCGCCGGCTGCAACAGAAAAGGATGCAGAAGCCCGCAGAGGCAAAGAAGATTGCTACGACTGGTGGTTCTGCCATAAGCAATTATAAGATAAGATCATATAAACTGAAAACCCGGAGCGCTTGTATTAGTGCTCCGGGTTTTGTTTTTGAGTCAATAGCTAATTGAATGCAGAATTAATTGGTGATGAGTTTTATTGCTTCATCTGTGTCTGTAACCGGCTGCAAGCAGGCTTTTTCGTTGCATACAAAAATCCGTGTTGTTTGTGGGTCAAAACGATTCTCAAAAACAGGAACCTGACTTTTCTTTTCTGTAGCTGCGACTATGATATGAGCAGGTGTTTTCTGATTCAGCTCTTTCATTTTCTGCTTTGCTTCAGGGCCGGTGATGGCCATAATATGAACTCCCTTATATTTCTTTAGCAGTAACGAACCCCAACCTGAAAATGCTACTGCGGAGCGGTACATATCCGGAATAATGCTTTTTAAGGCTTTGTCTGCAATATCAATCCATTCATGATTTTCAAAAATGAGCCCTAAATCGTGAAGAACATCCATCATAATGGTGTTGGATGAAGGCATTACATTATCATGGATGTCTCGTTTTCGTTGTATTAATTTTTCATCTTTACCGGAATAATAAAAGAAGCCGGAGTGCTTATCATAAAATATTTTCACGGCGTTTTCCGCAATCTTTTTAGAATGGTAAAGGTAAGATTCATTAGCTGTTACCTGGTATAGTTCCAGAAAAGCTGAGGCCGTAAAGGCGTAGTCGTCAAGAAAACCGTTTATTTTTGGTTGTTCATCCTTAAAAATGCGGTGCAGATATCCTTCTTCATCAATCATTTGTTCTTTAAGGAATGCTCCCAGGTTTTCAGCCTTTTTCAGGAATCTGGTATCACCAAAGGCTGTGTATGCTTTCGTAAAACCGTTCAGCATTAGCGCGTTCCATGAAGTAATAATCTTGTCATCAAGCTCAGGAGAAGTTCTCTTTTCACGATGCTTTAACAGTTGCTTTTTGGCGTGTTCAAGGAGTGAATGAAGCTCTGTTACAGATAAGTTATTTTTCCGGGCAAACTCATCAATATTTTGGACACGAATTAAAACATTTTTGTTTCCTTCCCAATAGCCTTCGTTTCCTATGCCATAATAATCTTTTATAAGAGGGGAATATGAACCCAGAATTTGATCCATTTCTTCTGCAGTCCAAACATAAAAGCGCCCTTCTATGCCTTCAGAATCAGCATCCAGGGCACTGTAATAACCGTTATGAGGACTTTCAAACGTTTCTTCCAAAAATTGTAAAGTCTCGTAAACTACCTTTTTGAACTGTGGTTCGCTGGTCATTCCATACGCTCTTGAGTAAACAGCAACCAATTGGGCATTATCATAGAGCATTTTCTCAAAATGAGGGATTTTCCAGTTCTCGTCAGTTGAATAGCGTGCAAATCCACCTCCTATCTGGTCGTAAATGCCACCCTCAGCCATGCTGAATAAGGTTGCTTTTGCATGTTTATACAAGGATTCGTCATTATAGAGCTCATAAGCATCCAATTCTGTATTTGTCACAACAGGCAAAGGGAATTTTGGCGCTCCTTTCAGTCCCCCCTTGATGTCATCTGATGATTCTTTTAGCTTATCCAAGAACATTTCTATATCGTCCTTACGGATATGATCGTTGGGATTTCCCAACTGACGCTCTAACGATGAAAGTCCCCTGGATAATTCTCCTGCATATTTTTTAACCTCTGCGGGGTCTTTTTTATAGAGTTCTGCTATACGCTGAAGGATGTCCATCCATTGCTCTTTCCTGAAATAGGTGCCTCCGTAGAAAGGCTGTCCATCGGGCAAGGCAAAGCAATTTAGCGGCCAGCCGCCTGCTCCGGTTATCATCTGTACGGCGTCCATATAAACCTGGTCAACTTCGGGGCGCTCTTCACGATCTACTTTGATACAGATAAAATGTTCGTTCATAAGCCCGGCTACCTGCTCATCTTCAAATGATTCTTTCTCCATCACATGGCACCAGTGGCACGTAGAATATCCGATGCTTATGATTAAGGGTTTTTGGAGCTCTTTTGCCTTGGCTAAGGTCTTTTCATTCCAGGCATGCCAGTTAACAGGATTATGAGCATGCTGCCTGAGGTAAGGACTGTTTTCATGGATTAGCAGATTTGTTTTATTCATCTTCTTTGTCTTTTATGATTGAGACTGGTCTAAAAAGTTTCTGTTTTTTATTTGATGGCGTAACATAGATTCTATCAGAACATTATGCCTCATGCGTTTTTACGATTTAATTCTTGATTAGCAAATTAATAACCTGCAGACGCAGAAATATAGAAACCTTTTAAACTGAACTCATGATTAAAATATGTTAAAAGTCAAACAGTGCAAATCGCCCGGATGTTTAAAAAAATAGGAACAGGTTTTACGATAAATTGCTTTTGTATGAGCGTATACGCTGCATGAGAGAATTTAAATGGGGGCAAGTCATTATGAAAAGTTTAGAAAATTAGTTTCTATAGAACATGTTATGTAGCGAAAAAAATTTTACATTTGCAATAAATTAACTCAAATTAGATAAAAGTGGCTAATATTGACAATGAGATAATCATAAAAATCAGGCAAATTGTTCGATCAATAAATTTAGAATCAAAGAAAATTCAAAAAGAATATGGTGTTAGCATTCCCCAGGTTTTGTGTTTGAGTTATATCCGGGAAGCGCCAAATTTTCAAACAACCCAAAAGAATATCCGGAATTATTTAAACCTGAATGCCAGCACTGTTACGGGCATTATTAACCGGCTTGAAAAGAAAGGCTATATTGCTCGTTTGCCGAAACTGGGAGACCGGCGTATTACATCTATTACATTAACTGTAGCCGGGCAAAAGTTGCTTGATCGTTTACCGCCACTTATGCAGGAACAACTTATGGAAAAAATAAGCGAGCTGCCGCAGGAAAAAGTTGGCCACATCAATTCAGGCCTGGATGAACTTATCAACTTGCTTAATATTAAAGGAGTGGATGCCAGCCCGGTACTTACTACTGAAGACCGCATAAACAGCTAGAGCTTGGTATTCAGGCGGGCCGCGTTTGCATTTTTCGCATAAACGGGCTATTTTTGTTCCTGCTCAAAATATTTAAACCAATTAAAATAGAAAATATGAAATTTGAAATTTTAGATTCGATTTCTCCCGTAGGAATGATAGAAAAACAAAAGATTGTTGATTTTTTGTATGAACATCTTGATGAATATGGCGATACCAAGGAAGATATCATGAGAGCTTTGGAGTATGGGTTAAGTGAAAGCAGCTTGCAGGGTGGATTTGTTTTAAAAGGATATGAAGATGATAAACTCGCCGGCATTGTTTTGATGAACAAAACAGGAATGAAAGGCTACATACCGGAAAATATTCTTGTTTATATTGCCGTAAATAAAGATTTTAGAGGTAAAGGTCTTGGAAAACAACTGATGCAAAAAATCATTGACATAACAGAAGGCGATATTAAACTACACGTTGAACCTCAAAACCCTGCGCGTTTCCTATACGAAAAAGTCGGTTTTGAAAACAAATACCTTGAATATAGATATAAGCAAAAGAAATAACATGTCTTCTGTTTTTAGCGTGAAGCAAACAGAAACTTTCAGGAAGGAATTACACCGTTATCCTGAACTTTCGGGGAAGGAAGAAAATACAGCCCAACGAATAATCACGTTTCTGAAACCAAGCAAACCGGACCAGGTCATCCGCAATATTGGGGGGCATGGTCTGGCTTTTGTATATGACAGCAAGCAGCCCGGGCCGGTAATTCTTTTCAGAACAGACATGGATGCTTTACCGATTCAGGAAATTAATACGGTTGATTATGCTTCGCAAAGCACAGGCGTAGGCCATAAATGTGGGCATGACGGGCATATGGCTATTATGGCCCATTTTGCAGGCAAGATTGCTAAAAGCCGCCCGAAACGCGGAAAAGCTGTTTTACTGTTTCAGCCGGCTGAAGAAACCGGGGAAGGCGCTGAAAAAGTGATCAAAGACAACCAATTCAAGGAAATAAAGCCGGATATGGCCTTTGCCCTGCATAACCTGCCTGGGTTTGCCAAGCACAGTATAGTTGTCCGGAAAAATACATTTGCATCGGCTTCTAAGGGAATGATAATCAAACTCAAAGGTGTGACTTCTCATGCCGGAGAACCTGAAAATGGTATCAATCCTGCAAAGGCGATGGCTGATATTATGAATCAGTTTCTGAAGCTACCGGAAGACTCCTTATTCCGCGATTTTACTCTTGTTACGCTCATACATGCCCGGCTTGGAGAGCGTGCCTTTGGTACATCAGCAGGATATGCCGAAGTGATGGCAACTTTACGTTCCTATCGTAATGATGATATGGAATTGCTGACTGAAAAAGCAGAGCGCATTGCCGGTTTGGCAGCGGAAGAACAAAATCTTAAATTTGAGGTAGAATATACAGAAGCGTTTCCGGCAACAGTCAATGATGATGAATGCAACAGGTTGGTTATGAATGCCGCAAAAGAAGAGAACCTGGAAATCGTTTCGCCTGAGAATCCCTTCCGTTGGTCAGAAGATTTCGGGCAATTCACAGAACGTTTTCCGGCAGCCTTGTTTGGGCTGGGCTCAGGAACAGAGCAGCCGCAGTTACACAATCCGGATTATGACTTCCCGGATGAAATTACAACTACAGGAGCACAAATGTTTTTCAACATATATAATAAGATATTGGTAATTAATGACTAAGCTGAATACAACATCTACTATAGAAATCAGCAGATCTGCTCTGGAAGATAACATCCGTTTTATCAAAAACATACTAACGGAAAATGTGAGGCTTTCTACTGTAGTAAAAGGAAATGCGTATGGTCACGGCATTAATTATGTTGTGCCACTGGCCGAAAAAGCCGGAGTAGACCACTTTTCGGTGTTCAGCGCTGACGAAGCCCGGCTGGTTAAAGAAGCATGTTCTCCCGAGTCTGATATTATGGTCATGGGCTTTATTGAAGATGACGACATGGAATGGGTGTTGGAAAACAAGATTGAGTTCTTTGTTTTTCAAACAGAACACCTAAAAGCGTTCCTTCAAAAAGCCCGGGAGATGGGTCAGAAAGCCCGCATCCATCTTGAGCTCGAAACCGGCATGAACCGAACAGGGTTTAATCGCAGGCAATTGAGACGGGTTATTTCGCTTTTAAAAGAAAATGAAGAACATGTTATCATTCGCGGAGTTTGTACTCATTATGCCGGCGCTGAAAGCATAGCCAACCACGTGCGCGTGCAAAAACAAATAACCCGGTTTAACCAGGGATATAAATTTTTGCTTCAACAGGGTATTTTGCCGGAAATCAGGCATACCGCCTGCTCCGCAGCAGTGGTAGCCTATCCTAAAACGCAGATGGATATGGTGCGGGTAGGTATCCTGACATATGGGTTTTGGCCCAGTAAAGAAACGCAAATCCATTACATCCATAAAACCAAGGATAAAATAAATCCGTTGCGCCAGATAATTTCATGGAAGAGCCAGATTATGAGTCTGAAAACTGTAAAGGAAGGCGAGTTTGTCGGCTACGGAACAACTTATATGGCTCTGGAAACAAAACGTATTGCGATCATACCGGTTGGATATTCTCACGGTTTTAGCCGCAGTCTCAGCAACCAGGGTCGGGTGCTTATACACGGCCAGCGCGTGGGCGCAATCGGTATGGTAAATATGAATATGGTTGCCGTGGATGTAACTTATATAGATAATGTAAAAGTGGGAGATGAAGTCGTGATCATCGGGCAACAAGGTGATAACTACATCACAGTTTCTTCTTTTGGGGAACTTAGTGATCAGGTAAATTATGAATTATTGACCCGGTTGCCTTCAATGACAAAAAGAATAATCAAAGACTAGGAAAATGGCATATATAGAACTGAATAAAGCAAAGTTACGTCATAACTATGAGTTTCTGGACGATCTCTTTAAGCGTTATGACAAAGAGTGGGGTGTGGTAAGTAAAATGCTGTGCGGCCATAAGGGATATCTTGAAGTATTACTGGATTTGGGGATTAAAGAAGTTCATGACTCCAGAATATCAAACCTGAAAACAGTTAAGAAGATCGATCCAACGGTACAGACCGTATACATTAAGCCTCCGGCCAAACGAAGCATCCGCAACATTGTGCAATATGCTGATGTAAGTTTCAATACTGAGCTTTATACCATAAAGCTCCTTAGCGAAGAGGCGCAGCGGCAGCACAAAAAGCATAAAATCATTATTATGGTGGAGATGGGCGACCTGCGTGAGGGAGTAGTAGGCGAACGTCTTCTGGATTTTTATTCAGAGATTTTCCACCT
>JBNJGK010000003.1:0-33025 GCA_051747665.1 Bacteroidota bacterium | reverse complement strand
CAAAAAGCATAAAATCATTATTATGGTGGAGATGGGCGACCTGCGTGAGGGAGTAGTAGGCGAACGTCTTCTGGATTTTTATTCAGAGATTTTCCACCTAAAAAACATTGAGGTTGTGGGGCTTGGAGCGAATTTCAACTGCCTGAACGGCGTAATGCCCACGCATGATAAAATGATTCAGTTGAGCCTTTACAAGCAATTGATAGAAACAACGTTTAACCGTGAAATCAAGTATATCTCCGGAGGTTCTTCCGTGACTATGCCTTTGCTATGGCAGAAGATGATCCCGAAAGGAATAAATCATTTTCGTATTGGAGAATCGATGTATAACGGCATGAACTTATTTAATGATAAGGTAATCAAAGGCATGAAAACCGATGTTTTTAAATTGCATACCGAAATTATTGAGCTAACAGAAAAACCTGTTGTGCCGATTGGAGAACGCTCTACGAATGTAGCCGGCGATATGGTGGAATATGATACTACCGACTATGGCAAAAAAACCTATCGTGCTATCCTGGATGTGGGCCTTCTTGACCTGGATACCCGCTATATTCACCCAACCCAGAAAGGAATTGACTTTTCCGGAGCCAGCTCTGATATGCTGGTGATGGATATCGGGAAAACTAACCGGAAGCTAAAAGTGGGGGATATTATCTCTTTTAAGCTTGATTATATGGGTATCCTGAGCATTATGAATTCCAACTACATCAATAAAGTGGTTGTAGATAAGTAGCTACCTTTATTAGAAAATGACATGCAGAACCGAGTTTGTCTAAAAACCAGACGCTGACAGGTCTGTCGACGCTGTCAGGTCAGTTTAGAATGCAGATTGACAACCTTTCAGCGTGCGCAGCTCCTGAAAGCGTTTAAATTAAAAATGATTTTTTTGACAGCCTCGGTTTTTATTTGTGATATTTTTTCAGGAAATCCTTCATTTCCGGAACGCCACCCTGATAAACCAGGTAACCATTGTAGGGTTCTCTTTTCGTGATTTCATCGTTAACAGGAGTCAGCATCAGGTTTTTAACTTCTTCATGGTCATCTGTTTGGCCAAGCGCCCATCCCAATTTGATAAATGCCGCTTCCGGAAGCATATTCCCTGCCGGGATAATTCCCATAGCCATCATATCACGACCTGTATCATAAACAAACATTTGCACATATCCCCAGATGGTTTGCAAAGTCATGTACATATGAACGCCTTTTTTGTGAGCTCTTTTTATAGCCGGATAGAGCTCTTTATTTACATGCCCCAGACCGGTGCCTATGATTATGATGCCTTTATAACCCTTTTCAACAAGGGCATCCAGCGTGTCGGGTTTCATGCCCGGATAATAATACAACATGGTAACGCGGTCGTCGAAATAAGGCAGGATATCCACTTTTCGGTCTTTACGGCGGTGGTTATAATCTTTTTTGATATGCCGGATGCTGTCTCTGGTGACCATTGCCAATGGAGTGTCGCCGATTGTGCGGAATGTAGAACGGTAGGAAGAGTGCATTTTTCTTACGCGGGTTCCCTTATGCAAGAGGCCGTATTCATCAGAGGTGGGTCCGAACATAGATACCATCACTTCAGCAATATCTGAATGGCCGGCGGCGTACATGGCATGCATCAGGTTAAGTGCGGCATCAGAGCTGGGACGATCAGAAGAGCGCTGTGAGCCAACAAGTACTATCGGAACCGGAGAATTTTGCACCATATAGGTTAAGGCGGCGCCTGTGTGATGCATGGTATCTGTACCATGCCCGATAACGATGCCGTCAACTCCTTTCTCAATTTCTTTGCCGATGGCTTTCGCTAAAGAGATATATTGCTTCGGACCCATATTTTCAGAGAAAACCGCAAAGACTTTTTCTGTTTCCAGGTTGCAAATATCTGCTAACTCCGGGACGGCTCCGTAGAGTTCTCCGGGTGAAAAAGCCGGAATTACCGCGCCGGTGCGGTAATCTAACCTTGAAGCGATCGTTCCGCCGGTGCCAAACAGCTTTACCCGGGGGAGGCCGTCAGTATAAGGAAACTCTTGTTCGGGGATTTTATAATTGGCTTTTTTATAACCGGTTTCATCCATATTTTCTATGGTATGGATGTCAATACCCACATTGTATCCTGTTGGTATTTTCAGTACAATATGCGTGTCGTCGTCATTTTCAGAACGGGGCAAAACAGTGCCTTCAAACTCTCCGCGTGTGGTTTTGATTACCGTTGAGCTCCAAACACGAATGTTGAATTTTTTTAAGGTCTCTAATGCTTCACCTTTATATCCTTGAAAAATATCGTTACTCATGGTTTTCTTGCTTTTTGTTTTGAATGATGCTTTTTACCTCCTGATGCAGTTTCTTTAAATCGATATTGCCTGTAGCCGCTTTTCTGAGCTGGCCTGTAATCCAGTGAGCTTCGTTTTCAGGAGTGTTTTTTATAGCGGTTTTCCGGAAAGATTTCTGCAAATACGGAATTCGTGATAAAATATCTTTTTTATTCAGTTTCTGATACCCGATGCTGGTAAGTACCCCTTCAAATTCCATTTGCGGATGCTGATATACTACAGGTAGCATATCGTAGGCAATGGCTTTATCCAGTTTTTCTTTTTTGATAAACTTCAACAAGTTTTTGATGGTGCCATGATCAAATCCTTTTCCTCGCGCAAGGTGTCCTTCTATCCATTTGAGCCTGTGCCCCAGAAGCGTTCCGGCAAATACCGGGTTATACCCAAGATCATGAATTTCTTTTAATAACGGATACAGGTTTTTGCTAAATAAGAAGTGGTATGTGTCTTCAGGTACATTCCATTTTTTGAGTTGCTCATATCGATTGATGATGTCTTCAGGAATATATTTCCTTCGTTCTTCAATATATTCATCGGTGAGTGGGATTGGTGGTGAGTCGGTGTCGGGATACATCCTGTCAGCGCCGGGAAGTACGCGCTCAAAGATGGTAGTGCCGTCCGGGAATGATTTACGGGTTTCATTTGGAATCCCTTCAAAAGCCATTTTACAGCGCTCCTCAATGGTCTCCAGGGCTGTGTCAATGTCCTCCTGAGGGCCCCAGAAAAGCAGTTGCGCATCTTCAGGCCTGGCGTTTAAGGCTTTCCTGATTTTTTCCCATGTAGGCTCATCCACAACTGGCTCCAAAGATTCGGAATGAGTCATATTAGGTCGTTCAAGGCAGGCGATTACGGCCAGGCGGTCTTCAATTTCGTTGGCAAAGGCTTTGCCGGGTTGAGTGAAGTGTGATAGTGCCCCAGCGAATGAAGGCAGGTTCACGGCCATGATTTTATGGCGCTCATCACGGGCATCAACTATAGGCTGGTAATTAAAGCCATAATCATAGAAGTTCAGTTTTCTGTGCTCAATATGCCATGACTCAGAATCTTTTACGGCTTTTTTTAGCTTGTCGCGAAGCAAAAGCAACGACCATTGCCGGAAGGCTTCATTATGCGAAAGCTCCGGAAGCCAACGTGTATGTGCAACACCTTTTATTTCCACGCGGGAGCCGCCGCGGCAGCTTACATTCAAATCCTGTCTTCCTGTGCCTATGCCCGTACGTACCTTCCCCGTGCTCCGGTTTAAGAACCGGATGTAGTCATTGGCTTCTTTTACTTCATCGGGGTTAACCATATCGGGATAAGTAACGGTTTCTATCAATGGAATGCCTAACCTGTCAGTATTGTAAACCCGTTGATGGCGATAATCTGAGACTTCGCGACAAGAATCTTCTTCCAGGCTGAGCTGTATCAGTCTGACTTTTTTATGCTTGAGCTGTATCATACCTTCCACACCTATGATGGCGGTTCTCTGAAAACCCGTAGGAATGCTTCCGTCGAGGTATTGCTTGCGGGTAATATGTACCTCTCCTACGATATTTAGTTTGCTGAGCAGTGAAATGTCGAGCGCTATTTCCAGGGCCTGCCGGTTCAGCGGAAACGGAGGTGTATCATCTACTTCGTAAGTGCATGTCGTTTCATTTTTCAGGCGATACGTGATCTCCTTCCGGGTTTTAAACTCCATTAATGCAGTACCGTCGTATTCTCCCAACTCGCTGAGGGTAGGGCGCATATGACGGACCACCTCAGCATCAAAATCCTCATGGTTGTGATAGATCCCCGCAGGGCAATGGCAAAAGGTTTTTTCTTCTGTTTTGAGTTGCTGATGCACTTCCAAACCCGACATAAAACCGATGCGGTCATAATCCTTTTGGGAAGCTTCTTTGCGGAAAACATAACCAGCCTCCCGGCGGGTTTGCTCATAATTCTTCTTCGGGTGTATTTTTTTCATGACGTGATTGCGTAAGTAATTAGAACGGTCAAATATATTAAAAAGGCTTTAATATCAAAAATGCATATAATTGGTTATTTTTGCACCTTAGCTGTGTATCAAAAGGGTTTAAATTCCATAAAAAGCATGATATCAGTTTTATAGAAGACAGGTTAATAATGACTGCGAATATACGGCAAATGAAAATATATCTGAAAAAATGGACAGGCAGGTTGCTAAAAATGCTGTTAATGATCACTTTAGCTATATCGGGATCACACAGTTATGCTCAGGAAACCAAAACTGTAACAATCCTGAATGCCGACAAATCTACTTTCAACCGTGCTGAAGATGAAAACGTACGGAGGTTTATAGGTAATGTTGCTTTTGAAATTGACAGCACAATTCTCTATTGCGATACCGCTTTCCTGAATGATGAGACTAAAAATATAGATGCTTACGGCAACATTCATATTGAGGTAAATGATACTTTGAATATTTTTGGTGATGTTCTTAATTATGAGGGGAGTACAAGATTAGCTGATATTTATGGGGATGTTGAACTGGTTGATAAAACCACTACGTTAACTACTGATCATTTGTTGTATGACCGGAATGCAAGTACGGCAAGCTACACTACAGGCGGTGAGATAGTAGATAGCGTAAACCGGCTTACCAGCAAAAAGGGGTATTATAAAACCGAATTAAGTGAGTTCATTTTTTATGATAGTGTCAGGGTTTTCAACCCGGATTATACGATGCGTTCAGATACATTGATGTACAACACGGAAACAAAAGTGAGCCATTTTTATGGTCCGTCATGGATAGAGAGCGAAGAGAATACGCTTTATGCAGAGTATGGCTGGTACAATACGGTTTCGGATATTTCGCGCTTGCAGCGCAATGCCTTTTTTACCAATGAAAAACAGTCTATGCGCGCTGACAGCCTTTATTATGAAAGAGAAAACGGCTTTGGTATCGGAAAAAGAAATGTGTGGCTGCGCGATAGTGAGCAGGATATGGTTATCACCGGGGAATATGCTGAGTATGATGAGCGTGAGTTTTTTGCTTATGTTACGGATAGTGCCAGGGCGGTGTTAATTGATGAAAGGGATTCCTTGTTTGTCTCGGCCGATACACTTTATGCCCGGTTCGACAGCACCAACAGCCTCGAAAATGTTTTTGCTTATTTCGAAGCCAGGTTTTTTCATGAAAGCCTGCAGGGAGCTGCTGATAGTCTGAAATATTCTGCTCAGGATTCGCTCATTACCATGTTTAACCAGCCTGTTATTTGGGCCGAAGACAGCCAGATTACTGCTGATACTATCGGTATAACCCTCGATGAGGGCGAAGTAAAGTTTATGGAATTATTCAATAAATCCATTATTGCCAACTATGATACCCTGGATTGGTATAATCAGATCAAGGGGAAGTATATGAAAGCCTACTTTAAAGAAAATAACCTGTATAAAATAGAGAACCAGGGAAATGCAGAATCCATTTACTATGTAAAAGACGAGGAAGGGGTTTTGAAAGGCGTTAATAAATCGGTTTCCGGTAGTTTAACCATTTATTTTGAGGACAATAAGTTTTCCTGGATCACCTTTGTAGAGAAGCCCAATGCGGTGATGTATCCGCTTAGGGAGATGAGCGATGAAGATCGCTTTTTCCCTGATTTTCAGTGGCAGGAAAACCGAAGGCCTCTGAACAAAGATGACGTTTATTAATTGGCCAATACGCTCAAAATCTACTCCATGATATTTTATTCTTGGTTAGTAGTATCTGGCTGAATGGGTTCTTCCGGTGGAATATATTCATTTCTTTTGTTCCCACGCCCAAAGACTGAAAAATGCAGATACCGCTTTGGATGCAGTTTTATATCCCGTAAAAGCATATTCAGCTCATTAGAAGCTGATTCTAAATTCTGGTATAGCGTATCGTTTGTAAGAAGCTTACCGGCTGTGCCCTCACCTTGATTTACTTTATCTAAAAGCATTGTAATTTGTTCTAAACTGCTATTCGCTTTGTTTAATGTTGTGCTCAGTTTGGCATTGGCAAGCGTATCGCTGATGTTAGAAAGGTTGTCTATAGTATTGTTGATTTCATCGCCCTTAGAATCAATATTTCGTGTTATCGATTCCAGGTTGCCGATAATCATCGCCAGCCGGTTACTTTCAGTCGTAACCAAAGTATCGATGTTATAAGAAGTGTTTTTAAGTGATGCCAGTGTTTGTTCAATACTGGTAAAGCTCTTGGCTAATTCATCGCGGGTTTTGGGATTGAATACGTCCTGAATCACGGTTACAACCGTATCAATACTCAACATTAAATTTTCTGCTTTATTTTTTATCGGACGCACTTGTTCATTAACAGCATCTTTAATACTTCCCTCTACTCCGGTTCGCAATGTATCCTTGTCTTTAGCAAGTGCTTCAGAACTTCCACGCTCAATGGCTATAGCTTTCGAGCCCATCAGGTCGCTGCTATATATTCGGGCGGTACTGTTGGCCGGAAGGTCAAAGTCTTTTTTAACTTCCATTTCAACCAGAATTTTTCCGGTATTATCATCAGTAAACTCAATGTTGGTGACCTGTCCTACCTCAAAACCATTAACAGTAATAGGGTTGGCAACCAGCAACCCTTCTATGCGTTCGTAAATGCCATAGTAAGTTTTTGCATTGGAAAACAAGTTTTTTCCTTTTAAAAACTCAATGCCCCATCCCAAAAGAAACAAGGTTACGGCAAAGAGAAGCCCTAATTTAAACTGTTTTGATATTTTCAATGGTTTATTTTTTTTAGTGTTCTACAAAAATATTATTTATTGTTGATTATTTTCATGGCTTCCGATACAGAAATGCGTTTATTTTGTTGGAAAGCTACAACAAAAGCATCTTTATGGCCGTTTTTCTGCATCTTTTTTTGCATCTTTCTTGCTTCGCTGAGCGAGGCTGCCTCGCCATAAACGTATTTGTAAACACCATTGTGCTTGTATTCCTTAACCTTATCCGGCTCATGAAAATTATTGTTGTCCAGCGATTTAGGTTTTGGCGAAGTGTCTATTTGGACGCTAAAGTATATTTTGCTGAGTTCTTTGCTTTTCTGCGTTTTCTTTTTAGCTGATGGTTTTTCGCGTGGGGGCAGGTTCTTTTCCATTTGTTGTTTGTAATCTCTGAATGCTCTGAAAATAGCCGAGGCAATATAGGTCTGTCCTTTTTTGGATAGCAGGAAACTTTCTTCTTTTTTATTCGATAAAAAGCCGGTTTCAATCAAAACACCGGGCATGGTAGTATGGTAAAGCAATAAGAAGCCAGCTTGCCTTACGCTTCTGTCTTTCAGCCCAACACGTTCTCTGAACTGGTTCTGAACTATGTCTGCCATCTGTATGCTTTGATCGAGATGAACATTTTGCAATATTGATAAGCTGATGTAACCTTCATCGCTGTTAGGGTCAAAACCATCATATTCTTCACGGTAGTTATCCTCAAGGAGGATCGCTGCGTTTTCCTTTTTTGCAACTTCCAGGTTTTCTTTAGACTTGTGCAGCCCCATAACATAGGTTTCTGCCCCATAAGGTTGGGATGATCGGTTGGCATTACAATGTATCGAAATAAATAAATCCGCATTGTTTTTATTAGCTATGTCTGCTCTTTTGTGTAACTCAACGAACTTATCCGTTTTGCGGGTATAAATCACCTCTACATCAGGCAGCTTTTCTTCGATATATTTTCCCGTTTTCAGGGCTATAGAAAGCGCAATATCCTTTTCTTTAGAACGGCGTCCCAACGCTCCGGGATCCTTTCCTCCATGACCTGCATCAATCACTACTTTATCAACATATGACCCTTCCTGGGCAAAAATCATAACCGGACTCAACAGAATTATGATGATTATATTAAAAACGGATTTCATTCGTTTCACCTAAGTTAGATTTTTATTTAGTTTTGAACTTTATTTCTGAAACGCAAAAGCGCAACTGGTATTGTTTTTGTTGCCTGTAACAAAATTACAAAAGAAATTTATTACAGGTTCGTATTCAAAATAATAATTCAGCACATTTGTTTAAAAATTACTTAAAAGGATTTGAAAGATATTAAGGGAAGGGGATTGTTTTTTGTGCTTACGTTCTTACTGCAATTTGCTTATGGCCAATCTGTAGAAGACACTGCGCGTGTTGAGCCCTTACCCTCAGATACTACCCTTGCATTAGCAGATACACTTTTTCTTAATGATTCACTCCTGGGGCATGTTCCGGTTATAGATTCCGTCATGGCAGCAGATACGGTTCAGCAATCTGAGGAGTCAATTGATGGCCCTGTAACTTACCACGCCTCTGACTCCATAAGCTTTGATCTTAAAAACCAAAAGGTTTACCTTTATAAAGATGCAGAGATTGATTATGAAAAAATTAACCTGAAGGCTGCTGAAATAGACATAGATTTTCCCTCGGATATGCTTTACGCCTATGGTAAGGAGGACTCTACGGGCAAGCTGATAAATAAACCTGTTTTTACAGAAAGCGGGAAGGAATTTCGGTCTGAAATTATGAAATACAATTACGAGACCCAAAAAGGCCATATCAAAAGCGTGAAAACCAAAGAGGGTGAAGGGTATCTGCATGGCAACACGATCAAAAAACTGCCCGATAATACCATTAACGTACGTGAGGGCAGCTATACAACCTGCAATCTGGATGATCCGCATTTTGAACTTCGCTATACGAAGGCTAAAGTTTTGCCTGACGATAAAATCGTAAGCGGGCCTGCTTACATGGTTATCGAGGATGTGCCGATTCCGTTGTTTCTTCCTTTCGGGTTTTTCCCGAACAAGCAAGGGCAGCAATCCGGAATCATCGTGCCGTCTTATGGCGAGGCAGACAACCGGGGTTTCTTTTTTGAAAATGGCGGGTATTACTGGGGCATAAGCGATTACCTGGATTTTGAGATAAGAGGCGATATTTACACGAAAGGAAGCTGGGCGCTGGAACCGAAACTGCGCTACAAAAAGCGGTATGCCTATAACGGTTCGTTTAGCGGAGGATATACTGTGAACAAGGTAGGCGAGCCGGGCACAGAGAGCTTTGAGGAAAGCCGGGATATTTCCATCAGGTGGTCGCACTCGCAAGACCCTAAAGCCCGCCCCAACAGCAGGTTCAACTCTAATGTGAATATTGTAACCAGCAGCTATAATAAATTTAACCCGGTAAGCACACAGGATTATTTATCCAATACTTTTCGCTCCAGCATATCATATGAAACCAATTTTGATAATAAGGTTTTTATCTCTGCCAGCGCCAATCACAGTCAAAATACTAAGTCAGGGAACGTGAGTATTACTTTGCCACAGTTGACTGTGTCTACAAACAAGTTTTATCCTTTCAGGCGGAAGAACCCCTCAGGGAGCCTACGCTGGTACGAAAATATTACTGTGGGGTATTCTATGGACTCTAAAAATACATTAAGTACTGCTGACTCGAATATTACCTTTGATGAAGAAATGTTTTCCAGGTTTAATAACGGGATGCAGCATAAAATCCCGATTTCCAGTTCAATAAAAATCCTGAATTATTTTAACCTGAGCAACTCTATCAATTACACGGAGCGTTGGTATACCAAAACTATCCGCAGGGATTTTGAATATAATGTGGCAGATACAATAGGCGGCAGAGTTGTGGAGGATACAATTCCGGGATTTGAGACAAACCGGGATTTCAGTTTGAGCTCCTCGCTTAGCACCCGCCTTTACGGGATGTTAAATTTTAAGAAAGGACCGGTAAAAGCGGTAAGGCATGTCATGAATCCCAGCGTGAGTGTCTCTTACCGGCCTGATTTCAGCGACCCCAAATATGGCGCTTATGACCGCTACTACAATATGAATACCCAGTCGTATGAGGTCTATTCTATTTTTGAGAATGGCATTTACGGATATCCTCCGTCAGGAGAATCTGGCTCCTTAAACTTCAGCTTGTCGAATAATCTGGAGATGAAAGTAAGAACGCCTAATGACACAGTTCAGGAAGATAAAAAAATCAAACTAATCGATAACCTTTCATTCAGTACGTCCTATAACATGGCGGCAGATTCTCTTAAATGGAGCGTTTTAAACGTAAGGGGCCGGACAAAACTCTTTGATAAAGTCAACGTGAACTACAGCAGCACCTATGATCCCTATGTTTTTGATACGCTATCAGGTCGCCGACTGAACAAGTTTGTCTGGAACGAAGACGGTAAGCTTTTTCGTAAAACCAATGCAAGCTGGAAATTTGGTGTTAACCTGAGCTTCAGCGATAAAGACTGGAAAAAGCTTCATGAGAGTGAGGAAGGCACGGAAGCTGAGATTGAACAGGTGAACCAAAATCCTGAAGATTATATCAGATGGGATAACCAATGGAACATCAACATTGATTATTCATTGCATTACACAAACCGCTATCAGCGAAATTTGGATGATTTTGAGCGCGACGTGATACAAACGCTCAATTTTAATGGTAGTATCAATGTTACAGATAAATGGAAATTCAGGTTGCGATCGGGTTATGACTTCAAGCAAAAGGAAATTTCTTATACTTCGGTCAACATTCATCGCGATTTACATTGCTGGCAAATGAGTTTTAACTGGATCCCTTACGGGGGATATAAAAGCTGGAACTTTACGATCCGTGCCAAATCATCATTGCTGCAAGACCTTAAGCTGGAAAAGAAAAAGGATTTCAGGGATTATTAGCAAGCCAGTTTTTTATAATGGTTTTGCCATCGGGTGTCATCACAGATTCCGGGTGAAACTGAACGCCGTACAAAGGCAGGCTCTTGTGCTGCACTGCCATTATGTGATTATTGTCGTCACGCATCGTAACTTTTAAAGATTCGGGGAGCGGTTCTGCTGCAACCCATGAGTGATAATGCCCAATTTCAATTTTTCCGGGTAACCCTGAAAAAAGCGGGTTTTGTTGACTGATAAGGCCCCAATTCTGGTGCCCGTGCAAAATTGTAGTAGTTTGGTAAAGCTTTCCGCCGAAGAATTCATTTATGGCCTGATGTCCTAAACAAACGCCTAAAAAAGAACGCTTTTTATGGTATCTTTTTAGCAATTCAAACATCAGCGGTGCGTCTTTTGGTAATCCCGGGCCGGGAGAAAGCAAAATATGGCTGTAGTGTTCTGCAATATTGAGCTTGAAACTATCGCTTTTAGCTATGCTGACTTCAGCGCCTGCTTCGTGCAACAGTTGAACCAGGTTGTAGGTAAACGAATCGTAGTTGTCTATCAGTAAAACTTTCACAAAAAGCCTTTTATTTCAGGCAAAAGTAAAAGATTTTGATTAGGAAAATATGCTGTTTAAACAAAGCGGTATTGCATAGGTTATTAAAACTATGGAAAATCAAATAAAACATTTTATTCTGCAATTGTTTTTTTCCAGAAACAACCCGAAAATGTTCAATAAAGTAATTCGTGATATGCGAAAAGCTCATCCTGATGCCGAATTACAGGAAATTGTTAAAACAATCCGGGAAAGAATGGAATCCGAAGGGTTGACCTTTGTTGCTCCGGCTGCAGATGGTGATGAATTCAAAACGCAAGTCAGAGAAGCGCTCAAGCACCTGGAAAACAGTTAAAAGCAATTAGTCTTCCGACATTTGCTTAATCATTCTCCGGTAAGTGCTAAAAACATTTGCTCTGGAAACAAAGCCTTTATACTTTCCATCTTCAAGTACTGGCAGGTTAAAGTTGCCGGAGGCTCTGAATTTGTTTGCCACGGTTTCCATGGTGTCGTTGATATCTACTGTTACTTCCGGCATAAACATGAGTTCCGAGACTGTTACTTTATCGTACATGCTTGGGCGGAACATGATTTCGCGAATATCATCCATTATGACAATACCCAGGAATTTTTTGTCTTCATCAATCACCGGAAAGATATTTCGTGAGGCATGTGAGATTACTTCTACCAAATCACCAAGTGTATCGCCTGGCTTCACCGTTGAAAAGTTGGTTTCTATAAGATTCCTGATGTTCATCAACTGCAGGACGGCCCGGTCTTTATGATGCGTTATTAACTCTTTTCGCTGTGCCAGTTGATAGGTATAGACAGAATGGATGGTAAATATACGAACGGTCACGTAGGCAATAGTGGCGGCAATCATCAACGGAAAAACCAGTTCGTATCCTCCTGTAAGGTCTCCAATAAGGAAAATGGCGGTGAGCGGTGCGTGCAACACGCCGGCAATTAAAGCACCCATCCCGATAAGGGAAAAATTATCTACGGGAAGATAGCTGATTTCGAAATAGTTTACAGATAAAGCAAATAAGAGTCCCAGGTTCACCCCCGTGAAAAGGGTTGGTGCAAAAATGCCGCCAACGCCTCCGGCACCAAAAGTAATGGCGGTAGCTATAACTTTTGTTAATACCAGCAGCAGAAGCAATACGGCCGTTAAGTAAAAGTTGTTTTCCCAATTGCTGAAAAGAGACTTGTCAAGTAAATATTCCGTATTTCCCGATAAGGCACTGTTGATGGCTGAATATCCTTCCCCGTAAAGGGATGGAAAGAGAAAAATTAAAAACCCCAAGGTGCTGCCGCCGATCAGGATTTTTGTGCCATACGTTTTGATTCGTTCAAACTGTTTTTCTATGTAAAGGTAAGTTTTGGTAAAATAAACAGCCACGAGCCCGCCAAAAACGCCTAAGGCAATGTAATAAGGTACTTCGCTCATCACAAACCCATGCTCAACGGTAAACGGATAAACTACATCAAGCCCCATTAAAACGTAAGACATAAGCGCGGCAGAGGCAGATGCCAGCAAAAGCGGAATGAGTGAAGCCATGGTCAGGTCGAGCATGATAACTTCCAGTCCGAAAACGATGGCAGCTATAGGAGCTTTGAATATGGCTGACATAGCGCCAACAGAAGCAGCGCCTAAGAGCAGAACCACTTGCTTGTATTCTAAGTGCAGGCCTTTGCCTATTACAGAACCGATAGCGCCTCCCGTGGCTACAGTGGGGCCCTCCAGTCCTACGCTGCCTCCAAAACCTACCGTTAAAGCGCTGGTAATGATGGATGAATATGTGTTGTGAGGACGCATGTAGCCTTTTTGTTTTGAGAGGCTGTATAGTACGTTTGGTATTCCATGCTTGACTTTGTTTTTGATGATATAACGCATGAATAACACTGCCAGAAAAATGCCGATGGCCGGAAGGGCAAAATACAGGTATTTGTGGTATTGCTCACTTAATCCGGCATTTAAAAGCTCCTGGGTGAAGTGTACTGCATTTTTAATAATGGCTGCTGCAATACCGGATATAAGCCCTACCAGAACACTCAAAATATTGAGAAACTGGCGGTTGCTGATATGCCTGACGCGCCATATCAAAAATCGTTTTAATAATGAATCCTGTTTTTTCATGTTTCCGCGAATTTAGGAGAAATTTTTGTTTGCTCATAAAGATCTATTTGAAACCTGTTTAAATTAAACTGATTCAGGGAAGTTGCTTAATTTTGCAGGCCAAAACATGTTTTATGAGAAAAGGATATTGGATAACCGGAATTATCATTGTTTCTTTATTGATGAGCGCTTGCGTTCCGTCATCGCAATTCAATGCGCTAAAGGAAGAAACAGACAACAAGATTGAAGAGCTAAAACAAGAAAACCTGGCCCTGGAAACGGAAAACAACGAGCTGGAGTATGCTTTGAAAACCCGAACGGAAAAGCTGGACGACTTAAAAGACGATACGCTTGCTATGGGGCGTGAACTGCGAGACCTTAAAAAGTCTCACCAACAGGTTCAGGATGAATATGAAATGCTTTCTCAGCAACATAAAGCTCTGAAATCCGGGAAAACTTCTGAGATGAAAGCGCTTCTGGCTGAACTGCAAACGCTGAAGGATGATTTGCTGGAGCGGGAAGACCGGCTGAACGCCATGGCAAAGGATTTGGAAAAAAAGGAAAAGCGGCTTAATGAGATGGAGCAGGATATAATGCAAAAAGAAGCACGTATGGCCGAAATGGAATCGGTGCTGAACCGGCAGGATTCGCTGGTTACGGCGCTCAAGGATAAAGTATCGGCTGCATTGCTGAATTTTGAAGGCGAAGGGCTTACGGTAGAGCAGAAAGATGGGAAAGTCTATCTGAGCCTGGAAGAAAAGCTGCTTTTCAGCTCCGGAAGCTGGACGGTAGAAAGCCGCGGAAGACAGGCTATAAAACAAATTGCCCAGGTTTTGGAGAAAAACCCCGATATCCATATCATGGTAGAAGGTCATACCGATAATGTGCCATACAACGGCAGCGGACAGGTGAAAGACAACTGGGACTTGAGTGTAAAACGCGCTACTTCAATTGTGCGTATTATTACGCAGAGTAGTGATGTAAACCCATCGCAACTTACAGCCGCAGGCCGTGGAGAATATTTGCCGGTAGCCAGCAACGAAACAGCCAAAGGCAAAGCCAGAAACCGGCGGACAGAAATCATCCTTACGCCCGATTTATCAGAGTTGTATGATATTATTGACTCTGATAATCAGAATTAAAACATCTCAGAAGATAGAATCCTGCTGCGAGGTTTACATATCTGTTTGTGATACTCCTTTTTCAGGAGCTTTTATCATTAAAAGATAATCAAAAACAATATCGGAATGATAATTCCAAGTATAGTGTAGATCCCTCCGGTGCCCATGATGCCTTTCCTGCCTCTGACCATAAAAAGCGAAGTGACAGCAAACAGAATGAGCGCCACAGCATAAATGTCTGAAAACCACTTCCACCAGTTGTTTGGATTGTAATGCAAATAGTTTACACTGTAAAAAACAGGTCTCTTTTTCAGATACTCAGCACGTCCGTGTCCTTTTTCCAAATCCACCATGATGGAGGAACCGCCATCCATAAAAATCTTTATAGTGTTTTTATCCGGGTAGTAATGTTTTCTGTAATCGCCCCTGTAATTTAAATCATCAAGCAATCTGAGGATATTGTTTTCTACTTGAGGTGTTTTGCTTAAATCGATACTGGTATTAAATTCCTCTACCTTGACGGAATAATTTGGGTTCCAGTCTTTCATATGATTTAAAGCAATCCCCGAAAGGGCATATACAATGGTAGTACCTATAAAAAAGAAGCCGATATCGCGATGCAATATCCGGCTCCATTTCCTGATTTTTTTCATCTCTCAGTTTAACGTTACTCTTTGATTTTATGGTCTACGTAATTCAGAGAATAAAAAGCAAGGTATTCTGCATTGGCTTTATCCATAGAATCGCGGTAGAATTCAATTTGCTCCTGACGGTCTTCAAAATGGTCGTCATCAATTTCTCCGGAATTGTGGCTATCTATAATATCTTCTTCCATTTTCATACAGTCCGATTCATCGATGCGTCTTTCTTTTACAATACCAATGAGTTCAATTTCATTCCCCATTAAATCTTCGTCAAAACGCTCATCGTTTTCAACATGAAGGTCTGCACCATCATCAACCAGCAGCAGGCGCTTACCGCCATGACGGCAAACGTGATCTACGATACCTGTTATGGATACTTTTTGGTCAACATGATTTGAAGCTTCTTCATTAAAAGATGCCAGAGCTATTTCCGGAATGGCATTTTGGTCTTTTTCTGTTTTTGATTCGTTGCTGCTGTTTTCGCTTCCGCATCCCGCAAGGAGCGCTACAGCAAATAATAATGCGATTAGTTTTCTCATTTTTGTTTGTATTTGTAGTTGTATTTTTAAGGGTGTAAAAATAAGAAAATCATCTGTTGTGGCAAGAAAATAAGCTACAGGCTTTTTCAAAAAAATCCTGCCTCATTTGAGTAAGGCAGGATTTCATTGATTTGTTTACTTGAGTTTATGTAGTATAAACTGAATTGAACATCACATAATCTGTAGAAATGTCAGAGCCCCAGCCTGTGGCTTCGGCTTTCCCCTGGTTCATTTCCATGAGTACGCGCAAGTGCGATTCTCTTAGCAGTTTTTTTACCAGGCCCTTATCAAACTCTTTCGGGCTTCCTTTTTCCAGAACTTGTACCAGTTTGTTTTCATCACCCAGATACAGGTTTACGGTAGAAAGGTCAAAATTAACGCCTGCGTTTCCGGCAGCCATCACAATTCTTCCCCAGTTCGGGTCTCGGCCAAACATGGCCGTTTTCACCAGAAGCGAGTCTGACACGGCACGCACCAGTTTACGGGCTGTTTTTTCGTTTTTGGCTTTTGTTACCCGATATTCAATAAATTTAGAGGCACCTTCACCGTCTGATACAATTAATTGTGCCAGGTGGGTCATCAGCTCCAGCAGATGTGCTTCAAAGAGCGAAAAGTTCGGGTCTTTTTCAGAGGTGATTTCATCGTTTCCGGCCATGCCATTTGCCAGCACACCTACCATGTCGTTGGTGGATGTATCCCCGTCTACCGTAATCATGTTAAAAGATTTATCCACACAACGCTTTACGGTTTTATTGAGCAGCTTTTTCTCTATAGCCACATCCGTAACAATGAAGCCCAGCATGGTAGCCATGTTGGGATGAATCATGCCAGAGCCTTTTGCTATGCCTGCCATGCTTACTTTGTTGCCATCCATGTCAAAGCTTAAGTGACCTTCTTTAGCAAATGTATCTGTGGTTAAAATGGCATTGGCGGCAAAAGTCCCGGCTTTGGTTGAGGATGATAGTTTTTCAACATTTTCTTTAATGCCGTCAAGAATTTCTTCTGTGGGGAACGGTTCGCCAATAACGCCTGTAGAAGCTACCAGCACCATCTCTTTATCAATCTTCAGTGCCTCCGCCAGCGTTTTGGCCATAGCTTCAGCTCCTTCATAGCCTTGCGCTCCGGTGCCGGCGTTTGCGTTTCCGGCATTGATTACGATAGCCTGTGCTAAGTTATCTTTGATGTGCTTTCGCGATAGTTTAACCGGTTCGGCAACCATATCGTTCTGTGTAAAAACGGCTGATGCATTGCACGGTTGTTCTGAATAGATGATAGCCAGGTCGCGGCGCAGGGATTTGATTCCTGTATGTGCGCCCCAGCACGAAAAGCCTTTTACGTCCGTAATGTTGTTTACAATGTCTTGGCTGTCTACTCTTGTTTTCATAATATTTTGTTTTTATGGTTGTAACGGGATAATATCCAAAGCGGTTTGCTCTGGTATTCCCAGCATAATATTCATGTTTTGAATGGCTTGGCCGGCGGCGCCTTTCACCAGGTTGTCCAAAGCGGCAAAAACCATGATGTTTTCTGTGCGCTCATCATATTCCGGGTAGATGTCTACCAGGTTGGTGCCCCGGATATTCTTAAGCTCCGGACTCGCCGTACGCAAGCGAATAAAAAATTCATTGCCATAGTATTCCTCAAAAAGCATTTTGATTTCCTTTGCGGATGTTTTTTTAACGGGAATAGAATAAGCTGAAGTCAATATCCCACGATCCACCGGTAACAAATGCGGTGTAAATTGAACGGTAGCCGGTATCCCGGCAAAATGCGATATGGTTTCCTGAATTTCTATGGCATGGCGGTGTTTTTTGATGCCATAAGCTTTAAAGTTGTCATTCACATTTGGGAAGTGCGTAACGTCTTTGGCTTTGATGCCCGCACCTGTTACTCCGGTTTTGGAGTCGATAAAAATCCGCCCCGGCTCAATCAGCTCTTCTTTTAAGAGCGGTGAGGCAGCTAAAATCGCTCCTGTAGGGAAACATCCCGGGTTGGCAACTAATTTCGCTTCACGGATTTGGTTGCGGTATAATTCGGGTAAACCGAACACGGCATCCTTAAAGCCATCCGGATACCTGTGTTCTTTTTGGTACCAGCTTTCGTATACTTCTTTAGAACTTAACCTGAAATCTCCGGACAAATCAATGATTTTAGCACTTGATGTTGAAAGCTTTTTCACAAAATCCATGGAAACTCCATGTGGCAGCGCCAGAAAAATCAGGTCAAGCTTCCTGTTGGTAATATCCTGCGCTGATTCCAGCGTGATATCTACTAAGCCGGTAAATTGCGGATGAATATCCGAAAAAGCTTTTCCTTTGTGGGTTTCGCTTGTGATAGTAGAAATTTCCACTTCCGGATGAGCGTATAAAAGCCGTACTAATTCAGAGCCGGTATATCCTGTAGCTCCTATAATTCCAATTTTATGCATTTTGTTTTGCTTCTTTTGCAGATTCATAAATGATTTCAATTACCTTTTCCAGATCTTCGTATGGGATGTTCAGCGGCGGAACGATGCGTAGCACATTTCCGGCAGTTGCATTGGCAAGCACACCTTTCTTCATCATGACTTCCACAATGGGCTTGGCTTCCCTGTCGAACTCAATACCCAGCATTAGTCCCAGACCTCTGATTTCTTTGATGCCTATTGATTCCGGATTCTTTTCCTCCATTTTGGTTATAAACCAGCATCCTTTTTCTTGTGCGGCATCTAAAAGCTTTTCTTCTTCTATTGCTTCTATTGTAGCCAGGGCTGCTGCCGTAGCCAGCGCATTGCCGCCGAAAGTAGTGCCGTGGTCTCCCGGATTCAGCGTTTCAGCAACTTTATTGTTTGTGAGAATGGCGCTCACCGGCACTCCGCTTCCGAGCGCTTTGGCGGAGGTAAGGATATCCGGCTCCACATCAAAATAATCCTTGGCAAAGAAATATCCAGTCCGGCCCATGCCACACTGTATTTCATCAAAGATTAATACAATATCATGAATATTGCATATTTTTCTTAATCCCTGTAAAAAGTCTTTTTTAGCCAGATGGATTCCGCCTTCGCCCTGAACAGGCTCAACGATGATGGCTGCCGTATTTTCAGAAACAGCTTCTTTAACTGCCTTCAAATTGTTGAAGGGTAGCATTTTAAAACCTTCCGGGATGGGCTCAAATCCTTTTTGCATGGTATCTTTTCCCATAGCAATGGTAGCCATAGTTCGGCCGTGAAAACATCCTTCAAAAGAGAGGATTTCACCGCCGCGGCCTTTAGCGTGGGCGTATTTCCGTGCTATTTTTATAGCGCCTTCGTTGGCCTCAGCGCCGCTGTTGGCAAAAAACACCCGGTCCATTCCTGAAATATCAGTTAGCTTTTGCGTAAGTTTAGCCTGTGGCGGTGTAAGGTAAAAGTTGGAGATGTGGATGAGCTTTTCAGCCTGCCCTGAGATCGCTTTTACGATTTTTGGGTGACCATGACCCAGGCTGCTGACAGCTATTCCCGCTAAGGCATCAATATATTTATTTCCGTTATCATCCCACACATGGGCGCCTTTTCCTTCAGTAATCGTAAGTGGAAAGCGCTTAAATGTTGGCAGATAATGTTTTTGATCAATTTCCTGATAATTTATTTTCATGTTATTTGATGATTTTTGTTGATTGTTTAAAATGCTCGTCTTCTATAACGTTCATCAAAAAGCCGGGCTTTGTGCCGTTGGTTATAACAGCGCTTTTAGCTCCGGTTTTAAGCGCCAGCTTGCAGGCATCGGTTTTGGGTATCATGCCACCCTGTATAACGGAACCTTCGAGTTTTTCGAGCGCTTCAACAGTCAGCTCATGGTAAAGCGAGTCACTTTTTTTCGGGTCTTCCATCAGCCCGTCAACATCTGTAAGCAGGATAAACTTATCTGCCTTGAGGTTCCCGGCCAGAAAGCCCGCAAACATGTCGGCGTTTACGTTGTAGTCAATTCCTTCCTCACTCCAGGCCACCGATGTGATGACCGGCATAAAGTTGCGTTGGAGCAGGGTTTGCAAAAGATCTGGGTTCACTTCGGTCAGGTCTCCTACCTGGCCCAAATCCTGCTCATTGCCCGCTTCATCATAATAGCGCCTTTTTACAGCGCGAGCGGTTTTGCCATCCTTTCCGGAAAGACCTACCGCTTTTCCGCCCAGTTTGTTGATGAGGCTTACCAGCTTGCTGTTCACTTCACCTTTCAGTGCCATCTCAATATATTTCATGGCCTCCGGAGTGGTTTTGCGATGGCCGCCGATAAATTCAGACTGTATGCCTGCGCGTGTTAGGTTTTCTTTGATAAACGGGCCTCCGCCATGTACCAGCACAATCCTGTAATCAGACTGATGCAGCTTTACAATGCCGGTCAGTAACTTTTCCGTGATTTCTTCATTCAGCATGGCATTGCCGCCATACTTGATTAGTATTAATTGTCTGTTATCGTTAAATTCCATTTTATGGTGAATTGGTTAATCCTGAAGTAAAGTTAGGGTTTTTTCGTCTCGGATAATGATGAAATTGTATAAAATAAAGCTTTCAGCAGAAATAATATCCATGTTTTTGCTTTGAATAGATTCAGTTGCAAATATAATACATTGAAATAGTGTAGCCAAATTATTGCTCATGTTAAAATAAGTTTCAGCACAAACTATTGGGGGTTAAACTTTTATTTAGCGTCTGTCCATAAAGTTAAGAGAAAATGAAAACTTAAAAAAAACATTCCAAAAGCTTTCGGGACTACAATTTTCAAATGTCGAAATTCAAAATACCGAGATGTAAATTTGATTACTTATTGAATCCGGCAAAAAACCTTTAGAGACAGAATTTAAAATAGATGAAGAATGCCTGAAAACCAGATTCCCGCCCGAACGACTTTTGTCATTCAGTCGGGCGGGCCTTGCCCATTGTTTCGCTTGCATAGCTTTAAGTAAGGCTGGTCTTTGGGAGCGCGAAACATGGGCATCGGAATGACTATACTATACAGATAGACAGAGAAAAAGCGCGCGAAGACATCAAAAAAATTGAAAAGGCGTCTTCGCGCGCTTTTTCTTTGCTAACCCCTATTATTCAGGTCGTTCCGAACAAATCACGAAGCGATAGCGGAGTGATGCAGTGAGGCCCGCCCGAATCCCGAGGCTTCGGGATCCGGTACGGGCGGGAATCTATTTTTTAGAATTAGTCAAAGGGCTGAACCACTTTGACATCGTCAAGAATCCATGCTACAAAACATAAAAATCTTACTATCTGTGACTATTGGTAAGTAACTATGTTATCACCTCAATCAAAATATTTGAAATAAAAATATGATATACTGTTTTGAATTTCTGTTATTGGATTTTGATATTTATTTGTCATTTGGTGCTTTGGTTGCAAGAATTTTTAAGTTTATTGGTTAATAGTGTGAAAATCAAAAATTTAATTCTAACAATACGGTTATAATAAAATTCTGATAAACGGCATATTACGTAATCCAGTAAAAAAATTTGATGCTTTATTACACCAGACCCAATGATGTTTAAAAAAATCAGGGTAGAATAAAACGCTGATAATCAGCTATCATTCTTTATTCTTACTGTCTATCCAAATGGTAACAGGCCCATCGTTTGTAAGACTGATTTTCATGTTGGCGCCAAAATCGCCTGTAGCTGCCGGCTTTCCTGTAACCTGCTCCATTTCCTTAACAAACTTTTGATACATCGGCTCAGAAATCTCCGGCCTGGCTGCACGGATATATGAGGGTCGGTTGCCTTTTTTAACTGAGGCGTGCAGCGTAAACTGGCTTACCACCATCACATCGCCACCTACATCCAATACTGAAAGGTTCATCACGCCGTTTTCATCGTCAAACACCCTCAGTTTAGAAATTTTAGCAGCCAGCCATTTAATGTCTTCCTCAGCATCGTCATTTTCCACGCCC
This sequence comes from Bacteroidota bacterium, assembly GCA_051747665.1. Taxonomy (GTDB): domain Bacteria; phylum Bacteroidota; class Bacteroidia; order Bacteroidales; family JAIPAH01; genus JAIPAH01. The sequence goes on along the minus strand of JBNJGK010000003.1, from coordinate 11,190 downwards.
AACAAAATCATCAGTCCCAGCCCAATTTTGCCATTTACTTGGCCTTCTATGGTGACTTCCGCTTCAGAAACGCGTTGAATTAATGCTCTCATATGTTATTCCCATTCTTTAATGTCAAAATATTCATCGTTTAAAATGCTCAGGTAGTTTTTATACCGTATTTCATCAATATTTCCCTCTTCCACAGCTTGTTTCACCGCACAACCGGGTTCGTGTACATGCGTACAGTTATGAAATTTGCAATCGTGCATTCGCTCGCGCATTTCAGGGAAACGTTCTGCCACCTCAGCTTTATCAAAATCATATAACCCGAATTCTTTAATCCCGGGTGTGTCAATAATATTTCCCTGAAAAGGCAGTTCGAGCATTTCAGCAAAGGTTGTAGTATGTTTTCCTTTTTGATGAAGGGTTGACAGCGAACCAATTTTCCGCGGGCTTTCCGGGTTGAGGCGGTTGATTATAGCTGTTTTTCCTACACCGCTGTGCCCTGAGAATAAGGTTATTTTGTTTTTTAATGCCGCTTCCAGTTGGCTGAAGCCGGCACCTGTTTCTGCTGAAGCAGCATAACAAGAATAACCCGCATTTTCATATACCTTTTGCAGATGCAGGTGTTGCGATTCCATCTTATCATCATACAAGTCTGTTTTATTAAAGACTAATGCAACAGGAATGTGATAAGCTTCGGCTGTAACTAAAAACCGGTCGATAAAACCACGCGAAGTTCTTGGCAAGACCAGCGTAACAATCAAAAAGGCCTGATCGATATTGGCTGCAATGATATGCGAAGCTTTTGACAGGCGCGTGGATTTCCGGATGATGTAGTTCTTACGTTCCTCAATCTTGTATATGAGGCCGGTGTCGTCGGTATTAGTTCTGAAATGAACATGGTCGCCTACTGCCACCGGATTTGTTGAGCGGATGCCTTTAATCCGGAAATTTCCCTTTATTTTGCATGGAATTTCCTGGCGGTCTTCGGTTTTTACGATAAACCAGCTTCCTGTTGATTTGATGACGGTTCCGGATTTTTCCAAATTCTTTTTTGTAAATTTATTTCAGGAAAATTTTATCAAAAGCATGTTTATTAACGATAGCTTCCTTATTTTTATGCTTTAATAACAGCAAATATAAAAAATCATTATGAGTATTGAACCCATTCTTATTATTATGATAGCGCCGTTAGTTGCGTTTTTTTACTTGCTACTCAGTTCTAAATATGCTGAAAAAGAAACGCATATTTTGCTGAGGGATAGTTTTTTGCTAGGAATAGTAGCGTTTATTGTGTCTGTAATTTTAATACTCATAATGGATTCAGTGGGTTTAGCTACCACGCGCTCACTGAACCGGACTTTGTTTTACTCTTTTGTTGTAGTAGGACTTTTAGAGCAACTGCCGCGCTTTATCCTGTTTCTGCTCATTATTTATAAAAAGAAAGCCTTCAACACGCCTACGAAGGGCATTCTGTATAGTATTGCTTTGACCCTGGGGTTTGTATTGGTTAAAAATGCCTGGTTTGTTTTAAGCAACGGCGGCTTGCATTTTTCTGAAACCACCGGTTTTTATGATGTTCCGGCCCAAATTCTGATAGCTATAGTTATGGGATTTTTCCTGAGTTATGGCGCTTTTTCCGGGAGCAATTTTATTTATCCGCTTTTAGCTTTGGGCAGCGCTTCTTTTTTCCACGGACTTTATCAGTTTTCGATCTTTTCTGAAGACAGCACGTTGATGATTTCCTTTTTCGTGTTGGTGCTGTTGCTTGCTGTATTGCTGTTCAGAAAGACCATGCGCACAAATCCGGAAGACCTGAAGCGTGTACATTACGATTCATAGATTTTGTACCTTTATTTCATGAGGGTATAGGATTTCCCGGGAAGGCATCTGATAACGCCTTCAAACTCAAGGTTTAGTAGCTTGGATGCTAACGTGGTGGCGTTCAGGCGTGTTTCAAGGATTAATTCATCAATGGCCATCGTTCCTTTTTCACGCAGCGCTTCCACAATCATTTCCTCTTCATCACTCAGTTCTATAAACAACTTTCGCTGAGTGCTTTTTTGCTGTTCCTGAACCGACCATCTCATGATATATTCAATGTCTTTGGCTGATTCAATCAGAGCTGCCCGGTTAGTTTTAATCAGGTTGTTGCAGCCTCCTGAATAAGTGTCGGTTAGTTTGCCCGGCACAGCAAATACATCGCGGTTGTATGAGTTGGCGATATCGGCTGTAATCAGGGCTCCACCTTTTACTCCGGATTCTACAACCACAACAGCATCGGCCATTCCGGCCACAATGCGGTTTCTGCGCGGAAAGTTTTCCCTGTCGGGCTTGGTTCCGCTGATAAATTCTGAGATAAGCCCGCCATGTTCAAGCATTTTTTCTGACAAGCCTTTGTTTTGATATGGATAGATTCGGTCAAGACTATGACCTAAAACGGCAACGGTTGGCACATTGCGCTCTACAGAAGCCCTGTGGGCGCAACTGTCAATGCCATATGCCATACCTGAAAGGATAAGCATTTCTGGATGAGCTGATAAATCCTGAACAAGTTGCTCGCAAACGGATTTTCCGTAATCAGAAGCCTTGCGTGTTCCGATTATAGCTACTACTTTGGCTGTGTTGAGGTTAGCATTGCCTTTGTAGTAAATCATCAGCGGTGAGTCCGCGCAATGTTTCAGGCGTATCGGATAATGTTTTTCCAGGTAAAACAGCGGAGTAATCTGCTGTTTTTCTATAAAACGGATCTCTTCTTCAGCTCTTTTTAAGACAGTTTGCTGGCTAACCGAGCGGGCTATTTCTTTTCCAATGCCAGGAATTTTAAGCAGGTTTTGCGGTTTTTCCCTGAAAACAGCTTCTACGCCGCCGCAATAGGCTACCAACTGCTTCCCGGTTTTCGGGCCAATACCTGGCAGTAGGGTCAATGCAATTTGATATTGTAACACGGGCTGTTTTTTTGTAAATTTACAAAAGTTCAAAAAACAAACAACCGGAAGCAGTAAAAACCATTTTTTTGAAAAAAGATAAATATGTATTGATAAGTCCGCTAAACTGGGGATTAGGCCATGCCACCAGAATCACGCCGGTTATCCGCTATTTTCTGGATAAGGGCTTTCGGGTTTTGCTGGCCGCTGACGGGAAAGCTTTGGAGTTTTTCAGGCAGGAATTTCCTCAAGTCCTTTTGGTTTCCCTTCCCGGGATAAATGTAAATTACTCAAAACGGCTGCCCCTGTGGCTTAAGGTTATCTTTCAGATACCTATAATTCTTCACGATATTTATAAAGAAAGAAAGGCTTTTCTTCAGCTTTTACACGATTATCCAATAGGTCTGGTAATTTCGGATAATCGTTATGGATTATGGCATAAATCCATACCCTCTGTTTTTGTCTCCCATCAATTGCATGTTCAAATGCCGGCGGCCTTGCCTTTCTTTGAGCCGGTGGTGTACCAAATTGCGCGTTTGTTTATGAAAAGATTTACTGTAAGGTGGGTGCCTGATTTTGGTGGTGAGTTTAACCTTTCAGGTAAGTTATCACATCCATCAGGAATTCCAAACACACATTATATCGGGCCGCTGTCGCGGCTGGAGCCGGCAGAAGCTAAGAAGAAATATGATTTTATGGTTCTTCTTTCCGGACCGGAGCCACAGCGTACGATTTTCGAACAAAAAATTTTAGCTCTTGAATCTCTTAAAAACTATTGTGTAGTTATTGTAAGGGGCATTCCGGAAAAAACAGAACCGGCCGTTAGTACGTTTCCTGAAACAGAGATTCACGCTCACCTTTCCGCGCAAGCGTTAAGTGAAAAAATGGCTGCTTCGGGGTTTATTATTTGCCGATCTGGTTATTCTACCATCATGGATTTATATCAGATGCAAAAACCTGCCGTTATGGTGCCAACACCCGGACAAACAGAGCAGGAATACCTGGCGCAGCATTTAAAGGGTAAACATTTTGCGGTGATTGCTCAAAAGGATTTTACGTTAGCGAAAGCAATTGCTGCCGGAAAGAAATTAACTCCACCACCTGTTGGCCAAAAAGCTGCATTTACGGCTTTTGCTGATGATTTGATTCAAAGGTATCTGAGCCCCGATTCTTGATGCTGAGGTGTATTATTTTGTCAGGATATTCTACCCTTACAGGGTCGTAAGGGTAGAGAAAGGCGCAATTCTATACACATTTGAGGTTGTTTAAAAACCAGACGCTGACAGGTCTGTCGACGCTGTCAGGTCAAATTGGAATGATGATTGACAACCTTTCAGCGTGCGCAGCTCCTGAAAGCGTTTAAATCAAAAAATGGTTTTTGGACGGCGTTAGAAGAACCCTAACCTAAAGACGCTCTATTCCAAAAAAACCATCAGTTACCTGGTGTCATTATGCGATGTGGAGCAATTTTTTTGATCTTCTGCCAAGGAATGGGCTAATTTTTAACGCGGGCAAAGAAAAGGCGTGCGACGTCTCATTCTAAATAGCCTGATGTCGTTTGGCACTATAGCCTGCTATTAATCATGTAAAAGGTGCATCTTCGAATGAGAATCAATATTACGTACCTTTGCAAAAAACAATAACTATGGATTTAGGCTATATTCACTGGAACATCAATCCGGAGATTTTCAATGCAGAATTCACCTTGCCTTTGCTCGGAGAAATCAACCTTGCGGTGCGCTATTACGGCGTTTTGTTTGCAATGGGATTTGTTTTGGGATACTACATTATGATGCGGTTTTTCAAAAAAGAAAACCTGGATATTAAACTGCTCGATCAGTTGGCAACGTATATGATTATTGCTACAATTATCGGGGCAAGGCTGGGCCATGTTTTGTTTTATCAGCCTGATTATTATCTGTCGAATCCCTCTGAAATTCTGAAAATCTGGCATGGAGGATTAGCCAGTCATGGCGCTGCAATTGGTATATTGCTGGGGCTATGGATTTTTTCAAAACAAACCAAGCGTAGTTTTCTGTGGACTGTAGACCGCATAGTTGTGGTGGTGGCGCTTGCCGGCGCGCTTATACGCACCGGAAACCTGATGAATTCAGAGATTTACGGAAAAGTTACGGATGTGCCGTGGGCTTTCATTTTTTCTCAGACTGATGCCAGCCTGTTGCCGCGGCATCCTACTCAAATCTACGAAGCTTTGGCCTATCTGGCCTCGTTCGTGTTTTTGTACCTTTATTATCATAGAAAAGAATATAAACCTCCGCAAGGGTTATTGCTGGGATGGTTCTTTATTTTAATATTCGGATTCCGCTTTATTGTAGAGTTTTTCAAAGCTCCGCAGGTAGGTTTTGAAAGTGATATGATGCTGAATATGGGGCAGATTTTGAGTATTCCGTTTGTGCTCCTCGGCATTTGGCTCCTGAGAATGGCGAAAAACAATACCATTCCCTTCTGGCTAAAACGCGGGCAGGCCTGATTTAAGATGAAAACTTGCGTATGTAATCTTCGCCGTATTTGTCAAGAAGGATATCGCAGGCACTGATTATGATTTGGTTCATGAGGCTGTTTTCCGCTTCAAGATCATTTTTAATTTGATATTTTTCCTCAAGCGCATGAAGAAGGCTATCCACGCTATGGTTGAAATCCCAGACACGTTTTAAATACCATGATGTTTTTTCTTCTGATGCTGATTGGGGGATGGATTCAGGCAAATCCCTTTGCATGTAGTGTTGTTTCATGTAGTTCAGGAACAGCGATTCCATTTCCTTGTTTTCCAGTATCTTTTCCGCTTTTTGGCTCATAATTCAAAAAGAAAAGGCTGCCAGTATCAGCAGCCTTTTTAAGTATTTATTATTTAAAAATCAGTTTTTTAACTATAGATTGTTGGTTATCTGAAATTCTGAGAAAGTAGATTCCTCTTTTTTGACTGCTTTCTGGTTTCCAGGTTAACTCCAGTAGACCGGATTCATGGTTATCTTGAAATAACGTTTTGATATGACGTCCCTGAACATCCAGGATATCCACTTTTACTTCAGAAGCATCCTCCGTTTCAATAAGGATGTTAAACCGACTGTCAGAAGGATTTGGATAAATACTGCTCTTTGTACTGGATTGCTGATCTTCCGGTACAGACACGTTTAAACCTGATGAGGATATTTTTTCAGAGGTATAAATCCGGTATTCTCCGGGCTGAAGCGATATGGATTGTGTCTCGTTGTCTACTTGCAACGAATCTCCGGTGATGTATTCATACCAATATCCGGTAGAAGAGAAGTCAGCTTCTGCCTCACGGGCTTCCACATCAAAATTACCCAGCACAACCGCATCCATGTCATTATCGTAAAGGTTGATCTGCTTTACGGCATTGCGTACATCCAAATCGTAATTGGTAGTGTTGAAAACTTCATAGGATGTTTTCAAGTCAATCAAAGCGCTGTACAAATCGTAAAGATATTTGCGGCGATATTCCTCAAAATAATCCCATCTCACTGGTTTAGGGCATGTACGGCAATCATAGTCAATTGAGTAGTCGTAACCCAGCTCACCGAATTGCCAAACCATTTTCGGGCCTGGTATGGTAAAGAGGAATGAAGCGGCAAGTCCTGCCCTTTCAAGTGCAATTTCCTCTGTTTGGATGTCATGATCCGGATTGGTTTGGTTACCGTATTCGAGTGCTTTATACATCAGCCGCTCTTCGTCATGCGATTCCATGTAGGTTAGCAGGTTGGGCTCAGACCATCCGCGTTCCTGGTAAGAACCCCAGCTAAGGTCTGATTTTCCATTTTCTGTCCAACCCATCATTCCTTCGTTGTAGTTGTGGTTCAGGTTTCCCCATAAAACAACGCCATAGTTTGCCAGTTCTGTTTCTTCTGAATTTTCAGCCAGATGCTCAAAGGAGACAACCGCATTTGGGTTAAAATCCCAGATAGCATCAGCCATTCTTTTTAAAATCTGAACGCGTTCAGCATCATAGAGGCTTCCCCAGGGATCGCTGTCGTCTTTAATGTTGTTGGTGAACCCTTTGGTAAAGTCAAAGCGAAATCCATCAATTTTATATTCGCTCATCCAATACGTATTGATGCTATCAACCAACGCCTGCGTGTAAGGGCTTTCGTGATCAAAATCATATCCCCATTGTGCATCAGGGTTGGTAAAATTATGTTCGCGGTTATACCACGGGTTGTTTTCAGCAGGCGCACCATTATCAAAATACATTTGCACAAAAGGAGACTGACCGTAACTGTGATTCAGCACGATATCAGCAAAAACAGCCATACCCCGCTTATGGGCTTCGTCAATAAGCCGTTTTAATTCTTCGCGCGGGCCGTAAGCTTTGTCGGGTGCAAAATAGAATGAAGGGTTGTATCCCCAGCTAATATTTCCTTCAAATTCATTTACCGGCATAAGCTCTAATACATTTACGCCCATATCTTCAAGGTAGTCAAGTTTTTCGGTTACTGCAGCGTAAGTACCCTCTTCCGTGAAATCTCTCACAAGGCACTCATAAATCACCATGTCTTCTATAGCCGGCGGAGTAAAGTTTTCCACTTCCCAATCATACTCTTCGCGGGCTGTTTGCAGCACTGCGGCATTTCCCTCGGTTTTTTCGTCGGGGTATTCTACAAGTCCGGGATATACATCTTCAGGAATGTACCGGTCATTATACGGGTTGCTGATCTGTTCCGTATAAGGATCGGCAATGCGCAAATCTCCTTCCACGAAATACTGGTAGATGTATGGTTCCTGGGGTGTCAGGCCTTCAATGGTTAACCAAAAATGTTCGCCATCCGGGTCTTGCTTCATATAAAAGTCATTGTTGATTTCCCAGTCGTTGAAATCACCAAGCACATACACAAACTCTTTTTCAGGAGCCTGGAAAACCAGTGTGACTGTTTCATCGGAAATGTAATTAATGCCTTTGTTCATATGCGCCGGCACGGCTTCTACAGTAACTTCCGGACGAATCAGGTAAAAGGCAGAGTCCCTGACCTGATCTGTTGCATCTTTCGCAATAGCCACCATCCATACTTTTTCTTCGGCAAACTCTGCGTTAAATGAGTATTCAAGAACTTCTCCGGGTTCTCTTGCCATGATTTGCCCGCCTACTTCCAGTAGTACGCTGTCTGATTGGTTAGCCTCTATTACTACGTCTATTTCTTCTCCTTCTGTCACCAGCGGGTTGTTCTCAGGTTGTTGAAACGAAACATTCAACCCACTTTCCACGATATCGGCAAATAAATCCCCGGTTTGCTGATCGGCAGCTTCAGAACGAAATACAAAAGCCAGACCTATAATGGTTTCTGATTGAGGAACATCATAGAAATCATAAACACTTGGCGTGATTTCTAATTGGTAGAAATCCTCTTCAAGGCGTGTTAACTGAGGCTGGTTTTCATTTTCCCCCCAATCACCAATGACATATTGCCACTCATCACTTTCTAAGTTTACTCCGGTGTGTGCGTATAAGTCTCCATCATACCCTTCAATAGCGGTTCCGGTAGCATCAAAAAATACCGTGATGCTTTCTTCGGCTGTGGGAAGGGCTGGTTCTGTCCATAATGTCTGCGCCAATGCAGGGCGGAATGCAGCAAAAATAAGCAGCAGTGCGATGAATATGGTGCTTTTATTGTTAATCATGATGCGTGTGTTTAGTTATTATAAAAAACCCGGCACAACAAGGCCGGGTTTTACACTTTTTATAACGAATTTTCCTTCAGTTTATTTTTTAAGGAATTTCTGCGTTGCCACAACCTTACGGTCATTGTGGAAATTCACAAAGTACAGTCCGTTTTTCAGGCCAGAAGTAGCTATTTGTACACTGTTGGAAACATTGTTTTCTACATGTACACGCTGTCCTACTGCATTATAAACCTCTATTTTGTTTACGTTATCCAGTCCGTCGATGTTCAGAACACGAGTTGATGGGTTTGGATACATGTTGAATTGATTGAGTTCCTTTTCACCAATACCCACACTTGACGTTGCTAAATGTACATTTATGTCTGCGCAAGTGCTGTCAGCGTTCATAAATTTTCCTTCTGCATCCCATGTACCATTATTAAATACCATGTTGATGGTTTCAGCCTGAACTCCGTCTTCAAGACCATAGTAGTCAGCAGGTGTAAAAGTAATTTCCCAGATACTGTCTTCTACTTGAGTTAGGGCTGTGTTTTGGTCTTCGTTATCAAACTCTACAACATTTTGCCAGCTTTCCCCGTCAATTGTAACTCCTGAGTGAAGATGAACGTTTGTTACAGTGTCAAGAGCTCCGGCAGGGCAAGTGTATGCAGTATTGAGCTTTAAAGTAACTTCATCGTCTGATGTTCCGTCAGCCGGCATCACTTTCACCGGGTTAACCATTAATGGGATATTAAAATCTGCACACTCGCCTTCTTCATTGAAGTCTTTGGCTTCTGCATCCCATGTGCCATTGTTAAAGACAGTGTTGATTTGTGTAATGTAATGTTCATGGTCTACACCAAAGTATTCTGCGGGCACAAATTGAATGTGCCAGATACTGTCATTCTCTTGCGTAAGTGCAGTAGACTGCCCGTTGGCTCCCTCAGCATCATATTCTATAACATTTTGCCAAGTTCCAACGCCAGCAAGTGATACTCCACCATGCATATGTACATTGGTTACTGTGTCGAATGCTCCCTCCGGGCAAGTGTGATTTGTGTTCAGCTTTAAGGTTACTGTATCCCAAGCTGTTGCATTTGCCGGTTCAATTGTTATGGCATCTGGCATTTGTGCCATTGTTATGCCTGTAAAGGCAATGAGTGTGATTAAACTTAAAACAAATTTTTTCATAATAGTAGATTTTTTCATAAGCGTTAAACAGTTATTTAAATTATTAGAAGGTGTAAATATCGTTGTTTTAAATGAAAAATGCAACTAATTCTACTTTAAACGTCTTCCTTTAACAATTATTAATACTGTGATTGGTAAATGGTTATGGTGTTGCAAACGTTTGCACCAAATGACAGGCGTAATTCTGCCCAATAAATCCTTTCGGAATTATTGCGGTTTGCGGAGTGCACCCCGGTTTTTCGTGCTAAATCCTTCTGGAAGACTCTCTTACGACCATATCGGTTCTGATGATGCGTGTTTGAGGTGTGTGGTCTTCTTCAAGCTGGCCTTCTCTTAATCTTTTCAGCAAAAGTTTAGTGGCCTCGCGACCTACTTCCGTTCCATGCTGGTCAACACTGGAGAGCGTAGGGTCGGTGAATGTGGAGCTATCACTGTTGGTAAAGCCTATAACGGCGATATCATCCGGGATTTTACGTCCTGTTTGCTTAATTACTTTCATGGCTCCAATAGCTGTAAAGTCATTTACCGTAAACACCCCGTCAATGTCGGGATGGTTTTTGAGAATATCTCCGGTTTTCTCAAGTGCATCTTCGTAATTATCACACTTTACGATCAGGTCTTCATCAAGCGGAATGTTGTTCTCATCCAAAGCATCTTTATACCCATTAATCCGGTTACGTCCAATCAATAAACGGTCTGATCCGCTCAGGTGCAAAATGCGCTTGCAGCCCTGATCAATAAGATGTTGTACGGCTTCAAAGGCTCCGCCATAATCATCTACGATGACGCGGTCGGTTTTCAATCCCTCGCAGATACGATCAAAGAATACGATCGGGACATTATGCTTTAAAAGATTCCGAAAGTGCTCATAGTCTTTGCTTTCTTTGGCTAAAGAGACCAGCAGCCCGTCAACTCTACTCGAATATAAGCCTTGCGTGTTTAGCACCTCGCGGGTGTAGGATTCATTAGACTGAAAAATCATCACGTTATATCCCTCTTCAATGGCGATCTCTTCAATACCGCTAATCACAGAAGAAAAGAAGTGATGTACGATTTCAGGGATGATAAGCCCGATGATTTTTGATTTTTTGCTACGTAAACTTAATGCAATTTCGTTGGGCTTGTAACCTAATAGGTTGGCAAGTTCTGTGACTACCTTTTTTGTCTTCGGGCTGATTTCAGGGTGGTCTTTTAATGCTCTGGAAACCGTGGAGGGAGATACTCCTAATTTCCTGGCAATGTCTTTTATCGTAACGTGTGTGCCGCTCATTAATCTATGGTTGATTAGAATTGATTGCATTCAAAAGTACAAAAAATAACAATGAATTGTGTTGTTAAGTTTATTAAATGGTAAGAGTTCAGTTTAATAAGTTTATATGTTTCTAAGTTTGTAGGTTGTTAATATGAAAAACAACAACTTACATACAGCAATGCAATTTTTATAATATTTTTG
>JBNJGK010000002.1:2266-49201 GCA_051747665.1 Bacteroidota bacterium | reverse complement strand
GGGAAGGGGCTGGGGATGAGGGGAAAAGAACTCATCTTAACCGAAGCATAAGATAATCAACCTATTTTTTGTATCGTATCACCTCTGGATTTCGTCTGGAATCAACAATGCTTAAAATGCGAACCTCAGTGTCATGAATAGAATAAAAAAGTAAAAAGTAAAAAGTAAAAAGTTTCCTTCTATGAGTAATCTAATGTTTTCAATATTTGTTTTCTTCCCAATATAGGGCGTTTTTTTTAAGCCGTATAGTGGATTGCCTTATGGTTTGATTGAGCTTTTTGCTATAATTTGCATTGCCATTACGCTGGTAGTAATAATCTAGAATTTCAAAGAATTCAATTTTGGCTTCAGAAGATCATACTACCTTTCGTTTAGCCATATCTCAGTTTCTTTAAAAGCATTATCATTATAAATGAAATCACTCTTTTTTTCTCTGCTCAAAAGTTTATTTTTTAAATCATCATTGATATAAATAACATCTTTTTCGGTCTTTGCATCAATAATTTTGTTGACAGCTTCCAAAAAAGATATATCCTCAATTGATTGGAGTTTATGTATAATTTGATTTTTTATGTCTAAAGATGTTATAATGGTCTTAATTTAAAACTATTCAAAGATAGTATCCTAAATTCATTTAAGCAAGCTGTATAAACTCTTTAATCCAATAATTCTCACGAATCTACCGTTTCATGATATCCGAACATACGGCGTTTTTTAATCATGGAAGTAACATAATCCGGAACCCAGTCTTCCCAGTCTGATTTGCCTTGCTCAATGAGCTTAAGCACATCGCGTGAATCGATTTTCAGGTAAGATGTATCTACGGGCTCTATATCGATGATTTTACGATTGGTAATCAGGTATTTGTATAAGTCTACTAAATGTGGCGGGATGTCGAGGTTCTCAGATGTTATCTGGTTTTCCTGATTTTTATCGAGGGCAGGGTAGAGGTACATTTTCATGTGCTCCGGAAAGAGCTTCCCGAAAGCTTCCAGAATACCTCCGTTGAGGTTTGTATAGTAGCGCGGGTCAAGCACTTTCATAAATGTTTTAACACCAATTACAATGCGGATATTGTGGATGCGGAACTGGCTAAAATATTCGGTCAGCTTGTAAAATTCTTTATAATCGGAAATCATCACATTTTGCCCGATTTGGTTGAGCTGGTCTACACGGTCAAGGAAATCCTTTTCATCAAATGTTCCTTTCTCCATAAGGTTGTTGAGGGTAATTTCGCAAAGCGTGATGGTATTGTCGGGCTCATAGTCCTGGTCTTTCTTAAAAAGCTTCATGCTTGCGCGGATAATGTCGAGCGTAACATATGTAACGGGTCTGAATCTTCCGCGGAAAGCGAGTACATTCTTTTTGTACAGCATATCGTGTGGCTCTTGCACATTGCCGTATCGGTCGAACATGATAGCACGTGTCATGCCGTTTTTTACCAGTTGAACCCCCAGCAGGCGGTTATCCACATAGGCCAGTTGCGGGCCGCTCATCCGTACCATAGTAATGGCGATTTTGTCGCTGCTCAGGTTATCGAGCAAAGAAGAAAGAAAAACGTTAGGGCGGTCATGATAATGATAGCAGGCATAGATCAGATTCACGCCCAAAATAGCCAGTGTGCTTTGCTGCAGGGATGCGTCATTTTCCAGCAAACGCACATGAAGCATCACGTGGTTTGGCTCGCTGTTAGGCTGAAGCTGAAAACGCATACCCAACCAGCCGTGTGGTTTATTGGTTTTTTGATAGTTAAGCGTTTCCACGGAATTGGCAAACGCAAAAAAACGTCTTTTCTGGTCGATACCCAAAAGGTTGGTCAGTTCCTTGTATTCCTGGTGCAGCATTTTATCTACGCGGCTTTCAGACACGTAGCGCCCGGGCTTGCCATTGTTGTATATTTCATTGGAAAAAGCCTTATCGTATGCTGAGATGGTTTTGGCAATGGTTCCGGATGCGCCGCCGGCTTTAAAGAAAATGCGGGCCGTTTCCTGTCCACCACCGATTTCGGCCAGCGTTCCGTAGTTGGATAAATCGAGGTTAAGACGAAGTGCTTTGTTTTTGGCGCTTAAGGTTTCTGATTTCATCTATCTATTGTTCTGTTTGTATGGTTTTTTGCTTTTTGTAGCAAAAGGCATGACTTTCATATCACGGTTGCTCTTTTTTAACATTTTACCTCAGTGATAGTTTACTGTTTTTGCTTTTTTGATGGCAGCATGAGAATAAAGGGTAGCGAGATAAGCGCCACGCTTCCGGTAATCATGTAGGTGGTTTGCAGTGACAGCATATCACCCAGCCAGCCGGCCAGGACTATAGCCAGTGAGCTGCTTACAAAATTCAGCGTCATGTAGATTCCGTTAAAGAATGCCGGGCGTTGCGTTTTCATATCCTGCACCAGTGCCAGGATGACCGGGCCGGGAGCAAAAACGAAGAAACCCAGTAAAACCAAAAAGGGCATTGTGAAAAACCCCTCTGACCAGATAAACAGCCACATGCTAAGCGGAATAGCCAGTGTGGCAATCATAAGGGTGGTTTTTCGGCCGATTTTATCGGAGATGGTTCCCGAAAGCAAAGTGCCGGCAGCGCCGGCGATCTGTAATACTGATAAGGAAATATTAGAAAACCATAATGTTTGGGCTTTTTCTGTAAAAAAGTAAGTAGGTAAAAATCCTGTTAAGGAAGATTTAACGATGGCTCTGAAAAATATGATGCCCAGCAGTATCCATAAAAAGGATTGATTTTGCTTTAAGGCTTTTTTTACGCCGCCGTCGGTTTGCTTTTTGGTGAATTCCTGCGATATCCTGATTTTGCGGATGCGATAATACAACACCAGCGAAGCTACTAATCCGAAAGGGATAAGCCGCCAGGTACCTTCCAGCCCCCACAAACTCACTGCCCCTGTGATAACCAGCGGACCTGTTGTCCGGGCCAGCTCGCCCCCCATCATGTAAAAACTCATTCCTTTTCCGGTGCGGTTTCCGGAAGTCTTTTTTATCATTACCGGCGATGGAACGTGAAACAGTGCGCCTGAGACGCCCATGACCAGAAGTAAAATGGCAAGCATGGCATAGCTCGGGGCTACACCCAGCAGACTCATTGTAATGGCTGTGATTGCAGGTGTTACAATTATGAAATAGCGGGCCGGACCGCGGTCAGCAATCAAACCTATGAACGGGTTTAGAAGGTTTGGCGCACGCTGAAAAACATCCAGCAGTGATGACAAAAGCAGCGACATCTGGAATTTTTCTATCAAAAGCGGGCGTAAGGGAGCCAGAAAAGAAGAGTATACATCATGCAGCCAGTGTGCAGCAGACACTGAAACAACATTGCCGGTCTGAAATCTCTTTTTCTGCGAATTCATGACATTTCTTTGCGCGAAAGTAGGCGTTTTTGCAGTCTATTCAAACCTTTGCATAAACACATTGCCCGTGGCTTTGTTAAACTCACAAATACTAAGTTATGAAATATTCTGAAGTTGATGCACTGATAGGCAAAACACCGTTAGTAAAGCTTAATAATCTCCCTGGAAGTCAGCAAGCAAATCTGTATGCCAAGCTGGAGTCGATGAACCCGGGCGGGTCTGTAAAAGACCGTCTGGCACTGGCGATGATAACCGGAGCCGAATCGCGTGGATTAATCGACAATGAAACGCAAATCATAGAGCCCACGAGCGGCAATACAGGCATTGGTTTGGCAATGGTGGCAGCATCGCGTGGATATCGCCTTACGGTTACGATGCCTGAAGGAGCCAGTGTAGAACGCAGAAATCTGATCAGGGCTTACGGTGCTGAAGTGGTGCTTACCCCGTCAGATGAAGGCATGAAAGGCTCTATAGCCAAAGCAAAGGAGCTCAGGGAAAAAAATCCTAAGAGTTTTATCCCCATGCAGTTTACAAACCCTGATAATGCAAAGATGCACTACCAAACCACGGGGCCTGAGATTTGGGAAGATTTGGAAGAGAAGGTGGATGTTTTTATTGCCGGTGTCGGAACAGGCGGAACGATATCTGGCGTAGGGCAGTTTCTGAAAGAGAAAAATCCCGATGCGTATATCGTAGCTGTAGAGCCTAAAGGTTCTGCGGTGCTTTCTGGTGGTGAGCCGGGAAGCCATAAGATACAGGGAATTGGAGCCGGTTTTGTGCCGGAAGTTTATAAGCCCGGTGTTGTGGATGAGATATTTCAGGTTGATGATGAAAAGCCTTTTGAATATGCGCGCCTGCTGTCGCAGAAAGAGGGAATCTTTAGCGGAATTTCCTCGGGCGCTATAGCTTACGCTGCATCTGAAATAGCGCAGAGAAGTCGGTTTAAAGGTAAAAACATTGCATTTATAGTTTGTGATACAGGTGAGCGGTATTTGAGTACTCCGCTCTACAGTTTTGAATAGATGAAAAAAGAAATGAATAACAAAGTACAAGATATAGAAAGAGAAGATTTTGAAGGTATTATTCAGGAATTATCACGTCCTGACTCAAACAAGATGGTTTATATGCCGGAGCATGAGCATGTGATGCCATCTACGGAAATGCTAAGCCGGATTGTAGACCGGCTACGTGAAGTGCTTTTCCCGGGATTTTTTGGAAATTCAGCGCTCCGCTCCGGCACGATAGGTTATTATATCGGCGCCAATCTGGATATCATCAACAGGCTGTTGAGTGTGCAGATACAGAGAGGAATATGCTATGAATGCAGGACGGTAAACAGGCAGGATTGTGATAAGTGTTCCCGCGAGGCTCCTGAGATTACGACGGCTTTTTTAAACCAGTTGCCTGATATAAGACAGAAACTTTCAAGCGATGTGAAAGCCACTTTTGACGGAGACCCCGCAGCCAAAAGTTATGGAGAGGTGATTTTTAGTTATCCGACAATAAGGGCGGTGACCAATTACCGTATAGCCCATGCCCTTTATAATCTGGATGTGCCTCTGATACCTCGTATCATCACTGAAATGGCGCACTCAGAAACCGGGATTGACATTCACCCGGCAGCAAAAATCGGAGAGTCTTTCACTATCGACCACGGAACAGGAGTGGTGATAGGAGAGACCTGCACTATCGGCAGCCATGTTAAAATCTATCAGGGTGTAACCTTGGGTGCGCGCAGCTTTCCCTCTGATGAAAACGGAAATCCCATTAAGGGTATAAAACGTCATCCTGATGTGGAAGACAATGTAATTATCTATTCCAACTCTACTGTGCTTGGCCCTGTAAGGGTAGGTAAAGGTTCTGTAATTGGAGGTAATATCTGGGTTACCCACAACTTGCCGCCGGGCTCTAAAGTCTCGCAGCAGCGTCCGCGTCCGGGAAAGTTTTCAAATGGAGCCGGAATTTAGTAAGCTACCTTAATTGTTATCAAGGTAATAGATAAGTTGGTTGACTACCTTTTCATTGCCTCCGATAAAAATCTGGTCATCAATTACAATAACAGGACGTTTCAGGAACGTATAATGTTCCAGAAGCAATTCGCGGTAGTCTTTTTCATTTAGATATTCGTGTTGCAATTTCCGCTCGCGGTATTTTTTTGCGTTACGGCTGAACAGGGCTTCATAGCTTCCGGCAAGCACTGCCAGGGCATCGATTTCTTCCTCGTTCAGCGGTTCCTTTTTTAAATCGCGAAACGTGAACTCTTTTCCTATACCGGCTTCTTTAATCACACGCTGGCTGGTATCACAGTTGGGTAAATAGAGTACGGTCTTCGTGTCTATCATATGATTTTGTTATATTTTTTCTGATTGCATTTGTTGCATGTGCCGCGAAGTAAAATATGCGGTTCTGCTGTTTCATAATTTTCCGGAATTTCCAGCTCTGTGTCTGAGAAAGTCCGAAGCAGTGAAATATCGCTGCAAGAGGTACAATAGAAAATGGTTTGGTACTTATTTCTGTTTTTACTTTCCGCTGCGGCGGAATTGAAAAAGAACTTATCCGCTTCTTCCATAGGAACTTTTATGATAAGCCTTTTTTGCTCAAAGGTATTTAGAATCCTGTAAAGCGTACTGCGATTACAGAGGGGCCGAAGCATGTTGTCAAGCTCCTTATGCGAGAAAGCTTTCCTGTCATGCATAAGCTGTTCGAGAACCAAAACACGACAATGTGTTTTATTTAAATGGTGTCTTTTGAGTATTTCCGCGGCTGTCATTATTTTCACGAAAATACAACAAAACAAACAGCTATGCAACTCTTTTATGCCGTCATGGTTGTTAACTATCTGTTTTTCAGGAATTCAGCCGTATAAGCAAAGTAACCTCGCAAGAACTCCCGGGCTTCCTCATCCATCGGATTATTCTCCAGAGCTTTGTTCATGTGACTCATCCAATGCTGCCGTGCTTCCTCGGTAACCGGAAAACGGGCATGGCGCATGCGTAACCTCGGATGGCCACGCTTTTCTGCGTAATCCTGCGGCCCGCCGAAATATTGCACTACAAACATATATAACCTTTCTTTGGCGGGTTCCAGGTTTTTAGGATACATATCCCGCAACAGCGGATCCTCGCTCAGGTTATTGTAAAAGTCATTAATAAGTTTCCGGAAATTTGCTTCGCCGACTTTTTCATAATAGGTTTGAGCCTTTGTCAGGTATGCATGTGCGTCCATAAACATAGTTTTTTACACCAACAGGCAAGCTGTAAATATGTTCTGAAAAAAGAATCCCTGCACGTTAATTTAGAACGCCAATTTGCTGAAAAAATGGGAAATAAAACAGAAAATCGAATGTCTGTTTAAATTATTTTCCTGAAAACAACAAGCCTCGCTGCCAGGATGTTTTTTCAGAAAGGTTGGTATACCGGTTAAAAAAATAGTAGCTCAAGAGTACCATTGTGGTGCCTACAATGCTGCCTGCATAAACATCCATAAAAAAATGTTGCAGCAGATAGATTCTTGAAACCCCTACTAAAAGGGCAATAATAAACAGCGGGATGCTGAATTTCCGAGGTAAAATAAACGCCAGAAACGCCATCAGCGTGAAAGCGGCGCCGGTATGACCTGACGGAAATGTCTGCATACCCTGGGTGGTAGCCCCTTCAATAAAGCTAAATGCAATCTGATCCGCATAGTGATAAACCGGCCGTAAAACATGACTAAACAGCAATCTTTTGCTGATTCCCTCAATGACAAACACACTAAGAAACAGCCCTGCGGCATATATGATGGTTTTATGATAGCTAAACGAAAGAAATACAAGGATGAAAACCAATGCCATAAAACCGCTACCCAGGTGGGTTATGTATTTAAAAAAGACATCCATAAAGGCTGTATGATTCTGATTGAACCACAACACCAAAGTTCCTTTCTCAAAAAACAGCAGTGGTAAGGCTACTATCAGAAAAATCAGATGCGTTTTTATAAATGGATGCAGTTGCTTCATCATCGTTGCAAAAATAATGATTTACTGCAACTCAGCCTGTGAAAATAAGAGTTGAACTCATTTCGCTTAATTCGCCAATAATTCGCAATAATCCAATACTTAAATGATTGATAATTATCCTTAGTAATATTAATGCATTGCAACAATTCACTTATTTTCTGGAATAATCCTGCCTGGTTTTTTGTTTTGCTTTTGCGATGATCTTTTCTGAGGTTTTCTGGTGCCTGCGAATAAGCGCCGGCTCATGAACAGACTGCACTTTTCCTTCATGCACGGTAAGTCGCCCGTTGGTAATCACGCAATCAAAAGGGTGCATGCCAACAGAAAAAATCAAGGCTGCCAGCGGATCGTGCAGCGCACCGGAATATTCGGCTTTATCCATGTTCATCAAAGCCAGGTCAGCTTGCATGCCTTTTCGTATTTGCCCAAGCTCCGGACGGTTTAGCGCTTCCGCTCCTCCGCGGGTTCCCATGTAAAGCGCTTCTTCTGCACTTAGCCACTTATCCTGCTCCCGCAGCCGTGAAAGCATCATTGCCATGCGAAGTTCCATAAGCATATTGGAGGAGTCGTTGGAAGCTGAGCCATCCACACCGAGGCTTACCTTTACTCCAGCCTGAAGCATTTCTTTGATGCGTGCAATGCCGGAGCCTAAGCGCATATTCGACGAAGGGCAATGCGTGATGCCAATTCCTGCTGCTCCGGCTTCTGCAATTTCTTCGTCATTCAGGTGGATGGAATGCGCAAACCAGGCGTTCTTGCGGATCCAGTTGAGCGATTTCAGGTAAGCGAAAGGTCTTTGGCCAAAGTTTTTAAGGCAAAAAGCCTCTTCGTCCAGTGTTTCAGCCAGGTGAGTATGAATCTGTAAATTGTATTCCTCACCCATCTCCACCGTTTGTTTCATCAGCTCAGGTGTTACGGAAAAAGGAGAGCATGGTCCCAATGCTATGCGGGTCATAGCGCCGGGTTTGTCATCATGATACTCCTGAATCAGCCTAAGTGTATCGGCTTTGATTTTTTCTTCTGTTTGCACCACGTCGTCAGGAGGCAATCCACCTTCTGACTTTCCGAGCGACATAGAGCCGCGGGTAGGCTGAAAACGCATCCCTAAATCCTGAGCGGCTCTTATTTCAGCATCAATAAGCTGATTTGACGCTGCCGAGGGAAACAGGTAGTGATGATCTGAAGTGGTAGTGCAGCCGCTTTTCATCAGCTCTGTCATAGCAAGTTGAGCAGCGGTATACACAGACTCTTCCGAAATCTCACGCCATATCTCGTAATGTGTGATGAGCCACTGAAAAAGGCCTTCGTTTTGCACATTAAAAATATTCCGCGTAAGCGTTTGAAAAAAATGGTGATGCGTATTGATGAGCCCGGGAATAACAACCATCCGGCTGGCATCAATTTCTAACTCTGCATCCCCGTTGTATGGTTGCGGTCCTGCTGACTGTATTACACCGTTTTCAATATAAACGTGCCCACCTGAGAATGGATTAGCCAGGTTACTGCTTCCGGGTTGGCCATCCATTCTGGCACACAGCATTGGGTTTTTTATAAGTATGGATTGATTCATGAGTTCAGTTTAATAAGTTTACAAGTTTTTAGGTTTGTAAGTTATTTACAATGCATTGAATTCCTTTATTAGCCGGTCAATTTTCGGAACCAGGCGGTGGATTTCGTCCCAGTATTCATAATGGTCGTACCATTGCCGGTTCAGCTCTTCGAGTTGTCTTCCCTGCTGCTCTATCCAGGTGTAGTATTTCAGGTTGTGGATGCGTTTCTTCTCATAATGCGTCAGCTCCAGCGTATGATCGATGGTCAGGTTTTGAAGGTGATCAAAATCCTTAGCGGCATCTATCGTATTGTAAGGGCCGTGCTCCTTTTCCATCTCCTGCATTCTAGAATCATACAGCTCCATTGAATCGGTAAAGACCGTCATCACAACATCCTTTTCCGTCAATTCATAATACTTGGCATATTTGATAGCTGAAAGCAGGTTGCCAACAGAGGAAATACCCAATAAATCCAGGTTATCAATTAGTTTTTGATGAACCCCTTGCCTGGCGAGGTATTCTTTTCCTTGCGCTTCGTTAAACAAGCGAACGGTGCGCATAGTAGAATCATCGTCAACAGCAACCACCATATCTGTGTTTCGAACGTTATGAATCCACGGAACGTGTTTATCGCCGATGCCTTCGATGCGATGTCCGCCAAAACCGTTTTGCAGTAGGGTAGGGCACTGTAGCGCTTCACCCACGGCTATTTTTGATGCCGGATATTTTTCCTTCAGAAAGTCGCCGCAACCCATTGTTCCTGAGGATCCAGAAGTTAATACTACACCGGAATAGTGGTGGTCATCTCCTAATTCTTTTTGCAGCACTTCCAGCATCGCATTTCCGGTCACGTCATAATGCCATAAGTGGTTTCCGAATTCATCAAACTGATTGAAAATCATTACGTCACTGCGAGTCTTTTTTAATTCCCAGCATTTGTCAAAGATTTCTTTTACATTGCTTTCGCAGCCGGGTGTGGCTATGACTTCTCCGGCTACATTGGCCAGCCACTCGAAACGCTCTTTTGACATTCCTTCAGGTAATATGGCAACGGATTCACATGCCAGCAGCGCGGCATCGTAAGCGCCGCCCCGGCAATAATTTCCTGTAGAGGGCCATACGGCTTTGTGTTTTTTCGGGTTAAACTGACCTGTTATCAGCCGTGGCGCCAGGCAGCCAAACGTAGCGCCTACTTTGTGGGCGCCTGTTGGAAACCATTTTCCTACAAGCGCAATGATACGGGCATTCACTCCGGTGAGTTCCGGAGGCAGCTCCATATAGTTCACTCCTGAATAGCCTCCGCCATGATGTGCAGGCTCATTTTTCCAGGTTATGCGGAACAGGTTTCGCGGGTCAATGTCCCACAAGCCAACATTATTTAATTCCTTTTTGATATGATCCGGAATCAGATCCGGGTTTTTCATTTCTGCGAAAGTGGGCACAATGATATTGCGCTCGTGGCAGATTTCAGCATTTTGCTTTCTTTGATTTTCGTTGATTGTCAGGTCTATCATGAATTGTATGTTATTTTTTGTCTTTTAAATGATTTGCATTTTTGTTGTATCGAAGGGTTTGTATTTCCGCTGCAACTGACAGGGCAATTTCCCACGGATGGTCGGTTCCGCCGATGTCCAAGCCCGCGGGAGAGTAAACCGGCGTCAGGTCCGTATCCTCACCATTTGTCTCTTGCAGGCTTTGAATCAGCATTTTACGCGTTTTTTTGGAGGCGATAATGCCAATGTAGGGAGTCTGGATTTGTTTTTCGTAAATTTTATTCAGGATGTAGCTGTCGTGCTGATGCTTATACGTTGCCAAAACAAACAGCGGAGTGGCATGAAAATCCGTTTCTTCAATGAATTCCACAAAACCAGCATGATGCTTTTCTCCGGGAGTTTTTATTTCCTCGATCATCTCAGCGCGGTCATCCACTAACGTTACCGCCACTTCCATTTTTGTAAGGATTTCAAAAAGGGCTTTGCCGATATGTCCGGCCCCAAAGAGGTATACGCGGCTGGTTTGACCCAGAAACTCAAAGAAGAGCGTGGCTTTTCCCCCACAGGCCATGCCGGTTGGTGTGCCTTCTGTTTTGTCATCAGACAAATTAAAGCTTTCAAGCGCATTTTTTCCTGTTTGAAGGATTTTCCTGGCTTTTTTTGCAGCCAAAAATTCCAGGTTGCCTCCGCCAACGGTTCCCGCCGTGCTGCCATCCTCATACACCAGCATTTTATTTCCGGCCAGGGCAGGGCCTTCACCTTCTTTTTCAACGACCGTTACGAGTACGCCCGGTTTACCGCTTTGTGTGATTTCCCAAATATTTTTATAAATATCCCTCATATTTTAGTTGCTTTCTGAAATTTCTATAACTGATTTTTGCTGATTTTCATAATCTTTACGCATCCGGCAAACGAAGTCTTTTCCCTGAGTTTGCCTTACAGGCGTTGCCTCCAGCACGCATTGCCTCATCACCTCAAAATCTGTTACCCGGGTTCCGCAAACCGCATCAATGCCAAAGTTGAAAAGAACAGGTGACAGTGGGGTAGAGGGGCCTAAAACGATTTTGAATGCGTCGGGCCTGATATGTTTCATCACCTCTCCAAAAGTATGATTGATAAACGTGGTGCCTGTTATAGCCACGACATCAGCCTCAGGCAATAGTCGACGGATATCCTTTTCATGAAAATCCCCATTCAAAGGCTGTTTTTCAAAAATCATCAACCGCGAAGGTTCAGTGAGTTTTTCCAGAAACGGGAAATGGCCGACTGCGGCAACGACTTTACCTTTTCCTTTTTGGCGAATGATTTCCTGAGCTTTTACAGATGTGAAGTGTTTATCCGTTGCATTTGCCGCATTAATTGCGGCCAGACCAACAGAGGCTTGTAAGAGTTCTTCAGAATGAATCAGTTCCGCTAATTCCCGTAGGTTCATTTCTGACAGGGGTTTGTCCCGCCCGGGGGCTTGATGTGGTGTTTCGCCCCGCAATGTACTGGAAACTCCATATAAGTTACCTGCTCTTACCAGCGTAGTAAATACGCCGACAATCACCTCATTTACCGGAATCTCCGGAACATTCTGAACAAGTTTTTCAAGGATTTTCATTGTTTGTGTTTTCGTGTCTTTTATTGACGGTTTTGAAACCATCTTATGATATCTTTTTATGGTTTAGAATCTGATTTTCAATAAAATCCTGTATTAATTCCAGGCTGACTTGCTTTCGGTATTTTTTATTGCTGCGCGCGTCGTCTATTGGGTTTATGGCTTTTTCATACGCTTTCATTACTTCGGGAAGCTGTTTCTCAATTTCCTGTTTAGTTTTGTTGATGAGTAGCCTTTCGGCGGATAAGGAACGGACTACCGTCGGAGCCACAGCTCCCAGCGCCATCCTGATATCGCTTAGCTTGCTATCCTTAAAGTTTGCGCCAGCGGCAAAGGATATTTTAGACAAAGCCATTGCTTTGCGTGTACCTATTTTTCTGTATTTCTCCACCTCGAAATTATCTAAAGGAAACCGGATTTCAACCAGAAGTTCATCTTCCCGAAGCAGCGTTGTACCCGGACCGGTTATAAACTCGTGTATTGGAAGGATTCTGTAATTGCGAAGGCTTTGTAAAACCAGTTCTGCATTTAATAGATACAAACAGGGCAAAATATCAGCAGCAGGTGATGCATTGCAAACGTTTCCTCCGATTGTGGCAACGTTTCGTGTGGTAACCGCTGCCATCTGTTGCGCTGTTTCTCTGAGCAGGTTCGGCACTTGTGTATCATTAGTCAGTTGGCTTAAGAGAACGCCTGATCCGATGGTTAGTATATTTTTATCTGCGGTAATTTTTTTTAATTCCGGCAACTGATAGAGAAACAGCAGCGGTTCGCTAAATCCTGGTGCAATGCCTCCTTCTCTGCGATGCTGCACCATCAGGTCAGTGCCTCCGGCTATAGGCTTAACTCTTTCGTTTGCTCTTATTTCGAGAGCTTCAGACAGAGATTCGGGATGATAGGCTGTTTTCATTTTTCCTCCTGTCTTTTTACAGCTAGTTCCACGCCGTTTAATATCATGCTGTATCCCGTGCAGCGGCATAAGTTTCCCGACAGCGCGCGACGGATGTCTGTTTTATCCGGGTTTGGGTTTTCGCGCAGCAGCGATTCGGCAGCCATGACCATGCCGGGGGTGCAAAAGCCGCATTGTACAGCGCCGGACTCCCTGAATGCTTGCTTGATGAGGTTGTAGCTGTTGCCGTTGCGAATGCCTTCCAGGGTTTCTATCTTTCTGCCGGCAGCAGCTCCGGCAGGCAAAATACATGAGGCCACGGCTTTTCCATCAAGCAGCACCGTGCAGGCGCCACATTCTCCTTCGCCGCAGCCTTCTTTCAGGCTTTTTAACCCGAAGTGATCCCTTAGCACATCTAATAAGCGCGACTCCGGCGGGCCTTCAAACACCTCAGTTTTTCCGTTTAAATTGAATTCAATCTTCATGTTGCCTTTCTTTTAAGTATTCAGGAGTCAAAGGAATTTGGCTTACTTTGATGCCAAGCGCCTGCTCCACTGCTTCAGCTAAAGCAGGAGCTATGCCATTCAGCGGCAGCTCTCCGGCACATTTAGCACCGAAAGGTCCAAATTCGTATGGATTTTCTACAAAATCGCATTCCATTTCTGGTGTATCCATTGTTGTGGGAATGGTATAATCCGTTAAGTTCAACTGTTGCAATTTTCCTTGCAGGTGTTCCATTTTTTCCATCAGGGCATATCCCAGTCCCTGGATCATGCCGCCCTGCATCTGTCCGCGGATGATGTCCTCATCCAGCGCTACGCCAATATCATAAACACCCCATAATTTTTTTACGTCTATTTCGCATGTAACCGGATCGGCTTCTACTTCAGCCACATTAGCGCCCCATGAGTAGACGGGGTAAGCATCGCCCCGAAATGTTTTGTTATCCCAGTTTACATATCCGGGATGCTGGTAAACTTCTTTGACCTCAACATCAGGCAAATGCCATTTTTCAAGAAGCTGATTACATGCTTTTTTCACCAGTCCGCCGATAATCATAGCCGTTCTGGAAGCTACAGTAGGCCCGGAATTTGGTACCCGGTCGGTATCCTGAGGCTCAAAGCTGACTTTTGCTTCAGGGATTTGCAGGCTCTGGGCCACAATTTTTCTTAGCGTTGTGGAGGCGCCCTGACCCATCTCTACATTGGAAGTGTAGATGCTGATATTTTCATTTTTCTTTTTCAGGATGACTTCACCACTGATGTCCACTTCGCCACGTCCGGTGAAACCACAACCGTGTAAAAACAACGAAATACCAATGCCGCGGTTTTTTCCGTGCTTAGCTTTTTTGTGGTTGTAGTCAGACATCCCCGTAATTTTCTCTATCACTTCATTGATTTTGATATCCGACCACATTTTGCCGCCGGTGGCTGTGGTGTCTCCTGTTTTTATAAGGTGCTTTTTCTTAAAATTCAGCGTATTCTGGTTTAATCTGTTACTAATACGAAGCATCATTTGTTCCATGGCAAACAGTACCTGCGGTGCGCCAAAACCGCGAAAAGCGCCGGAAGGAACTTTGTGAGTATCAACTACGCGACCTTTAACCCTGATATGAGGAAAATTATACACGCCCGTAGCCGTAAACATGCCTCTTTGAAGTACTACCGGAGAGATAGTAGCAAAAGCGCCGCCATCAAAACTAATGTCAATGTCTATGGCTGTAATCTCTTGCTTCGCATTAATGGCCGCACGGTATTTCATCTTGGCAGGATGACGTTTTGTGCTGGCTTCCAGGTCCTCTTTCCGGTCTAAGATCAACCGGACAGGTTTGCCGGTTTTCAGAGAAGCAATTGCCGCCTGTGCAGCCAGCAATGAAGGGTATTCCTCTTTACCTCCAAACGCACCTCCGGTAACCGTTTGTATAACGCGAATCTGATCCGGAGCCAGGCCTGTAGCTTCAGCCACAGCATTTTTTACAAAAAAGGGACATTGCATGGAACCATAAACCGTCATGCGCTCGTTTTCCCACTTGGCTATAACGCCATTTGTCTCAAGGTATAACTGGTCAGGTCTTCCGGTATAAAATGTTTCAGAGATAATGTTTTTGCTTTCGCGAAAAGCTCCTTCAGGATTTCCTTTGTCATATTGGTAGCTGACGTGCGTTTTGTTTTTCCGGATGGCTTCTTCCATGTTTGTAATGGAAGGTAAATCTTCATACCTGACCTTTACTTGCGAAGCCAGCGAGGCTGTCTTTTCCTTGTCAGGACCTATCATAAGAAGAAGAGGCTGTCCGATGTAAAAAACCTCTTTATCAGCAAAAAGCGGGTGGTCTGAAACAACACTTTGCATATGGTTTTCTCTAGGAACATCTTCTTTTGTGATGGCAAAATATCCTTCAGGCAGTTCGGGAAGTTCAATACTGATGATGCGGGCATGGGCTTTTTCGCTTCTTAAGGTGCGTGCATGCAGCATTCCATCCAAAACCATATCGCCGATGTAAACGGCTTCGCCGGATAGTTTTTTACTGGCGTCAAAGCGGGGAATAGAAGTACTGATTTTGTTTTCCATAAACTGTTTCCTGTTATTTATCATGTAGCAAAACGGGTTGCCATGTTTTCATAATCTTCATCGGTATCGATATCCAGCAAGACGCCCTCATCATCCACTTCGAGTACCGTGGATGGATGGCTGTGTATATAATCGCGCAAAACCGCATTTTCCGGCATATCCAGTATACCTTTTTTGCTGTTGCCCCGGAACAATACCGGATGTCCTTTTTTTCCCCGGTAGGCCGGATTTATGATGTCTCCATCGGCAGCAAGCAACTTCGTTAGTGTTTCGGGCTTAACCATAGGTTGATCGCCCGGAATCACAAAAAATATATCCGAATGCAACTGACGAACGCCGTGCTGCACAGAGTTGAACATGCCTTTGGAAAAATTCGGGTTTACGGTAACAATCACTCCTTTTTGGTTTGCAAAAAGTTTTTTACAATCCCGGGCGTTATGTCCGCAAACCACAATTACTTTATTGCAAACTTTTAAAAACGACTCTACAGTATGCTGTAGTACGGTTTTTTCGCCCAAAGGCAAAGTCATTTTATAGCGGCTGGTGCGCGAGGAATACCCTGCTGCTAAAATTATGGCTTCAATCATCCGAGACCTCCTTTCGTGTTATGGTTCTGCCTGCGTTTTCCACAGCCTGCTGTGCGTTGTCGATGTCTTTGAGTCCCGTTCCTGAAGCCAGCAACACGATTTTTGCCTCCGGTTCAATATCTGCTTTCATCTTGAGTAAGCCTGCCAAAGAAGCTGCCGCAGAGGGCTCTGCAAAAAGCCCCGCCTCTGAAGATAATTCTATTTGTGCTTGCCGGATTTCATTATCGGAAACCGTTATGCAGTCGCCGCTGTGCGCTTTCAATTCGCGCAAAGCATAATATCCACATGCCGGAACATCTACCTGGATGGAATCAGCTATGGTTTCTGATTTCACTGGGTCTGAAAAATCTCCTTGTTCCATAGCTTTCGCCAGGGCGCTGCTTCCCTCGGCCTGCACAGCGATGAACTTTGGAAATCTGCCGATTTTGCCGAGTTTTTGGAGGTCTTTAAACCCTTTAATCATGCCGCTAAGCACGACAGCATCGCCAGCAGGCACAAAAATATAGTCTGGTGTATTTGTCATCTGGTGGCATAGCTCAAAGGAAGCTGTTTTTTTGCCTTCCAGCGTAAGCGGGTTATAGCCGGTATTTCTGTTGAGTACTTTTTCTGATGAGTCTGGTTTCATTGCCATGCGGAAAGCGTCGTCATAGCTTCCGTTTACAGAAATCACCTCAGCGCCGTACTGTAGCGACTGTACAAGCTTAGCTTTTGGAATGGAACCCGGCACATAAATGGTTACCCTGAGTCCTGCCGCAGCTCCGATGCCGGCCATTGAAGAGGCCGCGTTTCCTGTAGAAGCAACCGTAACATGCCTGATGCCCCACTTAAGCGCAGAGGCGGCGACCAGCCATGAGGCTCTGTCTTTATAAGAACCGGTTAAATTCCGGGTGTCATCCTTGATAAACAGGTTTGGAAAGCCGTGCTTTTGTTGCAGCTTTTTAGGTGACCAGAGCGGAGTGTTGCCAACCGGAATCTGCGGAAACCACTTTTTTTCTATCGGTAAAACAGCATAAACGGAGGTGCAATCGGCGAGCTGACCTTCCATTGCTACCTCAAGGATGCCGCGGAGCGGACGGCCGGATTTTTGCTTGCTGCTGCAGTCTTCGCACAGCATCCTGTCCGGTGTTATCGGATACGTTTTACCACACTCGCTGCATTTGTAATAATAATTCATAATCGTTTTTATTTCATAAGCTCACGTAAAAGGCCGCGCGCGGTGTGCAGGCGGTTTTCCGCTTCATCATAAATGATAGAGTTGGGTGAGTCCAGAATTTCATCTGTAACTTCCTTGCCGCGGTCGGCAGGAAGGGCATGCATTATTTTCGCATCTTTCCTGGCTAGCTCATAAAGCTTTCTGTCTAAAATCCAGTCCGGATGTTTCTCTAAATTGGATTTCATAATCGCTTTGTTTTTTTCGGTGTCTTCCCATTTATCAAAATATCCGAATCCGCCCCAGTTTTTGGGGATTACGATGTCGGCGTCCCTAACTGCTTCTTCTTTGCTGTGTGTAACGTTAAGTTCGGCGCCTGTTTCTTCTGCATTCTTTTGGGCTTGTTTCATGATATCATCCTGCAAAGGAAATTCTTCAGGCATACCAACGGTTACGTCCATTCCATATCGCGGGAAAAACAACACCTGCGACTGTGGTACGGAAAGTGGCTTGGCATGAGAAGTGGCATAGGTCCACAAAATGCTGACTTTAAGCTTTTCGGGTTGCTGAAAGTGCTCTTTGATGGTCAGGAAGTCGGCAATAACCTGGAGCGGATGGTAGATATCATCCTGCATGGATATCATCGGCACATCAGCATATTTTGCGATATCACGGATATATTGATTGCCGAGTTCATGGAAACAGTTCCGGATAGCTATGGCTTCGCCCATACGCGCCAGTACGTTGCCCGTATCTTTTGGTGTTTCGCCATGCGAAATCTGCATTTTGTCTTTGGTCAAATCATGTGCATGTCCGCCCAACTGCGTCATGGCGGCTTCCATAGAATTCCGGGTGCGGGTAGACTGTTCAAAGAAAATCATGAACAGTGTTTTATGCTTCAGGTCTTCAATGATTTCACCCTGTTTTATGCGTTTTTTCAAATCGGATGTGACTTTCAGAAGGTAATTAATTTCTTCTTTTGTCCAGTCCTGAAATGTGATAAGGTCTTTTCCTTTTAAGTTCATAGTATATCGAAATTTTTATTCAGTTTTTAGCTCTGTAGTTTGTCATCCAGCGTATATGGCAGCATGGCGTAAAAAGCGGCTGCTTTATCGAGGTGTTCTACCGGTGTTTTTTCGTTGGGGGCATGTGCCATTACTTCATTTCCCGGGCCAAATCCCAGGCAAGGAATTTCATATCTCCCACATACGGCCACTGCATTGGTGGAAAACGTCCACTTATCTACCAGCGGTTGCTTGCCGAAAAGGTTTTTGAAATTTCTTACACCCGATTGGATTAAGGGATGATTTTCTTCTATTTTCCATGTAGGGAAATATTTTTCCTGCTTAAATACCGTTCCTTTGTAGCTGGGTTTGTCGTAGAGCGGAACTTCTACGCGGGCATCATCTCCCAGCAGGTTTTCAACTTCCTTCACGGCGGAGTCTTTAGTCTCACCCCATGTCAGGCGCCGGTCGATATGCATGGATGCCTTATCGGGAATGGCGCAAAGCGAGGGAGAATCGGTCTGGAATACCGTAGGCGCCAGCGTTCCTTTGCCCAGCAATTCATCCGTTTTGAGGTTTTCATTAAGCTGTTGTAGCTGTGTAGCGAAACGGGCGGCGCTGTAAATGGTATTTTCACCTCGTTCAGGAGCAGAGGCATGCGCTGAGAGTCCTTTGAAATAGACATCCATTTCCATTCTGCCGCGGTGTCCGCGATAAATATTCAGGTTGGTAGGCTCGGTTATGACGCAATAATCAGGTTTCAGGTTTTCTTTCTCTATCAGGTAAAGCCAGCATAGTCCGTCGCAGTCTTCCTCCATCACGGTAAAAGTAAAATAGACTGTCCAGCCACCATTGTAATTGAGTTCCTGGAGAATCCTCGCAGCGGTAATCATAGAGGCTGCACCGCCTTCCTGGTCAACCGTGCCGCGGCCATGCACAAAACCGTCTTTGATTTCGCCTGAAAAGGGATCAAAATCCCATTGGTCCACATCGCCGGTATCTACGGTATCTATGTGCGCATCAACAGCCAGAATCCTGGGGCCACTTCCCACCTTAGCAATCACGTTGCCCAGGCCGTCGGTCCAGTGTTCTTTTATGCCGGCGCGGTCAAGAAGCTCGCTTACTTTCTCCATGACTTCTTTTTCTTCGCCGCTGAGTGAGGGTATTTTAACCATTTCAGATAAGCACTCGGCGGTGAAAGAAGCGTATTGTTCTGTTTTTTGTAAGATTTCTTTATGCATGGTTTTATCTTGTTTTTATTGTTTTACATTTTGTGTTTTGCTGAGTTTCTTTACTTCATCATGCAATACCCACATCATGATGGCTTCTGAAAAATCGGTTTCACCGGCTTTTTTGAGTATTATTTGTTCCGGTTTAAAAGAATATGCATCAAACTCTGCTTCTGCTGCTGCGGATTCAAAAACAAAAGAAGTTTTGTTTTTTTGCAGGGTTTTGATGCCGTGTTCGGTTTTCATCACTAATTTTCCGTTTTTAAAGCAGAACCCTTCACTAGCGGCGGCAAAGCTTTTTTCTGACAGATGCACCTGCGGCTTGTCGCGGAAGGGAGCTCCGTTTGAAGGGCAGAATGTTTCGCAGTTGCCGCATTCATTGCAGAAATCTTTGATATTCAGAACCTGGTTTAATTGTTCCAGCTTAAATGTCCCGGATGTGTAGGCCTGTGTTTTTCCGTCAATCGTTTTTGCTGCCGGTATTTCCATCGTAAAAGGTTTTACCTGGTAGCCATGGTTGGCGCGGTTCGGACAAACATCCACACAAATGTTGCACAGCTCATCGCAATACATGCATCGGTCGGCTTCCTGCCGTGCTTCTGCTTCCTTCATTACCGGAATAACCAGGCCAAAATCCAGCCGCTCTGCCGGTGGTTGTTTCCTTACCGGGATGCCCTTTTTTACCCGGGCTTTGCGGTATTGTAATTCCGGGAGTGTTACTTGTTTTTCAGACTGATTCCTGAAGATTGGTTTTTCATTGATTTCTTCTTGTTGCAGGATAGTCCGGGCAACATTTTTTCCGTCGGCAATCGCTTTGATCAGCGTGGAAGCTCCTCTTTTTGCATCTCCTCCAACAAAAACTTTTTTGTTTTCCTTCACAGAAGCTTTCTCTTGTTCCAGTAGTTTCCGGAACTCCGGTTCTACTTCCTGACCAAATGCAGGAACGAGCATATCGCAGTTCATCATAAACACGTTATCTCCGTCAGGCACCGGTTTAGGCCGCCCGTTTTGGTCTGTTCCCTTTATTTTCATTTTTTGAAACTGAACAGCTTTGAGGGCGCCGTTTTTTGAAATCACTTTAACCGGATTAGCCAGTTCTATCCAATCAATTCCTTCTTCTCTGGCTTCGGCAAGCTCTTCAGCCTCTGCCGGCATTTCCTGCTGTGTTCGTCGGTAAACCAGGGATACATTCCCGTCAGTCCCGGCCAGACGCTTAAGGGTGCGGGCTACGTCCATAGCCACATTACCGCCGCCAAGCACAATGATGTTTTTACCGGAGTGAGGGTTTTTGCCGGTTTTGATATCCGCCAGCAGCTCCAAAGGATTGTAGATTCCTTGCTGTACTTCTTCCGCTCCTTTAGTGTTTAACTTTTTTGATTGCGGAGCCCCTACTGCAATGAAAACATAATCAAACTCCTGTTTAAGCTGACGGTATTTTGCCTTATCAATTTTTTCACCAAAGTGAAACCGGACTCCTAAATCCTGAATTCGCTGGATATCCTCTCGCAATGCGTTTTCTGAGAGCCGGAAAGCCGGAATGGTTTTAGCTACCATACCTCCGGGTTCTTTTGCAGCTTCAAAAATTTCAGTATGAATTCCCGCTTTTGTCAGAAAATAGGCGCAGCTAAGTCCAGAAGGACCTCCACCAATAATGGCGGTACTGACAGGATGGCTTTTTTCTTTTTCAGTAGTACCATTGCGGCCTTTTTCAGCTACAAAGCGCTTGATTTCCCTGATAAGTAAAGGATCATCATACAAAACGCGAGTGCATCGTGTTTGGCATTCATGGTCGCAAATCATACCTGATACTGAAGGAAACGGATTGTCGTGCATGACTACTTCAAAGGCTTTATTGTATTCGCCGCGGGCTGTGTGATAGAGGTATCCCGGCACTTGCTGTCCTGACGGGCAGGTGCTTTCGCAGGGCGCCTGGATGCAGTCAAAGGCGTTTAATGGCCTGTCGAGATGAATGCTGGGCGTTTCAGCGTGATATCTGCTGTGGTCTAAAACCTTGTCAGCATACTCGTTGAGGTTTTGAAGGGCCGCTTTTTCAGCATCGTTTTCTTTTGCTTTTTTCGTTGCATACATGTTCAGATCTCCGGCACCTCTGTTTTGCAGCTCTTCCTGGAGCAGTTCAATATACTGGCTGAGCTTTCCATAGCCACCGGGCCGAAGCAAGTCGCTGCTTACTGTAAGCGGCCGGAAACCGCAAGCCAGCGTTTCAGCAATATTAAAGGCATCTACGCCTCCGGAAAAAGATACCGGGATTTCGGCCAATGCGTTTTCGTTTCTTAGTTTTCGTGCCACATTAATGCTTATAGGATGCAGCGCTTTGCCACTCATAAACATAGACTCTTCTTCAAAAACATCTTTGTGGTTGCGGGTTTCGAGGGTGTTTGTGAGCTTCAGGCCAAAATGAAGGTTTTCATTTTGCGCGGTTTTTTGCAGCGACTGAATCACGCTAACGGCATCTTCATAGGAGATATCATGCTCAAAGGCTTCGTCAGGGACAATTGCTTGATAATTGTAATGCTTTAGAATTTCCCGGATTTTCTTTGCGCCCAGCAAAGTAGGGTTGAATTTGATATAGGTATGCAGTTTTTGTTCCTGCAAAAGATATTCCCCGATTTGTTGAATTTCATCAGGAGGACAGCCGTGCATCGTAGAAAGCGTGACGTTATCGGAGATACAATCAGGGATATTCAGTGATTTTACTGAAGGATACAAGTCGGCAACAGCATTTAGTTTTTCTTCTTTTTCAGCGCTGCAATCGCGCATTTTTTGTAAAAACCAGCTTACGTTTTTTTGCTTAATGCCTTTCAGGTCGTAGCCAATGCTCATGTTAAAAATCGTGCCGATATCTTCTTTCCATCCAAGTTTATCCTTAAGTATATGAATGAGAATCCATGCGTTTAAGTACTGGTCAAATGATTGTTGAATTTTTAGTTCCTGCGAAAACTCACAGTTATAGCCTTCAAATGGCATGTCGATACATGGACGGGGAATATCCAGTTCGTCATCGGTTTGAACCGTTTTGAGCTCAATGTAACGTGCTCCGCACAGCCAGGCAGCTACAATGTTTTGTGCAAGCTGGGAATGTGGGCCTGCAGAAATCCCGACCGGGTTTTCAATAGGCTGGTCAAACATGCTTGTTCTTAATGGGTTTTCCTTTGCGGGATGATAAAACAGGTTTTCCGGGATATCAAAAACAGACTTTTCGTCC
Organism: Bacteroidota bacterium; assembly: GCA_051747665.1. Lineage (GTDB taxonomy): Bacteria > Bacteroidota > Bacteroidia > Bacteroidales > JAIPAH01 > JAIPAH01. The sequence goes on along the minus strand of JBNJGK010000002.1, from coordinate 26,553 downwards.
ACACCCTGCATCGTCATCTCAAATAATTTTCGCCATGGTATTAAAACAAATTCATCATTCATAAAACCTCCGGTGTAATTTTTTTGCTGCTTTCTGGAAATCGGCTTTCAGCGCTGCTTCATCAAGGTGTTGTATTTTTCCTTCTTTAAATAAGATTTTGCCGTTCGCCATCGTCATCCAGGTTTGCTGTGCGCCGAATCCCATAATTAAATGGAAAAACAAATTGTTCAGGTTAACGGGTGTTTCAGGAATATAATCCAGGATGGCTATATCGGCTCTTTTTCCAGGTTCCAGTCCTCCGCAGTCTGGAAAAACAGACTGAACAAGCTGGTTGGTGTTTCGGAATAGTTTTCCTGACGGATTTTCTACGTTTCCGTTTCTTCTCAGAAAATGAGAGCGATGGCTGCCAATGATATTCCCTGACATACCATCAGTGCCTAAAACATAATTCCTGATTTTTTCTGTATTCATCATGCCTACCCCGTTGTTGGCATTGGATTCAGGGTTGGAAACCACTACAGGATTTTTTTCGTTGATGATGCGGAAATCCTTTTCAGACAGATGTATGCAGTGAATCAAAAAGGAAGCTTCGTCAACAAGTCCGAAAGCATTTAGCCTATCCACCGGACCTGCAAAGCCATCTTCAATACAGAAATCAAAATCTTCTTTGCCCTCGCCGCAGTGTGTATGAATGCCCATACCGTCAGGCATCACTTTGCGAAGGAATTGCAGCGATTCACGGCTAAGTGTAAAATTGGCATGCAATCCCATCATGCCTTTTAAATCAGGATTGTTTTGGGTTTTTTTATAAAAGTCTAGATTTTCCTCCACTTGTTCTCTGAAAATGTCTTTTCCTTCGCGGTCAGATACTTCGTAGGCCAACACACCTTTGATGCCTGCTTCCTGAAAGGCCTTTTCAATTGTGTTTAAACTTCCTTTCACGAATGAGTTGGATGCATGATGATCAAAAACAGTAGTAACGCCATGTTTAATAGAGTCCATGATTGCCGATAAGGCCGAATAATAAACCGTTTCTTCATCCAGTGCCCGGTCGAGCGGCCACCATAAGTGGTTCAGGATTTCGGATAGTTTATCAGCCGGTCCCAGCGGCGATAATCCCACCGCAAAGCGGGAATAAAGGTGGTGATGCGGGTTTGCAAGACCGGGAATCACTATTCTGCCTCCTGCGTCAATGACTTCGGCATTTTCATCACGGAGGCTGTTTTCAGGGTCTAAGATGGCAATTTTACCATCATCCACCCTGATGGCGCCGTTTTCCATAAGGCGCGAAATGCCGTCTGTGATGATTGCGTTTTTGATGATGTATTTATTTGCCATAGTTTTTGTGTTTAGGTTTTATCCATTTTCCATATCCGGGTTCTGTCGTAATGCCTTGCTCAGTATCATATACGACTTTCCCCCGCAGAATGGTTTTATCAATTTTTCCTTTGAGCTTCATGCCTTCAAAAGGCGTTATTTTTCCTTTTGAAAAGAAATCTTGCCCCTTAACCGTCTGTTCCTTATCGGGATTGATAAGCACAAAATCACCTTCTTTTCCCACAGATATGGAGCCTTTGCGGTGAAAGAAATTGTAGCGCCGGGCAGCGTTTCCTGAGGTGATTCTAAGCAGCGTTTCCAAAGAAATTTGGCTTTTCATGTATCCTTCAGAAAACAGGTAAGGAAAGTACGTTTCAATGCCCGGAATGCCGGCATAATCATTCCATACAGAGCCGCGGTTTTTGGCCTGGGCAGGGGCAGGGGCATGGTCTGTGGCAACAAAATCCAGGCGACCTGTTGATAAGAAGTTCCAAAGCAAATTGGCGTTTCCCGGGGCTTTTACAACGGGGGCTGTTTTCAGGCTGCTACCCTGCTTTTCAAAATCCTCATAAGAAAAAGCAAGATAGTGCGGGCAGGTTTCTCCGCTGATTTTTGAATTCTTGGGGATGTCTAAAACGGCTTCTGCGCTGCCGATGTGCACAATGTGCAGGCTGGCGCCGGCAGAGTTTGCTATTTGAACTGCTTTTTTCACAGCCAGGATTTCAGCCATTTCGGGTCTTGACCGGTAATAAGCTTCCCAGGTGTCATTTGCGGTTTTCTCTGCGGCGGTGGCGGGATTGACGTAATCCGGGTCTTCGGCGTGCAGAAGCACTGTTTTGTTGAGGGATTTTGCTTTTTTCAGAACCTGCTCAAACTGATATGCATTCAGACTATGGAAACTATCCATTCCCGAAAGGAAATAGACTTTAAAACCCATCACACTCGCGGAAAGCTCTTTCATGTGCTTTTCGAGCGATTCATGATAGGTTTGGGCGCAAACACCTCCATAAAGGCCATAGTCTACAATGGCTTTATTTTGAATTTGTTGGTTTTTCGTGTGAAGGTTTTCAAGCGTATTGACAGGCGGGATGGAGGTGCAGGGCATATCGATGATGGTTGTGATACCCCCCGCAGCGGCTGCAGAAGTGCCATGCAGAAAATCTTCACGTTCAGTATATCCGGGATCGTTAAAGTGGACATGTGGGTCGATGCCTCCAGGCATTACCAACAGGTTTTTAGCGTCGATTATTTTACCGCGGTTCAGGTTTTTACCTATAACAGCAATGCGCTCGCCTTCTACTACAATATCGATCTTTAGTGGCTCTTTTTCACCCGGCAGCGCGACATAGCCATTCTTTATAGTGATTTTATTCTGCATGATTGTGAAGCTTTTTGTATACTTTTTCTGAAGTAAAAGGCATTTCCGTCATTCGGATACCTACGGCATCAAAAATTGCATTAGCAATGGCCGGCGCAGGACCGTTGATACCGATTTCGCCTGCCGACTTAGCTCCGTACGGTCCGGATTCCTCATAAGAATCTACCAAAATGGTTTTCATTTTTGGGATGTCATTGCTTCGCCAGATTTTATAATCCCAGAATGAAGCGTTTGTAACCTGGCCTTTAGCTGTAAACCGGAAGTTTTCAAACAAAGCATAAGTCATGCCGTTGACAGCAGCGCCTTCAATTTGTCCTTCTGCCAATTTTGGGTTTATCGCCAGACCGCAATCCACAGCAGAAACAAACTCAACAACACGAACTTTTCCGGTGACTTTATCCACTTCCACTTCGGCAAATTGTGCGATGAAGGGTGGGGGAGACTGCTCCGTAGATTGCGATGCCTCTGCCTGAATTTGTTTCAGGTGCCCTCCATAAAGCGTTTCTGCTCCGATTTCTGCAAAATCAACCGTTTTTCCGGATGCAGTGTCTTTTGCTTTTCCTCCTGAGAGAATAACCTTTTCAGGTGTTGCGCCAAGCAAATCGGCGGCTACTTCAGTTATTTGCTCACTGATTTTCCGTGCGCATTTTTCTACAGCCCCACCGGAAACGTATGTTGTTGAAGAAGCATAGGCGCCCACATCGAACGGAGTGCGGTCTGTATCTGAAGAAAGCACAATTATTTTATCCGTATCAGTTTGCAGCACTTCAGCGGCGATTTGCGCCAGGATAGTATCAGAGCCGGTTCCGATATCAGTAGCGCCAATGTCGAGGTTAAAACTGCCATCTTCATTCATTTTCATGTAGGCAGCCCCCATATCAATCATAGGAATTCCAGAGCCTTGCATGGCTACTGCCATTCCCACGCCTCTGACAAACCCGGGACGGGGTTCATGCTTTTTATTGCGTTTTTGATACCAGCCTATTGCTTCTGCCCCGCGGTCTATGCATTCATCCAGCTTGCAGGAATTGATAATTTGTTCTACACCTTCCTTTCCTTCTCCTAATGCTTTAAAAACTTCGGAAGTTTCTCCTTCACGGATATGCCACTTTTTAAAATATTCAGGCAGATCCTGGTTGGTTTGGCGGGCAATGCTGTCCCAATGCTGGTTCAGCGCAAAGTATGCCTGGGTGGCTCCATATCCGCGATAAGCGCCTCCTACCGGAAGGTTGGTATAGGCAGATCTTCCGCGGAAAGCGATATTATTTATTTTGTTAAACAGCGGCAGGCATTTGGAACCTGAGTTGGATAATACCGTAAGCGCGTGACTTCCATAAGCGCCTGTGTTCATCAGGTTATCCATTTCGAGAGACGTTATTTCGCCATTGCTTTTAAAGCCCATCTTCAGGCTTACTCTCATTGGGTGTCGCTGTCTTCCCGACTGAAATTCTTCGCGACGTGTATAGATTAGTTGTACCGGACGATTATTGCGAATCGTAAACAGTGCAACATACGGTTCCAGCAAAACTTCTTGCTTAGCGCCAAATCCGCCGCCAATGCGTGGTTTGATAACGCGTATTTTCTTCAATGGGTAATTCAGCACGCGAGCCACAATGCGGCGGGCATGAAAAGGTACCTGCGTGGCAGTTGCTATAACCAGTCGTCCGTTTTCATCGAACCAGGAGGCTGCGATGTGGGGTTCGATGGTGGCGTGAGAGGCATAATCGCTTCGATATGTCTCTTCTATTACAGTATCAGCTTCTTCGAAACCTTTGGTTGTGTTTCCTATAGAAAACTCAACTTCAGCCGCCAGGTTTTCTTTCGGTTTGTAAGGAACAGGGATGGGGAAGTACTCTTCTTTATCATGAATTATGGGAGCGCCCTCATCAAGAGCTTTTTCAGGATCAAAGACTTCGGGTAAAGGCTCATAGCGAACTTTTATTTTAGAAACCGCTTCGTTAGCAATTTCTTCGCTTTCTGCTGCTACCATAGCTACGAAATCGCCGGCATAACGTACAATATCGTCAAACAGCAATGTGTCATACGGCGAAGGTTCCGGTGCACCCTGACCTGCCGTGGTAAAATATATTTTCTCAATATCCTGATGCGTCAGAATATCCACTACACCTTCCATTTCTTTTGCGGGGCAGGTGTCTATAGACAAAATTCGTGCATGAGCATAAGGGCTCCTCAGGATACGCACATAAAGCGCGTCCTTTAACGGAAAATCTTCTGTAAAAAGAGCGCTGCCTGTGGCCAGAGAGATAGCATCTGTTTTTGTTACCGGTTTTCCTATATTTTGAAATTGACTCATAGTATTCATTTGTTGATTATTAAAAACCTGTTTTTGAATATACTGACGATATAATTCAGTTTATCACATTACTGATTTTCTGTATTTTCCGGTTTCATTTTTCCTGCAGCGAGTTTTACAGCATCTATGATTTTGATGTAACCAGTGCAGCGGCATAAGATCCCGTCCATCGCCTTGTGAATATCCCGGTTTGAGGGTTCAGGATTTTGCTGCAGCAGTGCATACGTTGAAAGCACAAGCGCAGGTGTGCAAAATCCGCATTGTACAGCTCCCGATTCAGCAAAAGCATCCTGTATGAAATGTGGTTGTTGTATGCTTCCCAACCCTTTTACTGTAGTAATTTGATGTTCAGGTACAGCGGCTGTAAAAACACGGCAAGAGTTTACGGGCTTGCCGTCAAGGAGTATCAGGCAAGCTCCGCATTCTCCTTCAGCGCATCCTCTTTTTACATCAGTATACCCATGATTCCTGAGTGTATCAAGGAGTTTTTCGCCGCCGGCGTGTTCAAGGTGTTTGGTTTTCCCGTTAATATTTAGTTTTGTTTTCATCGTCTATGCTTTCAGGATTTCGTTTGTTTCTCTAAAAATAGCTGTTTCGGCTAAATGCCTGATATAACCGGGAGTCATTCCTTTTACAGGCGCAAAATGGATGTCTTTTTGAAAATTGATTTTCTCCCGATCTATTGGTTGAAAGTTATTTTGCCTGATTTCCTCTTCCACGCTTACTGCACGATAGATACGGCCGGTATGTCCGGTGATAACGATTCGGATATCGCTTTCAACTTTCAGGATAGTAAGTGTAAAAGACGGATGATCATTTTCTGTAATGGTTTCACGATAATACCTGCTTTTATATGGTTTATCGGGGAAAGCGATTTTTGTAATAATGCTGTTTTTTTTGAGTTCTTTTTTCTGAATATAATCTGATACGGGATAGGTTCCCTGATTTTCACCGAAAAGCTGCACTTGTGCATTCAGTGCGGCTAATGGACCGATAAGGTCTGACCATCCCGGACTTAAAAAGAGGCTGCCTCCGAGCGTGATACGATTTCTTAGCGGATAAGTGGCTGCCTTGCTCAGCGCTTTCACCAGGATATGCTCAGAATCGTAGTTGATTAATTCATCAACAACTCTTTGATAGGTTGCCTGGGCTCCAAGATGAAAAAACCCTTTTTCCTTTTTTATAAAATCAAGTCCCAGTTTATCCAGCGAGATAAGTTGAGCATAGTTATTCAGTCTGTTGCCTGTAAGGTGCGTTCCGCCACCATGCAGGAACACTTTATGCTTTTTCAGCATATCAGGTACTTTTTCAATATGTTCTGGAAAATGCCACACCACGTTTTTCATTGATATCAGATAAATTGGTTTTAAATAATAGCATAAATGTATGAATTCCACATCTAAAGCCCAAATATTTTGTTTAGGTAAAGCTTATTTATATTCAGTTTAATTTGTAGGTTGGGGACTGCTGATGTCTGGGGTGTGATTATGGGAAAAAATAGAGTTGATTAGTACTCTTACCTGAATTATATGATTAACGAAAGTTTCGCGCTTAAAATTTGAATAATGAAATTTTAGAGCTTGATATAGAACCATTTATAAAACTCGTCTATAGCTAAAAAATTAATACTCAATATTATAAAAGAAATGCGAAACATTTGTGATTAAGAGATTAAAAAGGAAAATCCCCTTCAAACTCATTCTTTTTAGCTTTTTCCTCATCAGGTTTGTCGGCCATTACGTGAACGGCATTACCCTCCACATAAATCGCTTTATAAGGAGTTGTAGGGCATGCATATTCACATGCGCCACAACCGATGCAAATATCGTTATTGGTTTCCGGTATACGCAGGTTGTCTTCGTAGGGAACCATGTAGACTGCTTTTGTGGGGCAGTGTTCAGCGCAGGCTCCGCAGTCCGTTTTTTCGGTTTTCACGATGCAGTTATCTTCTACAAATTTAACTTTACCCAGTTGCGTAAGCTTTTTGTCTTCCAGCAGTATATCGGTTAGCGCTCCTGTGGGGCAGACCTCTGTGCAGCGAATACATTCAAAATTACAGAAACCGCTGTGATAATCCATCCTGACCTGCATAATATGTTTCCAACCAAATTCATTGCGGGAAGGCTGAATGACCTGGGTTGGGCATGCGCTTACGCAAAGATGACAAGCCGTACATTTGTTCAAAAATTCCTGTACAAATGCAGAGCCTGGCGGGGTAACATATTGCTTGCGGTTGACCGGTACGGTAGCCGTATTTTCTGCGTCGATATCAACAGAAGCTTTTGCAGATGTGGGGATTAATACAGCTCCAAACAAAACATGCAAAGCCTGTCTTTTGGATTGGTCTACGGACGGTTTTGCCGGTTCGTGATTTATCTTTGCTGTTTCTGGTTTGCTTCTTTGCGTTGCCAGATCTATTGCATCAAACTTGCAGGATGTAAGGCAGTTGAAGCAGGATATACAACGTGAATTGTCTACTTTTTGTGTTTCCAAATCAATGCATTCTGCTTTACAGTTTTTTTCGCATGCTTTGCAATCAGTACAGGTTTGCGGATTGATGCGTATTTGGTATAAAGCATTTTGGGAGAGGTAACCCAAAAGTGTTCCTACCGGGCAAATGGTGTTGCAATAGAGCCTGCCGTGTGTTATAGTCAGATGAATGATTAAATACAAAAAAAGGATTGGTGTCAGATATACCGACCAGTGCAACAGGTTAATATCTACATCATAAAAAGTGTAAATATCAAAGTTTTGAAAAAGAACAGAGAGGCCATTATTTGCCAGCATTAGAAAAGGACGAAACAAGTCAGAAAAGATACGGCCGAACAGGCTGTAGGGGTCAAGTAAATTGAGTATCAGCGAACTTCCGGTCAGAAGTGTGATAACCGTGAAAATCAAAATAAAATGGCGTACCCAGTTAAGGGGTTTTTCATACTTAAAGCGGATTTTTTTGAATTTCCGTGCAATGCGTAATATCACATCCTGCAAAATGCCTAACGGGCAAAGCGAAGCACAATACACTCTTCCAAAAAGGAAAGTAATTGCCAGTATTAAAATAAACGAGGCTGAGGCTATTGTAAAAACTTTTGAAAACAATAAGACAGAAGGCACAAACTGCAGCCAAAGGCTTCCTTGTATCAGCTTATCGGGAATCAATTCCAGAAAATCAAAAAATGCAACAGCAATGAGCGTTATAGAAATTCCAGCCAGAATAACTCTGGCTGTTTTCAGGGTTTTATAAGACATATTTATATTTTGATTCTGCCTATGTTTTGGTTTTCCAGGTTCATGTTTCCGGTTCCCATTTGGTGTGCATACTCAATATGCGGAACATTACCGGGCTCCATACCAAAAACTTTAGCGGCGGAAGCATCGGCAGCCACCATATCATCAGACATTACCAGGAATTTCATTTTGGCCAGATCCGATTCAGAAACCCCACGCGGTCCGTTTTTCATCATAACATTATAAGCATCGATGATATTGAGATCGGGTTTACGCCAGGTGGCAAAGTCAGCAATGCATTGCTGCAAGTCGTTTCGGTGCCAGTATCCGCGGTCCCAAACAATGCCCATGAGGTTTTTCATGGCAATGGTAAGCTTCGCTGAACCATGATTTTTCAGGATAGGCACATTGATAAAAACATCCGATTCAAGGATCAGTTCATGTACTTTGGCAGATGTAAGTTTTTTCCCCTCAGGGATTTCAACTGGCTCATAATATCTTTCAGAATTCCCGGGAACAACCTTCGCTCCGGCTTCTTCTGCAGCTTTCTCGATCTTGCTGTTTTTATAACATTTTTTCCATTCGTCGCAAGTATGGTCAAACACATATACTTGCTTTGCGCCTGCTTCAAAACATGATTTTATGATGGCTCCCACAAGGTTTGGATTCGTATTGGCTCCCTTTTCGGGGATTACATCCCACCCGATATTGGGCTTTACCACAACGGTTTGTCCTTTTTTAACATATTGCTCCATACCACCCATGGCACTAATGGCACGCTGATACATCTGCACAGGCTCGCCTCCGGTAACAGCCACCAGGTCGTAAGGAATCTCCTCGTTCATAACCGTGTTGGCAATGACGTTGCCATATTTTCCTAAGGATATAAATGCGCCGGTGTATATTCCGGCTTTTACGCTTTGCTCTATGAATTTCCTTCTTTTCATGCCAAGTTGCTTTTTATGAATGAGCCAGGTCTGATAAGTGACTTAATTGCCAAGATTTGCCTTGTATGAAATTTTTAACCCTCTCAATCACAATTACTTATAAACGATGGGTTAAAAATTTTTTTCGTCTTGATTTTGACAAAAAACCATCTTTTTATCCTAAACTCATGATTTGAATCGTAAAAATAGAAAGAATATGATAAAATACAGAATGACAACGCTTATTTGTAATGATTATAAAATATTGATTGGCGAAAAAAATTATCAAAACCATGTATATTTGTAAAGAAGAAATAAAACTAAGCAGCTATGACAACACTTACTTTACAACGGAGGTATTCTTATCCCATTATATTCAATATTTTAGCGATTGCACTGATTTATTTTATTCCTGCCATCTCGCATGCCTTGGCATTTCCATTGTATCTTTTTGAGCCCATGCGTTTGGTGTTGATTCTGGCTTTAGTGCATACTAATCGCAACAATGCCTATATTCTGGCTGCAACACTCCCAATAGTGAGTTTTTTACTTTCCGGGCATCCGGTTCTGTTTAAAGCTTTTTTAATCAGTGGAGAACTGGTTTTGAATGTGGCCTTGTTTTTTGCCTTTTTCCGTTTCTTTAAAACACGCTTTACAGCAATTCTGGCCAGTATAGTAGCAAGTAAATTTGTTTATTATCTGCTGAAATTTGCCTTGCTGCAATGGGCAGTTCTGGAGGGCTCCTTAATAAGCACAGCGCTTTGGATTCAGGTTTCAACTATGCTGCTGTTTAGCGTTTATGTAGCGTTTTTCTATAAAAAGCAGGCGTAAACTACTGCATTTATTTTTTAGTCTCATGATTCCGGATGCTATGCTTATAGTTTCTCGCTTTAATTATGTGAACTCGTCTTTGCAGACATTTGATTTTGAAAGCACATAGAGCGAGGTTTCAGGATATAAGTTTTAAATCATGCCTGAGTTGTTTTCCGGGCACTTTTTAGAGTGCGTATGATTTGTGCCGGATTTCCCGATTTAAAAACGGTGCTGCCGGCAACCAAAATATCTACACCTGAAGCTACAAGGTCGGCCGCATTATGGATAGTTACCCCTCCATCTACTTCTGTGAGGAAGTTGGCATTAAGCTCTGACTTCATTCTCATCAACTTATCGAGCTTCTTGTATGTATTAAGGATGAATTTTTGACCTCCAAAACCTGGATTGACTGACATCACCAGCACCATGTCCAGATCTTGCAGCACATTTTCCAAAAGTTCTACGGGTGTATGCGGGTTGACAGCCACACCTGCTTTCATATTGTTTTCTTTGATTTGCTGGATTGTACGGTGCAGGTGCGGGCTGGTTTCGTATTGTACCGTAAGGATATCTGCACCGGCACGGGCAAAGTCGGCAATAAATCTTTCGGGGCTTTCAATCATCAGGTGAACATCAAAAGGTTTTTCAGCATGCTTTTTCATGGCTGAAATTACAGGCATTCCAAAAGTGATGTTGGGAACGAACATGCCGTCCATTACATCCAGGTGAAACCAGTCGGCATCACTGGCATTAACCATCTCTATTTCTTTTTGAAGATTGGCAAAATCTGCCGAAAGCATCGAAGGCGCTACTAAGTGTTTCATCAATACATTTTTTGTGCTGTAAAGATACAGGTTCCTTATCTTAAATGAAAACCTGTTTCGTTGCGTTTAGATTTACTTTTTTGAGCTGAAGGTTTTACCTCCTATTTCAGTAACTTTAACACGGTATTCAGTTCCGGGTAAAAGCTGAGTTGAATCGGGAACGCTCAGCGTAATATCTGCCCGTGCGCCCAACGGGGCAACAAGGCTGTGCTTTCCGGCTTTTATTTTATTGACATATTTATTATTAATATCTTTTTTGTCAAAATGCTTCAATTCATTTTGGTCCCAGGAAGCAACCAACTGATTGTTTTCATCAAATACTTGTATCTGAATAACAAAAGAACCATGGGCCTCGGGGCCCTTATCACGATATAGGTTAAATTCGAGGGTGTTTTCAGAGACAGCTTCAGCTTCACTCACAATCATTCCCGGCACTTTGGAGTAGTTGTGCAATTTACCCCAAACGCCGCCATGGTGCAACTGGTTTGTTCCCATAACATACAACAGGACGGCCACAGCAATCGCAATTATCGTTTTGGAAAATTTAGATGATGCTGTGTTGTGGTTTGGAATTGCAGCCAATTGCCACCATTTTTTATTTTTAAGATGCGGATATCGTTGGTTAAGCCAATAATCAGCACTGAAACGGCCGCTTCCAGTAATTGCCATCATAATGCCACCTGTAATCAATAAAGAGGCAATTTGCCATTCATCAAGACATGTAGGTCCCAGCCAACCGGCAGTATGCATCAGGCCAAATGCCATCCCGGCAAGGAAAAGGCCGGTGAAACGAGACAAAATTCCTGCTACAAGCAATAGACCCAAAATAAGCTCACTAATCGTAAAGAGCCATACAAAAATATCGAGTGGTACAGGGTTTTGGAGCAAGTAGTCGAGCATCCAATGGAAAGGGCCATTGGAATGCGGGAAAAAGGTGTTGATTTTATGACCCATCCACTGTTCGCTTTCAAAAACGTGTTTTTCGGGAGCAAGAACCAGCCTTCGCCAGACTGCTGATAGAAAGAGCCAGGCTGTTGTAAGTCTGAATGGTAACATAATAGCTCCGATGTAAGCGCTCGTTTGTTTCTCCATGGGTATCTTAGATTTTGTTTTAGCAAGAAACAGCTCCTGATTTCTTTGGTTTGCTAATGGTTTGCAAAAAACTGTTAAAACCAGATAAACATTGATGTATTAACCCTGAATAACCAAGCATTTTGTTTCGTATTTGAAATTTGTTTTTTGCCAAAAATCGCAAAGTTTTAACTGAAAAGTTGCTAATTCTCTTTCATCCCCACGATTCACCATTTTTTTGCAGATTAAGAAATAAAGGTAATCATCAGAAGTCTTTCATAAAAGAAAATATCATTTACATTTGCATTGCAGGAGCGCGGACTGGTTGCTGTGTTCCTTTCATATGAAGTTGAATCGATTTGGCTGTATAGAAGTCAGGTCTTATTTAGGGAAGTATCATGACAGAGACACTCGAAAGGATGGAAGAACTTCTGGAGCAGCAGGAATGGAAACAACTGCGCGCAGAGGTTATGGAATATGAGCCTGTAGAAATAGCTGAAATCATTGAAGATCTGGAAGATCAGGAGAGTGTTATAGTATTCCGATTGCTGCCCAAAGAATTATCAAAAGATACGTTCCAGAATCTTTCTTATGAGAAGCAGGAACATATTATCACAGCGCTGGCACAAAACGTGCATAAAATAACCAGTTTGCTGAATGAGCTTGACCCAGACGACAGAACGGCCTTATTTGAAGAGCTTCCCGGAGAAATCAGTCAGCGACTGATACAGCTCTTATCTCCTGAAGAACGCAAAGTAGCCACCAAGCTATTGGGATATCCGGTATACAGTATCGGACGATTGATGACACCGGAATATGTAGCCGTGCGGCCTTATTATACTGTATCTGAAGCGCTGGAGGAAATCCGCAAACATGGCAAAGACTCTGAAACCCTTAATGTGGTATATGTCATTGATGATAAATGGAAACTTATTGATGATATACGTATCCGGGAAATTATTCTGGCAAGACCCGATCAGACCATCGAAGAAATTATGGACAACAAATTTGTGGCCCTGAGTGCCTTTGATGATCAGGAGATGGCGATTAAGGTGTTTAAGGATCATGACCGGGTGGCTTTACCGGTAGTGGATACCGATGGTTTGCTGATTGGGATTGTGACTGTGGATGACGTGATGGATATCGTAGAGATGGAAACTACAGAAGACTTCCATAAATTTGGTTCTTTTCAGGATGCGGTGGTCAATCCGCTTAAAGCACGAATTATGCTTCTGTACAAAAACAGGATATTCTGGCTTACGGCGCTCGTGTTTATGAATATATTTTCCGGGGCAGCTATTGAGCATTTTCAGGATACCATCACTTCGATGGTCTCGCTGCTGTTTTTCTTGCCGTTGTTGATTGCCAGCAGCGGTAATGCGGGAGCTCAGTCTGCCACGCTTATGATTCGCTCGCTTGCTGTGGGAGATGTGGAACCTAAAGACTGGTGGAAACTTTTTGGCCGTGAGTTTTTGGTTTCTTTTCTGCTGGGGGTTACAATGGCTGCTGGTGTTAGCCTTATTGCCACGTTCAGAGCTCCGGATATCATCGCGGTTGTTGCCATAACTATGGTACTTACAGTGATGGCAGGAAGCTTGTTAGGACTGTTGATGCCGTTTGTTTTTACCAAGCTGAACCTTGACCCGGCTACAGCCAGCGCTCCGCTGATTACTTCTATTGCCGATATTTTAGGAGTAGTAATCTATTTTAGTATAGCCACGTGGTTGCTGGCGATATAGCCAATCACATTTTAAAAATTGTTGATCCTCTTCACTTGAAGACTAGATGGAAGGGTGAATAGTGAATTGTTGATTGGTGAATTGTTAATTGGTTGATTAGTGATAAGTTAATTTCCAGATGAGTGGCTTGCCCTGTGAAACTTATTTGTGTTTCAACAGGGGTCAATGGACAGAAATTACCACGTGAAATTTCGCTTCGCATTTTCACCTTTTACCGCATGAAATGCCAAGTAAATTTCATTAGACTTTAAAGAATCAATTACCCCGGTAAAATCTTGCTGCGCAATTTTTCGGGACAGGTAATAAATTACCACAAATTACAAACCCGAACCCCGCAATCTAACATACCTAAACACTTACGCACGTAAGCACTTAAACGCATCACATTCAAGTTACATGCATATGAAACTAAAAAACCTGCAAAATTCGTAGCGTTAAGGCTTGCGACCTAAATGCTTGAAGCTTTTCAGGATGATGTTTAAGTCATTGTAAACATTATAGTTGCGGGCATAAAGCAGGTTTAAACGTTGCTTGGTATCTTCGTTTAGCTTTAGCTGACTGATGGCGTCGGCTGGTGATAAAATCCCGCTGCGTAGTTTGGGGAGGCTTAAGGCATCTTTTTCTGAGAAGTTGATATATCCCACCCATGTTTTTTTGCCTGACAATACGCTTATGGTATTTTTGAAGAAGGCAAACGGATGTTTAATAAAGAATGCTGTTACGGGCCAGGAGATAAAGAAAAGCAAAGCAAGTACGAAGTCAAGAAGGCGCTTATTACGCCGGTTGCCGGGTTTTCCGATGGAATTGATGTCTACGATATACAAATCGCCGGTGGTAGTGATGCTGTTGCTTCCGATAATGCTGTAACTCTTTGGGGGAGCAATTTTGTAATCAACCTGCAAATCCTGGAGTGCAGCCATTTGGTCTATGATATCGCGGGCTTTAATATCTTCGGCGCTGAAAATAATTTCATTGATTTTATAGATGATGATGATTTCCTTGATATTGTTGATTGTACCCAGATAGCCGGGGTTTTTAGCATCTTCAGGCTGAAGGCTTACCAGCCCGATAAATTCCGGATTGCCATGCGTATTGCGGATGATATCCGTGATGCGACTGCCTTCTTCGTTATTAGCAACAACCAAAAATCTGCGTGCCGGTTTTTCTCCAATTTGATAGTTTTTCAGGTTCAGCGTTTTAATAAAATAACGTATGGCGGTGCTTGAAAGCATTCCCCAAGCCGCTCCCATAACTATCACGGCCCTGCTAAAGCGGTATTCTTCACTCAACAGGCCATATGCAGCTAAGATCACCAACGTACCTACCAAATAACCGCGCAGGATTTTATAAAAAAACACAGGCCGGTCGTATCCTCCGCTCAAAAACACGGAAAAGAGCCAGATTACTATGTATGCAGGAATCATAATGGTAACCAGTTCCTGCGGAAAATGGCCGCCATCAGGAAAAATAACATTGTTTTCCCATAAGTTTTTAATAACGATGACTCCTACAGTTAACATTACTGCGTCTAACACAGGAATGAGCGCTTGTTTCCAGAAACGGTTCAGAATAGCCACTGAGGCCCTGAAATAAATGGCAATATTGATAAAAAAGGAAAACAAGCGGGCGTTCTTCCTGGAAAAATGTTTCCGTGCAAAAATGATCATCGCATTATAAAACACAAAAACGTAATTGATGCTGCCCTTCTTAGTGCTTTCGCCTTTATAATGTATGATGCGGGTTTCAGGAAAGTAATAGTTTTTGTAGCCGGCTTTGATGATGCGGTATGAAAGGTCTATATCTTCGCCATACATAAAAAAGTCTTCGTCAAGCAGGCCGGTTTTTTCGAGTGCCTCTTTTCGCAGCAGCATGAAGGCTCCTGCCAGAATTTCTACCTCATGCGTTTCATCCGGGTCTAAATGGCCGAGGTGGTATTTTGAAAATCTTTTGGAGCGTGGAAAAAGGCGAGAGAGACCGAAAATCTTGTAAAATGAAACTTCAGGAGTGGGTAGTCCGCGCTTGGATTCAGGCAGGAAATTGCCATTGCCGTCAACCATTTTAACACCCAGGCCGCCCGCATCAGGATGAGCATCCATGAATTCGATAATTTTTACGAACGTGTTGTGCTCAACGATGGTGTCAGGATTCAATAACAAGACATATTCTCCGGAAGATACTTTGATTCCCTGGTTGTTTGCTTTGGAAAAGCCTGTATTTTCCTGGTTGGCAATCATCTTTACCCATGGGTATTTTTCCCTGACCATTTCTACAGAGCCATCAACAGATCGATTGTCTACCACAATGGTCTCTATGGCCAAATCCCGGGATGCAATTTTAACCGAGTGCAGGCATTGGTCAAGGAAATGTTTTACATTGTAGTTAACAATGATTACCGAAAGCTTCATGAGGAAAAAGTTTTGGCCAAAAATACGATAAACGTTGGATTTTTCAACACCAGCAACATAGGTTTGATTTAACTGCTCGTGCTGCTATAGTTCAATTACATTGTTTTTGATAGCATACTTAACCAGTTCTATTGTGCTGTTCAAACCCAGTTTTTGCATAATGTTATTTTTGTGAGTCTCTACAGTTCTGGCACTGATGAAGAGCTTTTCGCCGATTTCCTTGTAATGATAACCCTCTGCGATAAGTTTCAGGATTTCAAGCTCACGGCGTGTAAGCTCGGATATTTTTTTGGTTTCGATAGTTCCGCCGCTTTCTTTGCTTTTATTGATAAACTTCATCAGGATAGTATTCGGAATGCTTTTGCTGAGGTATTCCTGGCGGTTATAAACCTGCTGAATGGCGTCAACCAACTCCTCGCGCATGGCATCTTTAGGCAAGTATCCCAGCGCACCGGCCTGGATGGACGAAAAGATTGAGTCTTCATCAGTATAAGAGGAAAAGATCAATACTCTCAGGTTTGGATGTTCTTTGTTGAGGATATGTGTGATTTCCGCACCTGACATTTTTGGCATTGACAAGTCCAGCAAGATCACGTCGGCTTTCACTTTGTTTTCGTTGAGCAGTCTGAAAAGTTCATCTCCGTTTGAGGCTTCTCCTACAACTTCAATATGTTTTTCGTTCATCAAAGCAGCAAAAATGCCATCTCTTACAATTGGGTGGTCGTCTACTAATATCAATTTAATTTTTTCCATACTATGCTTGTGTTTTTGGTAATGTAAAACTAAAAACGCTTCCTTTATGAACAGCGCTTGATACAAAAATATTGCCCTGGTGTTTTTCAACGAATTCCTTGCACAAAATTAACCCAAGACCTGTTCCCTTTTCTGTTGACTGTCCGATGTATTTTGTGTTTACATCAATTCTGAAAAGTTTGGGTATATCTTCCCGGGCAATGCCAATGCCCTGGTCAGCAACAGAAACTTTCACCTTATTTTCGTTTTCATATTCTGCTTTCAGCGTTACTATGGTATTGGGTTTAGAATATTTCAATGCATTTGACAGAAGGTTTCGAACTACCACGGCAATCAGATCATGGTCAAATGAAGCCTTTACAGGCTCCTCTGTTGCATTTATTACCTCTACCTCCTTTTGTTGTGCTTGTGTTTTTACGATGGGTATGGCTTGGTCAAGTAGTTTGTTCAGGTCACCTTCACGGGGATTAAAATCAAGCCGTTCTGTTTGGCTTCGCGACCATTGCAGAAGGTTATCGATGAGGTTGTTAAGGTGTTTTGCTGAGTTGTAAATATTGAGGGCAAAAGATTGCCGGCGGCTTTCGCTTACAGATTCCGGTGAATGCGCTAAGACCTCAGAAACTGAAACAAAAGCACTGAAAGGAGCCCGCAAATCGTGAGCTATGATTGAAAAAAACTTGTCTTTTGTTGAATTCGATTTTTCCAGGCTTTGCTGCGATTTTAAGAGTTTCTGATTGGCTCTTTCCAGTTTCTGGCGGCTCATTTTGAGGTTCTCCGTCATGATGTCGAAATTATCGCTCAATGCTTGCAATTCGTCCTGGCTGTTGAGCCCAACCCTGACATCCAGATTTCCACGGCTGATTTCCTGAGTTGCCCGCTGCAGTTTTCTTATAGGTTGCACTATCTGGTAGGAGAGATAAAAGCCCGTAGCCAGGCTGATAAGGATCAATACGGCGCCTACAACAAGAATCGCGTTGCGGAATTGAGCATTGGAATTTTCCATGCGGGTTTTGGCCTCATCATATTTATCCGTGATAATGCCGTTAAGCTGATCAAGTCTTTCCAGAATTTGGTTTGATAGCGCCATTACCGGGTCTTCCTCCTGTTCAACCATTGACATGGCCTCAAACAACAACATGGGGTTATCATAATCTTCAAAGTTGTTAAGCTTATTCATGATGAAGCGATGCTGTGGAATCAGGCTGTCTTCAATCAATTTTGCAATCGTATTGAGTTGTTCCTTTTCCTGCGTTTCCCAATTTGCGGAAAGCTTCCGGATTGTATCTTTAAGATTCGGATATCGTTTTTTGTGAAAGGCTTTCAACTGCTGTTTATTGGGCGTATTGCTTTTCGCTTCAATAAAAACCCAGTTTTTGATCAGCATTTTTGAGTTCGAAACTTCAAAATACAAGTCGTTGAGCGCTTGTGTAGCCGGTGCGTGTTCGTTGGCAATTTTTCTTACTGTGGCGATGTTTTTTTCAAGGTTATAATAATTGAATAAGCTTCCCGCAATTATTGCGAGTGTAGTAATGCCAAATCCAAGTGTAAGCTTGTTATATATGCTAAACTTTTTTCGGGGCATATGGTTAAAAATTCAAGTTCATCCCGACAAGGTACAACCCACGGGCTTCATCAGCAAAAGGAAATTCATAAGCGCCGTTATCCGTGAAATTCCGTGTATTCACGAAAATTGTATTCTCACGGTAAAATTTATAAGATGCCTTAATATTCACTATGGTTTTTGATTCAATATCTGTGATGCCATCAATTGTAAAAAAATGCTGCTTTCCGTAGCGGTATAGGTTCATGTTCATGTTCCAGCGGTTAGACGGAACGTAATTCATAATTAATCCGCCGTAAAGTGTAGGTGTGGATTCGTGAAGGAAATCAGATTCAATGGTGATAAACGATGGTGTGTCATCTTTTTCTAATGCATAATCAAGATTAATATCTTCTAACATAGTGATTTGCCCGGTAGCAAATGCTTTAAAGCTGAACTTTTTATTCATAACATAATTAAAACGCACTGTAGCGCCCAATTGACGCGATGTTAAGTTGCTGTTTTTAATTGTGGAGTTGTAAGAAATGGTTTGCTCAGTGGATGTGGAATCGATAGCATTAGTTGAAAAGTCGCGCGCTCTGTGGTAAAAAAATGTAAAATCAGTTACGATGTTTTCTTTGATGCGATGGCGAAACCCAAATTCGAGCATATCCATTTTGACTAGTTCGAGATTTTGATTTGGAATGAATCGTTCGATGACGGTATGCCCGTCATCAGTTACATATTCAGTGCGATGGTCTACATGAAAATCATACATAAAAGGCCCGCGGTTGGCCCTTGAAAGCACCATTCGCAAGTGCGATTTTTCTCCAATAGAATAAGCGGTTACAAACTGATAACTCCAGTAATTCTTAGCAGGAAGGTTGTAATCATCCATCCTGAGGGCAGCTATAAATCTTAGATTGTTAGTAGGATTGATTTCAGAGCGTAAATAGTAAGCGAGGTTTGATAGCTCCACCTCCTTGTTGAAAAGGCCGTTTTTTTCTTCAATATCGTGCAGGTGAGGAGTATCGTCAAAAACCGACTGAGAATAGCTTATTCCAGGTGAAACCGAAAAGATTCCCAAATCAAAATCATATTCCAGTACAGAAATCAGGTTGTCAATGTTGAACTTATATCCGTAAAAGCCTACAGCATTATCCTGCAATCCTTTATCATAAGAAACCATAGCTGATAAATCATTCCATTTACCTTTAAAATGAAGATACTGTGTTTCTGACTCACGGCGCGATAAGGAAAGGTTGTTAATATCAAGGTAAACAGTTTGAATTTCAGACTTTTGTGCTCCTGCTATCAGGTCGAGGGTTAAATTCTTGTTGTTGTTATAGCGTGCGCCCAGGTTTACTCCCTGGTTTTTAAGCGCCAGCATCGGTTCAGGGTAGCGTTCTGAGGCTTCCGGGATAATATTGTCTAAAGAATCGGCAGGATAATATTCATAATCTTCAAAATTCAGGTAGTCATCCTGAAAACGATCGCGCTGTTGATAATTTGCTGAAATTGCTGCAGATATCTTTTTACTGATTGGTTGGTTCACACTCAGATAGGCTTTTTGGGTGTTTGCGTTGCCATATTGTACGTTGCTGTGAATATGTCTTTTCGTATTCTCCGGTTTGTGTGTAATGATGTTGATGGCGCCTGTTACAGCGTTGGGGCCATAAAGCGCTGAGGCCGGACCGGTTACAACTTCTATTTTTTTTATGTCGTCAATGGCAATGGGCAATGCTTCCCAGAAAATGCCTCCCTGGAAGTTGTTGTATACAGGCCGGTTATCGATCATAACGAGCGAAATCGTATTTTCAGAATCAAACAGGTATTTGCCCGGAGGCACATTGTCGTTGCCTCTGATGTGCACATCATAATTGCCGTTTGTTTTTTGCCTTACAATGATTCCGGGAGCCAGGCGCAAAGCCTCCGGGATGTTTAGGGCGCCGCTTTGCCGCAGTTCTTCACGCGTAATTACTGTAACGGATAATGGCGACCGAAAGGACTGCTCTTCTTTTTTGGAAGCGCTTTTTACTACCGGATTTAAAATCATCTGATACAGCTCTTCCACAGAATTCAGCTTGAGTTTTTTAACCAGCAGCATTAAATCCTCAAGCGAAAGATTAAGCAAATCTTCCTGGGTCATACCAGAAATTTGCTCAATAGTATAATCTTCTACCCGGAGCGTATCTTGTTCTTGTGCCTGCGCCGAAGCCAAAAACGAGAATAACAACAATATTATGTATAGTTGTTTATGTTCCATTACCGATTTCTATTCCTAAATTGATTAATGATTGCGATACTTTAAGTTGTTTTGCCCTGATTTGTTCCGGGTTGATTTCAAACAGCAATGCTTTTTCTGTTTCCCTGAAATTGATATCGCCTTCAGAGCCTGGTTCCTCAGTGATAATCAGCACAGGAGCCTTTTCAAACTGTTCTGTAAGCTTTGGCGTTAAATCTTTAAACCGGGATGTAATAACCAGCAAATCACAATCCCTCATGCTTTCTTCAGAAAGGTATTGTTCAACTTTGATAGGCTGGTTAATCACCTTCTTGTTTTGGGTAAAACCTTTCAAATGGTCTACAATTTCACTTTTTCCTAACACACCCATGATAAAATCGCTATTGTTTTCATCTTTTGGCCAGTCTATGCGTTTTGTGAAATTATAAATATATAGCGCCTTGTATTTATCATATTGAGCTTGAGCCCCTTGGGCAGAAGCCAGATAAATAAACAAACCGAGTATTATAGCACCATATTTCATAGCGGAGATTGCCTAATCCCGCAAAAGTATAAAACCCGGAGCATTTATTAGCAATAGATTCTAATAATTATTAACAGTATTATCTAAATCAGCCTCGAAAATAGTATGAACATCAATTGGCTTACTACGTGAAAAACCTTAAAAAAATTGTAGGTGGTTTACCTTATCAATTTTTAAGTTGCTATGTTTGTAAGTTGCTAAGTGCCTTGTCCTGAAATGATTTTACAGAAATTGTAAACAAAAATATGGAGGAGTCAGCTTTCTGATATGTTCTCAAATGCCTTAATTGCTTGAACCTAATCTGGAAAAGCCACAAGCCAATTAATAAATCACATCCTGAAAACTTTCGGGATCAAAAGACAAATAGCAAATAGATTTGTTTTTTGTTGTTTTTTGCCAGATTTTATGCAAATATGATTTATAAGGTACTAACAATGAGGAATATCTGTAAAGGGTGATTGTAATATCCATTAAATCAATAATATATACAATTATGAGAAATCGTAATCATTCTATTTTACGGTTTACTTCATAATCTGAATAATTGAGAATAACTGCCCCACTTGCTTGTTCCTTTTCCAGCTCTTTGCCAATGGCTTCCATATCGCCTGTAAGCGAAACGGGAAGTTTTTGGTTTTTAATATCGAAAGTAACTCTCAGTTTGTCGGGGAGGTCGTAGGGATGATCAGCATAGAAAAAGTCAACTTCATACGTGCCCGACTCCTTAGTAAACGATTCCATCCGGTAGATTCGAAGGCTTTCTTTATGGATAAACATTTTCGCCATTACCAAATCCTTGTCTTCATTGTCAGGAATTACTCTAATAACGCTTACCGTTTTATCTCTGATGGTTTTTGTTCCTGATTCCAATGCTGTAAAGTCATCCTGTAAAATTGACAGATATTCCATATCCACACCTTTTTTAGGCAAAAGCACAAACCCGCCGGCACTGAACTTGAAGGTGTCGGGTTGCTCAAATAATACTACGGCATTGCGGTCTTTGATCTTCACAAAGTCTACTTCTACTTTGATGTTCACCTTTGCTTTGTAATCATGAACTTTCATAATTTTTTCCTTGAAAGCTTCAAGCAATTCTCCGGGTGTTTCGCCTGCTTGCAGCGATAATGTTACTGCGGTTATTATAATTGTTAGAATGCGTTTTATCATATCAGCTTAAAATATCTTTTTTGTTAAAATAATAGTATGTAATGCCTAAAAATATTGATGTATAAACTAACTGCACAGCAATGGCAAGGTTTAGTTTATCTGTGTTAAGTTCAGTTTCGAAGAACAGTTGCCAAGAAGTAAGGTAATACGTGAATAGATAGGGATTTACGGGTTCCATAAGCGTGAATCCTACCGTGCTAATGATAGTAATTCCAATGATGATGGCTACCGTTCCGATAATGGGGCCAACGCTGTTGGATGAAAATGCCGACAGCATAAACGATAATGAGGATACGGTAGTCATAGTCAGAATACCAAACCCATAGGCGGCAAAAAAGCGCCACAAGACATCTTCCTCATTAAAAATATGTATTGTTCCTTTTAAGACTATCAGATCACCGCTTCCGAAAATGAGATATCCGAGACCGATGCTGAGTGCAAACATAAATACCAATAGCGCCAGCATGTAAATCCAACCTGAAAAAAACTTAGCTGTAAGGAGCTTTGTTCTGCTTATTGGCCTGATAAGCAACATGCGGAACGTTCCTGAATTAGCTTCGCCTGCCAGTAGGTCTCCGGTAACCAGGGCAATAAGAAATGGAATATGTATAAACAGGCTGTTTAGAATGATATGCGTAATGAGGTGCGCGTTAATAAGGTTACCTTCAAAAATAAAACGCTCTTTCAGGTGCTGTATAGCAAAATCTAAAATCTGGGCTCCCTCAAAATAAAGGCCAACCTCGAGAGCTGTAACAATGATGAAAACAGCTCCGAAGCTGATGTATGTTCTGGGTTTGCTAAAGATTTTATATAATTCTGTAGATAGTAGTCTAAGCATTCTGAGTAATTTTTAGAAAGTAATTTTCGAGTGATCGCACGGGTTTTACGGCATAAATTTTCTTATTCTGAGATTGAAGCCAGGCTGTAACCTCTGGAATCTGGTCTTTTTGAAGATTTAACAAAAGAGCATTTTCAGTAAAACTGATTAGATTCTCATTCCATTTTGTTTTTTTGAGGGCGTTATGCGTATCTAAGTTATCATCTGTTTCAATTGTTACATCAAGTTTGTTTTCGTTAAGCAAGGCATCCACACTTCCTTCTGCAACACTAATACCATTGTTTATGATGACCATCCGGTTGGCTATTGACTCTATTTCGCTAAGAATGTGACTCGAAAGTAAAATAGTAATTTTTTTCTCCTGGTTGATGGTTTTGATAAGCTCACGCATTTCTTTTTGTCCCTGAGGGTCTAATCCATTAGCCGGTTCATCCAGGATTATCATTTTCGGATTGTGTAAAAGTGCCTGAGCAATTCCCAGTCGTTGCTTCATGCCCTGTGAGTAAGTTTTTACTTTGCTTTGAGCCCTTTGCCTCAATCCGACAAGTTCAAGAGTTTCATCAATTCTATTATTGAGATTGGGTGTTTGGCTAAGGCTCCCGAAAATCTCAAGGTTTTTCTGAGCCGGAAGATAATCGTAAAAATCGGGCCGCTCTATTAAGGCGCCGATATTTTTAAGTACCTTATTCCGATGTGTGCGTATATCATACCCAAACATATTGATGTATCCGGAGGTTGGTCTTACAAGCGAAAGCATCATCCGTATGCTTGTGCTTTTACCGGAACCATTCGGACCCAGAAAACCAAAAATATCTCCCTCGTAAACTGAAAAACTTAAATCATTCACGGCAGTGAGGTCCTGATACTTTTTAGTAACATGCTTTAATTCTATATATTTTTCTGTTTTCACGCTATCAAATTTGTAAGACAACAAGCAGGAGTTAAAATTTGTTTAACATTGTATTTTATTTATTAAACAGAAATCTGTTTACAGCAGTGGTTATATTCTTTTGGGGTAAATGTTTAATTGAGGCATTATAGTCAAATAAAAAAAGTAAATCTGGCATTTTAATTATTGAGGTGTTAACTTGATTACTTAGTGAATGTATAAAATTGACTGAATGAGATTTCTTGTCCATTGTTTCGCTTATGAGACTTTAAAAGCCTCTAAGTTTTTACATCGCGAAACATGGACTACGAAATGACGCT
>JBNJGK010000002.1:0-2166 GCA_051747665.1 Bacteroidota bacterium | reverse complement strand
CGCTTTTTCTTTGATGACTCCTATAGTCATGTCATTCCGTTCAAATCACGAAGCGATAGCGAAGTGATGCAGAGCGGCCCGCCCGAACGTGCCATTCGGTACGGGCGGGAATCTATTATCTAGAATTTGGTTAATGTCGAAACTTAGTTGACTACGTTAAAAATCCGCATTAGGATCATAAAAGTCTAATATTCTGTATGTATAGATAAATAACCATGTTAACACCTCATTTTAATTATTTCAAAATGCGGTTGGCTTCATCAGAAATAAAACCAATGAAAATTAACCTGGCCTTTTGTATTATATTCTAATGCCGGAAAGGGGATTTTGATAAAACCAATGACATTAAAGAGGTTTTTCAGAAAACCGGACTCTGTCTTGATTTTCGTAAGATCGGCATCCAATGACAGGAAGTATTGCCGGTGTCTTTGATAATCAGGAATTGGACGGCCGTTATATTCGGTTACATTCGTTGCGGCTCCGGTCATTCCCTCGCCACTGTAGCCTATGGCTACATTGAGCCAGGAGGGCAGTGCCGGGTGTTTTTTTGTAAAGGATTTCAGGTTTGCTGATGCCCAGAGGGTTTGTCCGTTATAGTCTTTCAACATGTTTTCCGGCAGGCTGGTTCCGAATAAATCAGGTCTGTAGTCTGCATATTTGGTTTGGTGGAAGGAGTATTTGAACGTAATGCGCTGTTCTTCCCAAAGCAATTGCTGGCCTATAAAAATGCCTGAACCGACAGCGTTGCTTAGCAAATCACCGCCCGAAGCGCCCCATTCTGCTGAGAAACCGTCAAGTGTTTCTATCGTCAGCAAATAAACAAAGCCGAGGGTTCCGCCGTATAATATCGATGCTTTTTCGCTGACATTAGCCCATTTTAATGCTTCGTACCCTATTTTACCTACATAGTAAGCTGTTATTCCGTGGCCAACCTTGTCTACTTGCAACCAGTTGCTGTTATCATTATAAAAATGAAAGGACGACTGAGGATAATCCTTGTACCAGAGGTTGTAGAGCCCATACAAAGTTCCGCCGAATATGGCAGCTTCAGTGATAATTACAGCACGTAGTCTGCGTTTATTTACTGAGTCGTTCTTCATTTCAGGCAAGGAGGGTTTTTTTGATAAGCCATGAAGGTGAGGGGTGAAGCTTTTATCTACTGACTCATTAAGTGTAATCGACTGAGCATGAGACTCTATCCCGAAAAAAAAACCAATCAAAACCAATACGCAGATAATCAAAAGCTTATGACATAAAGTTTTGGCTGCCAGGCGTGCGTATGAATGCTCATCTGTTTGCATGAAATAGTTCAATTCAAATTCTGGTTTTAACAGCTTATGATTCATAAGTAGTTACAACAAAATAACTGAATCAATCTGCCATGTGTTACTTGCAAAAATAGTCAAATTAGGCTTCTGACTATTCCTGAAAGCGCGAGATTAAAACGCAACGCTGATTTCTGCTATTGTTATTCTGTGGTTAATACACTGATTTAGGTTTTATTTTAAGATGAAAATGAAGGATATATTTTCTGCTTGCGTGGAATTTTACAAAGCCTTTTAAAATCTACAGCCAAATACGTTTTCTCATTTGAACTTTCATATAGGCAATTAGTTAATCTAATATGGGTTAGCGAGTTACCTTGAATTATTCCGGTTGAATGTTATTTACAAACTGCTTATGCTGGTATGATTCTTTTGATAATGTAATTATTTTTGTAAAAAATGTTGTTATGGGAACACGCGAAATTATTCTATTGTTAGCGGCAATTATTGGCTTAATCATTGAACTCAGAAAGTTACATGTAACCTTCACCATAATAGCAACCGGTATGCTGGCCGGTATTACGTTATGGGCGATAGGAATTGAAACTGTAGAAACAAGCATTTACTTTGGATTTGTGTTGCTCGCATTTTTGGTGGCAATTTTTCAACGCGGTATTGAATTGTCGAACCGGTTGGTTATCGGAACCATTTCTGCATTTGTATTTGCTGCGGAAGTAGCCGCTTTTATGAGGTTTCCTTTAGATGAATATGTTTTTTATTTGATGGCAATTCCTGTGTTTCTTTACTTGCGTGCTTTGTATGGAAAACCTGTTATTAAGACAGGTATGGGTTGCATTACAGTGATGGCTGTTGATGCAGCTTACTTTTTTATTGATGCGGT
>JBNJGK010000001.1:0-74703 GCA_051747665.1 Bacteroidota bacterium | reverse complement strand
TGTATTACAATCATCCCGGAAGCTCTTATGATCAATTCATTGGTAAGAAAACGGTATCGAGTGGAGAATGATACTACAGAAGCATTGGTATCTTATCAACAAGATTCGTATAAAATTTGGCAAAAAAAACACAAAATGCAAACTATAAAAAACAGATAATAAGCAATATCCAATCCCGAAAACTTTCGGGATCAAATACGAAACAAGCTACTTTGATTTTTCAATAATGCGTTCAGTTTAATAAGTTCGTGAGTTTTTGGGGGTTGTATGTTAATAACTTGAAATTCAATGGTATAAATAAATTATGTTTTTTATAACATTCAGTTAAACAATGCATTATATATTTTATTAAAATAATTAGCCCTTTTTAGGCCAGCCTGATTTGTTATTTGTATTTTGAGATTTGTGATTTATTGTTTAGTTGTAGCTTGCCCTCTTTGAGGTTTTAACCTGCTGGATTTCTGATCGCATTAACCTATTCCCGGAATCTAATTTTTTATTTTCGGATCAGTGCAGAACTGCTCGGGGTGATAGGCATGCAAGGTTTGATAAAAAGCTTTAAAATCTTCAAAATCTGCTTTCAGATCCCCGCTGGGATTAATCACTTTTTTTATGCCGGCTTTTTTATGTTTATAATCCAGGTATCCCAAGGCAATAGGCACTTGAGCTTCAATAGCGATATAATAAAAACCCTTTTTCCAGTATTTGGTATATTTACGAGTTCCCTCAGGAGTTACTACCAAAACCAACTTATCAGCTTGCTCAAAATGAGCTGCAAGCTGTTGAACGAGGTTGTTTCTCTGTCCGCGCTTCACCGGAATTCCGCCCATTTTTTTCAGCAATCCGCCGAACGGAAAAAAGAAAGCTTCCTGTTTTATCAGAAACTTAACCGACAAGCCCACTACATTAAAAACCAGCCTTCCGATAAAAAAATCATAATTGGTTGTATGCGGAGCTACCAACATCACAGCTTTACGCACATCGTTAGGCATATTTACTTCAATTTTCCAGCCCAGCAGTTTGAGAATCCATTTGCTAAATAATTTTATCATGATACTTTATTTGGTACATAATTCTCAGCGCTCTGGCAAACCTTTGCAGCAGCCTCAACGCCTTTCAGCAGGGCATATCGCCAAAATTCGAATGTTTTTCCGTAAAACTCATGAGGCTGAATCCTTTCTTCTTCCAACGCCTGAATAAGCCCGGCATTAAAGGCATCACCGGCTCCTGTGGTGTTAACCGGTTCAACGGCTTTAACAGGAATTTCTTGTTTTTCCCCCCGATACATAAATATTACCGGATGCTTTCCTTGCGTCATAACCATAATTTTTTCGGGGAATTTTTTGCTGATTTGTTCTGCTGACACACCCAGAGCCCTGGAATCTTCATCTGAGAGTTTCACAATGTCTGCCTGGGCAATTCTCTGCATTGCTTTTTCATAAGCTCCTTCAACCTGAAAAGCACATTTCCTTCGGATGTTGGGGTCATAAACCTTGATTGCTTCTGCTTGCTGAGCATATTCAATCATTTCATCCACTTCCGGTGCCGTATTAGGATGAATTGCAAAAGAAGATCCATAAAGCAATATATCTCCTTGTTTCATAGAAGGCCGGAGTGGCTGCTCAGCCGTTTTCGTTTCCCCGTAAAATGTATAAACCGGTTTTTTAGTTTCATCAAGAAAGGCTACAGCTAAAGAAGTTTGCTTGGCTTGTGAAATTTGCACAAAATCCGTACCCACATAATTCTCTTTAAGAAAACGCAAAACCATATTCCCCAGAGCATCATTGCCAAGTGTTGTAACAAGCTGAACATCTGTATTCATACGGCCAAGTGAAACAGCCACGTTAAGCATGGAGCCGCCGGGAGCACCGCTTGCAAGACGGTCGTCTTCAAAAAAAATATCATAATTGTTATTGCCGATGCAGTAAACCATATCTTATATGTCGTGATCCAAATCGAGTTTCTCTTTAAGTAATCTAAGCGCCGGATTTTTTTTGGCAAGAAATTCAAACTTGTCTTTGTTTGTATACGGCCGTTGATCAATTGTGCTTTTATTTTTTGCAATTTTTACCGTTAAATCAACCACCTTATTTTTGAGTCTTGTCCTCAAAGCGCCTAAAATTTGCCTTTTGTTGGCGTTAATCTCCCCATATTCCAGCTTATTGCTTACATAAAAAGTGATGAAATGATTCTTTTCATCCAACTCAAGTTTCCCTGATTTCATAGCGGCAAACAGCGATCCGGTCCCTCCGGTCATCGCCATCATTATGGCTTCCCATACTTCCCGGAGCTCTTCCGCACTGAATTCCCGTGCATTTTTATAATCTTCATCGGTAAGCTGGCCCGCCAAATGGACGCCTTCTTCGGTTTCTTCATTTTTATTGGCTACACTCTGAAATGAACTCTTTCCTAATTCATTATCAGAAACCGGTTTGGTTGTGGTCCTTGCTGCTTTACGGGTTTTTTTCTGAAATTGTTCGCTGATTGACTTCTGTGCAGGAGCTGCAGCCTTCTTTTCAAGAAATGGAGGCGCTATAATGCTGACTTTTTTTTTAAGTCACTCCCGGCTTGTGAGGTTAAAGAGCAGAGTTGTAAAAGCGCAATTTCAGTATGAAGACGTTTATTATTACTTGATTTGTAGTCTATATCTGCCTGACTAACCACATCAAGCGCCCGTGTAAGAAATATCAAATCGCAATTTTTTGTCTGATCGCGGTATCTTTCGCGAATATTTTCTCCCACTTCGAGCAAATCTATGGTTCCTTCATCTTTGCTTACCAAAAGGTTTCTCAGATGCTCACCAAGACCTGTAATAAAATGATGCCCGTCAAAACCAGCATCAATAATTTCATTCAGCGTAAGCAATGCCGTAGAAGTATCGTTTCTTAACGCGCTGTCAATCAATCTGAAATAATAATCATAATCCAGCACATTCAAGTTATCAATCACATCCTGATAGGTAAATGTTTTACCGGCGAAGCTGACGATCTGATCAAAAATTGAGAGCGCATCGCGTAAAGCGCCATCGGCTTTTTGAGCAATAATCTGCAAACCATCTGTTTCAGCATTCACGCCTTCGCTTTGGCTTACGCTTTGCAGATGCGCTACAATATCTTTTACCTGTATCCTTTTGAAATCAAAAATCTGACAGCGCGATAAAATCGTAGGTATGATCTTATGTTTTTCGGTAGTAGCCAGGATAAACTTAGCATATGACGGTGGTTCTTCCAATGTTTTCAGAAAAGCATTAAACGCTTGTGGCGAAAGCATATGCACCTCATCAATGATATAGACTTTATATTTTCCATCCTGCGGCGGGATACGAACCTGGTCTACAAGGCTGCGAATATCATCCACGGAATTATTGGAAGCGGCATCCAGTTCATGAATATTAAAGGAAGTGTTCTCTTTAAAGCGCTTGCATGAATCGCATTCATTGCAGGCCTCTCCCTCTTCTGTGATAGCCTGGCAATTGATGGTTTGCGCCATTATTCTTGCACAAGTGGTCTTCCCTACACCACGGGGGCCGCAAAACAAAAACGATTGTGCTAACTGATCATTTTTGATGGCATTCTTCAGAGTAGAAGTAATGGCTTCCTGCCCTACAACCTCTTTAAAGCTTGCCGGCCTGTATTTTCGTGCCGAAACAACATAATTATCCATATCGCTACTATTTCATGTCAAAATTATAAAAACTTTTGGATGCAAAACCGTGAAAGCAAAATCTGTCTTAAAACGGATAACCAATCCCAAAATTCCAAACAAGGTCTTTGAATTTCATGTCAAAAACATACCGCCAGCGGTTTCCAGGCTCCTTTTCAGGTAGTCTTATCGGCATAGCGGCATCAACCCTGACAATAAAAAACTGCAAGTCAACCCTAAAGCCTAAGCCGGCGTCCACTGCCATTTGGTTTAAAAAACGATCTGCTTTAAAATGACCGTTAGGGTATGCAGTGCTTTTATTCAGCCGCCAGATATTTCCAGCGTCGGCAAATAAGGCTCCATTAAGATAGCTGTATATCGGGAAACGATATTCTGCACTGAATTCCATCAAAATATCGCCTATACGATCATAACGAGCCTCCTCAGGATCACTGTAACCTCCTGGCCCCACAGACCGTAACTCCCAGCCTCGCAGTCCGTTAGCACCACCGGCATAAAATCCTTTCTCAAAAGGCAATGACTCAGAGTTTCCGTAAGGCAAACCAATACCCATCATCGATCGGAAAACGAGTGTGTTGCCTTTATCAAGATAATGGTAGTAACGGAAATCAAAGTCGGTTCTTAGAAACTGCGAAAACCGAATGTTAAAGAGCGTAGCATAGTCATTTTGTTGCTGGCCCAATCCCGCATTTTCATTAAGAAAATTCAACAGTAAGCCGGATGTTTCTACGTTTGCACGTAAGAAGAAAAAGTCCTGGTTCTGACTCACGTTCTGCGTATTCCAGATAAAAGCATATTTCATGGAAGCAATGAGGTGATCGGTATATTGCTCCTGATATTTTTGATCCAACTGAGAGAGCCTTTCCTGAAACCCTGGCTCCGTATAAATTTTAATCGCATTGATATCTATTGGCGTAAGAATATGCTGCTTGGCTTGCGACTGCCGCCAGCGGTAGCCCAATGAAACATTTGCCAGGTAACGTATGTAATCAGTCCTTTGCTGGTAATTATACCCTCCGCGGATGTTGGTTGTGGGATGATAATCTCTTGTAAAGAATTCGGGGCTAACCGGCAGCATGAACTTCGGCAAGTTCAGGCTAATATCCGCTCCACCCTCTACAGTATTAAAAAACAAGAAACCTTCATCCTGGCTCAGGGATGTGTTCGACTGCGCCTCCAACGCGCCGCTAAGGCTCAGATCAAGCACTTCTCCCCCTTTGAAGATATTTTTATTCTGATAAACCAAACGGGCAGCAATTCCGGGGCGGCCGGCAGTGTTAGTGCCTTCGGTTTCCACACTTACTGAATGAATATCCCGGCGATTGATCCGAATTTTACAATCAAGATACCCTAACGTATCACTGCTGCTTTTGCCTGCACCTTCAGGGAAATCCATACTCACAAATTGGGTAATATTCAGCCCGGCAAGTCCATTGTATGTTTTCTGCACTTTTCTGAAATCGTAATAGCCATCGTTTTTCAGAGATATCCGTCGGGCATAAACCTTTGGCTTCACCTTCATCTGTTTATCATGAACAAATTTCAATGTTGTGCTATCTGTGGCCTTTTTGTTTTTTCTGTAGTGCATCACAAGGGTATCTGCTTCCGATTCATCAGAAAAGATGGTTTGATCAGGATTTATAATGATTTCATCAATTTTGTAACGCTTATGAGGTACAATGAGGTCAGCAGTATCAGGGCGGTTTAACACTTTTTTGGGTAAAAGATCTATAAACAAATCCAGCCGGTGCTTGCTTAGCGCGCTATCAACACGATAACGAATAAAGTCTTTGCTGAACTTATAATAGCCTTTTTCTCTAAGGTGCTGTGTTATCCTGCCGCGCTCATCATCAAGCATATCCACATCATAAATATCACCTTCTTTAACCAAAGAATTGCTGGTGTCAGCAAATACAAATGGCTTCAGGGTGGTATCACTAAAGCTGTATTCGATATTCTGTATACGATAGGGTTTACCGGTTTTTATATCATACCTTACAGTGGCTTTATCATTATCATCTACTTGATGTTTTACATTAGCATTAAAATAGCCCTTTGAGAAGAGCCATTCTTCCATTTGTGAGGCAGAAGCAATTGCAAGCGACTTATCAAAATACACCGGTGGTTCAGCAAAATTCCGTGTCATCCATTCATTCACTTTGCTTGGGTCTTCTCTGTCAAGTTTTTCATAAAGCCAGGGCTTAAACCACAAAACACCTAAAATCCGGGCGTTTGATTCTTGCTGAATAAAACCCGAAAGCGTGCCTTTGTCTATCTTTTTAGTTCCTTCTACCTGAACTTCATTGTCTTTTAACAGAGGTCTGTCATTCAGACGCTTTGAAGGAATACAACCCGTTAATGCAGCTATACCAAGCACTGCTGCAAATACTAAAAAGCGTGTAAATTGATACGTTTTCATGCTGCGTACAAAAATAGTTAATATTCCACCTTTGGGCCTGTTTACCACCAAAATTTTATATTGCTGGCTTTGTGGTACTTACAAACCCCTACCCCATAGCAAATCAAAATACAAAAAGAAAAAATGAATTTTTTTAACCCTGTTCTTGGAAGTAATTTTTTTTGCTGTATATTTGCAACCGCATTTGCGGGATGGCAGCGAAACAAAGCATTACAATGCCATCAAGCGTTCTAAAAAAAATTTATTACGGGTGATTAGCTCAGTTGGTTCAGAGCATCTGCCTTACAAGCAGAGGGTCGCTAGTTCGAATCTAGCATCACCCACCATCAAAAGGCTGGAGTTTTTCCGGCCTTTTTTATTTGCACTTCCTTCCATTTTATGCACGACCCCAAAAAAATGCTGCTTCTGGTTTTATTATTCAGCATTTTTCAGGATATTTACTCGCAAATCAAATACCAGTGAGATGAAATTCATAAAACACCTGCCCTTTTTAGTGCTTTCCGTCATAGTAATCAGTAGCTGTGGACCAAAAAAAGAAAAACCGGCAACACCTGACAGCGGATTTTCTGACTATATCTCAGGCTTTACTTCCGGAGTTATCTCCTCTAAGTCTGATATAAAAATCATTTTTAAAGAAGCGCTGAATAAAAACCAAAAAGAAAAAGCCGAAGACCTTTTCAAGATAAAGCCTTCTGTTAAAGGAAATGTTTCATTCCCGGATGACTACACCCTTATTTTTCAGCCGGATGAACCTTTACCCCATAACAAGCGCCTGAAAATCAGCTTCCGGTTAGGCTCATTACAGGAAGTACCGGATTCATATGAAATATTTTCTTTTGAAGTGCAGACCGAAAAGCAACAATATTCTGTTGATATAGAGGGCATTGAAGCTTACAACGACTATGATCTCAGCAATCAAATGCTTAAAGGAAAAATTACTACCGCTGATTTTGTTAAAGCAGGCAATTTAAATGAATTTCTGACCGCAGAACAAGCCGGAAGCGATTTACCTGTAAGCTGGACATCAACTGCCGACGGACGAACCCATTATTTTACGATAGATTCTGTGAAACGTTCAAAAGAAATCACTAAAGTAAAAATGGCATTCCAGGGCAAGGCTATTGATGCCGATAAGAAAATAAGTAAAACCTATGATGTGCCTCCCCTCGATCTCTTCAAAGTTATGCAGGTTGAAGTAATTCAAGAGCCAGACCAGCACATTTTAATTAAGTTTTCAGATCCTTTGAATGCTAAACAGGATTTGCGCGGATTAGTGAGGACAGACAGCGATCAACCGCTGCGATTTGCCGTTTCGGGAAACCAATTAAAAGTGTTTCCTGAAAACAGATTGCAGGACGAGTACCTGCTTCAAATAGACCAGGCCTTGCAGAATACAATGGGTTATAAACTTGATGCTCGTTATCAGTCTACTATTACCTTTACAACCCCGGCGCCAAAAGTAGCTTTTACAGGAAAAGGAAATATTCTGCCTTCATCGCAAAATTTAACACTTCCTTTCAAAGCTGTTAGCCTAAAAGCTGTAAATGTCCGTATCATACGAATTTTCGAGGATAATATCTTTCAGTTCTTTCAGGTAAACTCCTATGATGGTGATAAACAATTGAAGCGTGTTGGCAGGATTGTTTTTCAGGGAGATATGTCTCTTGACAATCAAGGCGCAACCAATTTAAACGAATGGAACACTTACCGTTTAGACCTTTCTGAGTTTATTACATCAGAACCCGGCGCTATTTACCAGGTTCAGCTCAATTTCAACCGGTCGCAGTCTCTATACAACTGCCCCGAAGACACTGAGGAACCGACTGAAAGTATTAACCCTGATTTTAGTCTTACGCATGAAAATGAAAACGACACCAAATATTGGAGTTGGAATGGTTTTAATCATGTAGACTACAGTGAGCCTTACGATTGGAAAAATCGCGATAACCCATGCAGCAAAGCATATTATATGCGCTATAACCGAGCTGTTTCTAAAAATGTATTGGCTTCAAACTTTGGCATTATTGCAAAGCAGGGTGAAACAGAAAACTTGCATGTTGATATTCGTAATATAACCACTACCGATCCGGTACCTGATGTTGATGTTCAGGTTTTCAATTTTCAGAAACGCCCGGTTGGAAAAGCCACAACCAATGGAAACGGAAAAGCGGTTGTAAAGCTTGACGGAAAAGGCTTTTTTGTTGTAGCTAAAAAACAGAATGAATTTGGTTATTTACGCATTGATGACGGCTCTTCGCTGTCGACCAGCATGTTTGATGTGGGTGGCGCTACCGCTGAAAAGGGAATCAAAGGTTTTTTGTATGGCGAAAGAAATGTATGGCGACCGGGAGATTCGCTGTTTATAAGTTTAATGCTGGAAGATGCAAACCAGGTTTTGCCAGCCGAACTACCCGTGTCGTTTGAGCTCACCGACCCAAGAGGCCGACTTGTTTCCCGTCAAACGATAAAAACAGAAAATCAAAAACTATTCGTCTTCAGAGATAAAACCGCCCAGGATGCGATTACAGGAAAATACACCTTACAGGCTGATTTGGGAGGAATCAGGTTCACAAAACCTATCCGGATTGAAACCATTAAACCAAACCGCCTTAAGATTGATTTCGATTTTGGCCAAAAATTCATTTATCATGACGACAAAAACACAGAAGGAACCCTTTCTGTGAAATGGCTTCATGGCGCTCCTGCCGCAAACGTGAAGGCGGATATAGAAATGAGGCTTGCCAGTACCAAAACCTCATTTAAAACATATGAGAACTACACCTTTAGTGACCCCACAAAAAAGTGGCAACCCGATACTAAAGTGATTTTTGACGGAAGGCTAAACGAGCAGGGAACTGCCCAAATAAGCCCTGAAATAACTACCGATAAACG
This sequence comes from Bacteroidota bacterium, assembly GCA_051747665.1. Classification (GTDB taxonomy): domain Bacteria; phylum Bacteroidota; class Bacteroidia; order Bacteroidales; family JAIPAH01; genus JAIPAH01. The sequence continues at coordinate 65,729 of JBNJGK010000001.1, read as the reverse complement.
TGCTCCGGGATTTTTGTCGGCCAACTTCAGTATTCGGGCTTTTGAGCAGTCAGGCGAATTCAGCAGGACAGTTTCACAAATCAAATACTCTCCCTATAGTCATTATGTGGGCTTGAAAGTGCCTGAAGGCGATGGATGGAACGGCGCACTAAGCTCCATGAAAAAACATCGCATACCAATAGCTTCACTCAATGAAAAAGGTGAAAAAGCCAGCCGAAACATCATCGTTCAGGTCTATAAGATCAACTGGAATTGGTGGTGGGAAAACCGCAATAATGATGACCTTTCCAGGTTTGTATCCAACCAGCATGGTGAATTGGTGGAGGAAACCACCATAAAAACCGTCGCTGGGGAAGGCAACTATACTTTAGACTTATCCGGACGCTATTGGGGAAGGCTCTTAATTCGCATTACAGATACCAGCAGTGGTCATAGTGCCGGACAGTTAGTAATGATGGACTATCCCGGCTGGTGGGAAAACAAACAAGACCAGGCTCCCGGTGGAGCCGAAATGCTGACCTTCAGCCTTAACAAAGATCGCTTTAAAACGGGAGAAACTGCCCAAATAAAAATACCTTCTGCAAAAGAAAACCGAATTCTTGTATCTGTTGAAAACCATAATAAAATCCTCCATTCAGATTGGATTGACAGCAAGCAGGAGTTCACTGAGTACTCTTTTGAAATTACCCCTGAGATGGCTCCCAACGCTTATGTTTTTGTGTCAATGGTGCAGCCCCACAGCCAAACAGCAAACGACCGGCCTATCAGAATGTATGGCGTTGAGCCTCTTTTTGTAGACAATCCACAATCGCACCTGGAACCTGAAATTACGATGCCCGGGGAATTAACCCCTGAACAGGAAGTTGAAATCACAGTATCTGAGAAAAACGGACATGCCATGCAGTATACATTGGCAATTGTGGATGAAGGCTTATTAGACATCACAGCATTTTCTACTCCTGATCCGTGGGCACATTTTAATGCCCGAAGAGCGCTCGGTGTGAAAACATGGGACCTGTATAATGACGTTTTAGGAGCTTTTACAGGGCGTTATAGCGGACTGCTAAAGCCCGGGGGCGGTGTAGAAATTGATCCTGATGCCGGAAACCAGTCTGCTAATCGCTTTAAGCCTGTTGTAAAGTTTTTTGGTCCTATCAAGCTGGAACAAAACAAACAGCAAACACATACTTTCCGGATGCCAAATTATGTAGGATCCGTGAGAACAATGTTAGTAGCAGCGCAGAACCAAAAATACGGCAGCGCTGAAACGACCACTCCGGTTAAAAAACCTTTAATGGCATTAGCCACAGCCCCACGCACACTGAAACCAGGCGACATTATGGATGTCCCGGTTACGGTAATCGCTATGGATGCGTCGGTTAGCGATGTTAATATAGACTTTAACGTTAATGAAGCGCTCACCGTTTTAGGAAACCACAAGCAAAAGATTACGTTTCAAAAACCCGGTGAAAAAGTAGTTCCTTTCAGGGTAAAGGCCAGGGAAAAGCCCGGAATGGGGACTTTTGAAGTCACCGCGTCAGATGATAAGGAAACATCCCGGTATAGTGTGGAGTTAAATATTGTGCCAGCAAGCCCTCCAGTAACTAAGGCAACGCAAAAAACACTTGACCCCGGAGAAACTATTTTGCTTGACTACGCTACTTTTGGAATCGAAGGAACAAATAACACCATACTGGAAGCCTCTGCACTTGCTCCGCTGAACCTTGAAAAACGGCTTGACTATCTTGTAAGCTATCCCCACGGATGCCTGGAGCAAATCGTTTCAGGTGCGTTTCCACAACTCTATTTGTCCTCGTTGATGAATCTTTCTTCGGAAAATCAGAAAAAAATTCAAGACAACATCAATGCTGCCATTCAAGCCATCAGTAAATTCCACAATGACAACGGCGGGTTTAGCTACTGGCCTTCCTCGGAGAACCCAACTCATGAATGGACTACTTCTTATACAGGTCATTTTCTGCTGGAAGCTGAGAAAAAAGGATTTTATGTGCCTGACAACCTGATTACAAAATGGCTTTCATATCAGCAGAGAGCTTCACGAAATTTCACTATTGCCAATGGCTCGCATAATCAACAGAACCTAAATCAGGCCTACCGGCTTTATACTATGGCTCTGGGAGGTGAAGCCTCGGCAGGAGACATGAACAGGCTCAGAGAGCAGGAAAATACCGGTGAAAAAACAAACTGGCGCTTAGCTGCTGCTTATGCGCTTGATGGAAAACAAAGCATTGCTGAAAAAATAACAGGCCGGCTAAGCACAAATCCGGAGGCTAAACAAAACTCCACCTCTACGTTTGGTTCAGAATTGCGTGATTTAGCTATGATTCTTGAAACTATGGCTCTCATAAACGACCGGGAAAGAGGCACTAAGCTGCTAAGAGATATTGCCTCTATGCTTTCTGAAGAGCAATGGTACAGCACGCATGAAACTGCATTTGCTCTCCTTTCTGCAGCTAAATTTACAGATGAGATGAACCTCAGCAAAACCATAAACTTCGCTTATGCTGTAAACCAAAAACCCACTGAAAAAGCCGTTACGGATGCTGCGGTATATAGAATCAACCCGGACATTTACAAGAATCCTGAGGGAACTATCGAGATCACGAATGATGGCGAAGGAACACTTTTCATCTCCTTGTTTGAAAAGGGCATTCCCTTGGCGGGAAGTGAGGAAAAAATCAGAAATGACCTGTTCATGGACATCAAATACTTTGACATGGAAGGCAATCCGCTGGAAACAGAAAAGATAATCCAGGGAACTGATATAATTGTGGAAACTAAGATTACGCATCCAGGAATGAGGGGAGATTATCAAAACCTCGCATTAACTCATATTATGCCTTCAGGGTGGGAAATCAGAAATCAACGCCTACATTCCTGGCAGGATGAATCAATAGATATTCATCAGCCGGACTATCAGGATATACGGGATGATCGCATTTATACATATTTCGACCTCAATCGAAATCAAACCAAAAAATTCCGGTTTAAGGTAAATGCTACATATACCGGGAAATACTATCTCCCCGGAATCAGTTGCAATGCTATGTATGACAATTCCATACAAGCCTTTGAACCCGGCAGGCAAATTGAAATTACGAAACCCGGAAATGCAGAGTAAACATTTATCAACCGGTTTTGAATGATGATAAAACGTATCCTTTGGGCTATTGCAATTTCAGGATTGGCGGCATGGTATTTTTTTTCCTTGCCTGATCCGCTTTTCGATGCTCCTTCATCCACAGTGCTTGAAGACCACCAAGGCCGCCTGTTAAATGCACGAATAGCTGAAGATGGGCAATGGCGTTTCCCTGAGCAGGACTCTTTGCCCGAAAAATATGTGCAAACTGTATTGGCTTTTGAAGACAAGCGCTTCTTTTCTCATCCCGGCATCGATCCATTTGCGATTGCTCGCGCTATAAGGGAAAACATATCACAAAAGAAAATTGTCAGCGGCGCCAGCACACTTACGATGCAGGTTATTCGCTTATCGCGAAAAGGAAAACCGCGGAATTATTTTCAGAAAATAACAGAGTCCGCACTGGCATTGCGTGCCGAATTGCGATACAGCAAAAGAAAAATCCTTTCACTGTATGCCTCGCATGCCCCTTTCGGGGGAAATATTGTAGGACTGGATGCGGCTGCATGGCGCTATTTTGGGGTTCCTCCCCAAAAACTATCATGGGGTCAAACGGCTGCATTGGCAGTCTTGCCTAATGCTCCCTCATTGATACGCCCCGGCAAAAACACGAACGAATATCTGGGAAAAAGGAATGCCTTGCTGCAAACCCTCAAAGAACGTGAAATAATAGACTCGCTTACTTATGTTTTATCTTGTGAGGAACCCTTGCCGGGAGCGCCAATGCCGCTTCCACAGGAGGCAACGCACCTCCTCAATCAAGCTATCAGCGAAGGAAAAAAGGGACAGCGAATTAAAAGCACCCTTAGTTTACCGCTGCAAAGAAAAGTAAACCGCGAAATGCAGGCACACCTTAAACGTTTAGAGTCAAATCAAATCCATAACGCCGGAGCTATTCTTCTGGAAGTAGAAACCGGTGAGGTGATGGCTTATGCCGGAAACACTAAAAACCCTGATAATATGCACGATAATCAGGTGAATATGATTTCTGCACCACGCAGCAGCGGCTCTGTTTTAAAACCGTTTTTATATGCCGCAATGTTGCAGGAAGGATTGATTTTACCCAAAACGCTGGTAGCAGATGTCCCGGTCAATTTTGACGGGTATTCGCCGAAAAATTTCAGCAACCGCTACGATGGTGTAGTACACGCAAATGAAGTGCTATACCGTTCGCTAAATGTTCCGATGGTCAGGATGCTAAAGCAATACGGACTTTCGCGTTTCCACAATTTGCTTCAAAAAATGGACTTCCAAAATATCAATAAGCCGGCCAATCATTATGGCTTATCTCTTATTTTGGGAGGAGCCGAAACCAGACTGGACGAACTGGCAGGCCATTACGCCTCAATGGCAAGGATTCTGAACCATTATAACGATAAGCAAACCTATTCTTCAGATAATATTCACAAGCCGGTTTATGTTACAAATCAGAAGCCAGCGACGCTTCGAAACAAAACACCTTTATATTCAGCCTCAGCCATTTATGAAGCGTTTCAAGCTTTGACACACCTGGAACGACCTGAACAGGAAAGTGGGTGGAAATATTTCACGTCTTCAAGGAAGATAGCCTGGAAAACCGGCACCAGTTTTGGTTTTCGGGATGCATGGGCTATAGGCGTAACTCCTGAGTATGTAGTGGCCGTATGGGCCGGCAATGCAGATGGCGAAGGCCGTCCCGGGCTAACCGGACTATCAGCCGCAGCGCCTTTGATGATGGACCTGTTCAGGATGTTGCCTCCCACAACCTGGTTTCAACGCCCCTGGGGAGAGCAAATTGAGGCTGCTGTCTGTAGCAAGAGCGGCCACTTAGCCGGGCCTCACTGCCATCCTGTTGATACCGTTTTGATCCCGGAAAACGGTATCCGGAGTGCGTCGTGTCCGTATCACCAAACAATCCATTTAGACAGCACTCAAACTTACCGCGTGGATGCTTCTTGTTACCCTTCCCAAAAAATCATACATAAATCGTGGTTTTTGTTACCCCCTGCCATGGACTACTATCAAAGGCAATCCAACCCTTCTTATCCGCCCCTTCCGGAGTTTAGCCCTGATTGTAAACCATATGGTGATGATAAGGTTATGGAAATCATTTACCCTGAAGAGCAGTCCAGGATATTTATCCCCACAGAAATGAGCGGCGATATTGGAAATGTGGTTTTGAAAGTGGCTCATCGCGACGTCAGCTCCACACTGTTTTGGTTTATTGACCAGGAGTATGCAGGTCAAACCACAGGAGAACATCAGATAGCGGTGCATCCGGAATACGGCAACCACGTACTTACCATTACCGACAAAAACGGCAACTCGATATCCAGAAGTTTTGAAATTGTTGGAGAATAATTTTAATAAAGCCTGCATAACCTTGAAATTCTAAGGCTTTATGCAGGCTTCAGCATCCTCTAAAACAGGTTATCAATAATCTTTTTATCTACCATCTCAGGCAATGTAACCTTCATCTGAGGTTCTTTCTGCATCGCTCTTTTGGCGGCAAAAACCGCTCCTTTATTCCGGGCCCAGCTTCTCCGGCTTATGCCGTTGTTTACATCCCAGTGCAGCATCATTTTAAGTCTGCGGTCTGCATCTTCAGAACCATCGAGCACCATGCCGAATCCACCGTTTATAACTTCACCCCAGCCAACGCCGCCGCCATTGTGTATTGAAACCCAGGTAGCGCCGCGGAAAGCATCGCCAATCACATTCTGGATGGCCATATCGGCTGTAAACTTAGAGCCGTCGTAAATATTTGATGTTTCCCGAAAAGGCGAATCCGTTCCGGAAACATCATGGTGGTCTCTACCCAGAATAACCGGGGCTGAGAGTTCTCCGTTTTCTACTGCTTTGTTAAAGGCCTCGGCTATTTTCATCCGCCCCTCGGCATCCGCATAAAGAATCCGCGCCTGAGATCCTACGACCAGCCTGTTTTCTTTAGCTTGTCTGATCCAGCGGATGTTATCTTCCATCTGCTGGGTGATTTCAGGTGGCGCCTCTGCTGCCAGTTCCTCCAAAACTTCTGCAGCAATTTTATCCGTTTTGTCAAGGTCAGCTTCTTCATTAGAAGCACAAACCCATCTAAACGGTCCAAAACCATAATCAAAACACATAGGCCCCATGATATCCTGAACATAACTGGGATACCTGAAATCCTTTCCCTGCTCATCCATAATATCTGCACCCGCCCTGGAGGCTTCAAGCAGAAATGCATTTCCATAGTCAAAAAAATACATGCCATCAGCCGTTAATCTATTGACAGCATCAACATGACGCTTCAACGACTTATGCACATATTCTTTGAATTGCGCCGGGTCTTCGGCCATCATCTTATTCGAAGCTTCATAAGAGAGCCCGGCGGGGTAATATCCTCCTGCGTATGGGTTATGCAATGAAGTTTGGTCTGAACCCAAATCCACTTTAATACCACGTTCAGCCAAACGCTCCCATAAATCCACAATATTGCCTAAATACGCTATTGAATGAGGTTTCTTTTTTACCCTCCATGCTTCTGCAGAATCAATAACAGCATCAACATCTTCCAGTATCTCATCAACCCAGCCTTGCTCATGGCGTTTGTGAGCTGCCTTTGGATTTACTTCGGCCGTAATGCTAACTACACCTGCTATATTAGCTGCTTTTGGTTGAGCTCCGCTCATACCTCCCAAACCAGCGGTAACAAAAAGCTTTCCTTCAAGGCCTTCTCCATGAGCAGCAACCATCCGGCCTGCATTTAGTACGGTAATGGTTGTTCCATGTACAATGCCTTGCGGCCCGATGTACATGTACGAACCTGCTGTCATTTGGCCATATTGCGACACGCCTAAAGCATTAAAGCGCTCCCAGTCATCGGGCTTAGAATAGTTGGGAATAACCATGCCATTTGTGACTACCACCCGTGGAGCATCTTTGTGCGAAGGAAACAAACCCATAGGATGACCTGAGTACATCACAAGTGTTTGTTTATCGGTCATTTCGGCAAGATATTTCATCGTAAGGCGATATTGCGCCCAGTTCTGAAACACAGCCCCATTGCCACCATAAGTAATCAGCTCATGAGGATGCTGGGCTACGGCATCATCCAGGTTGTTGCTTATCATAAGCATAATAGCGGCAGCTTGCCTGGAATGGTAAGGAAAATCATCAATATTTCTCGCTTTGATAGTATATTCAGGCCGGAACCGGTACATGTATATCCGTCCGAATTTTTTTAGCTCTTCAGCAAACTCTTTAGCCAAAACATCATGGTGTTTCGCTGGAAAGTAACGTAGCGCATTCTCTACCGCAAGCCTTTTTTCTTCGGGAGTGAGTATCTCTTTACGTACCGGAGCATGATTTATATCCGGATCATACTCCGCTTTTCCGGGTAAATCATCAGGAATTCCTTCCAGAATTGCTTCCTTGAATTTTTCTTTATCAGTCATATGTAGATAATTTTAGCATTATTGTCAACAATAGCGCTACAAAAATACACTTTTAAACAGAGTCATCCTATTAAATATACCGGATTTAGAGCTTCAATTTCAACAATCCCGGGCTAAGAACGTTTTTCAGACAAAAAGCAGATGAAAAAATTTTGGGAAGAGAGATTTGGTAATAGCGAATATATTTACGGGCGAGTACCAAACTACTTTGTGAAAGAGCAAATCGAGATGATGAAGCCCGGCAAAGCGCTCTTTCCGGCGGAAGGCGAAGGTCGTAATGCCGTTTATGCGGCGCGTATGAATTGGGAGTGCGAATGTTATGACTACAGTGAAGAAGCCCGTAAAAAAGCCTTAAAGCTTGCCAATGAGAACAACGTCAGAATTCAATACCATATAGCTGACCTTGAGCATGCTGATTTTCCTGAAAATGAATACGATGCTCTTTTTATGACCTTTCTGCATCTTGCTCCGGATATACGTTATCAGGTTCATCAGAAATTTGTTGACGCCCTGAAAAAAGGAGGTTTGATAGTAGCTGAAGTGTTTGACAAAAAACAGCTCCCATTGGCCAGCGGCGGCCCCAAAAACCCGGATATGCTCTATACTGCGGAAATTCTGAGAGAAGATTTTAAAAACATGCGTATCATCACAAATAATTCCGAATTGCGATACCTGGAAGAAGGCAAACATCACGACGGAAAAGCACATACCATACGTTTTGTTGCTCAAAAAATATAAAATGAACAAAACCCTGTATGGTAGTGTATAAGTATCATCAAATCAAAATTATAATGTTATGATGAAATTAACGGTACTTACTGTCAGCTTAATTGTTTCTTTTGCTTTTCAGGCAACTGCGCAACCTGAAAAAACATGGGAAACTGAAGGTTTAATAACCCCTGAATCTGTGCTGTATGATGGTGAAAACGATGTGTTTTATATAAGCAATATCAACGGAAAGCCTACGGATAAAGACGATAACGGGTTCATAAGCAAGCTCGGCACAGAGGGAAATATTTTGAAAAAGAAATGGGTGAAAGGCCTGCATGCCCCCAAAGGTATGGTAAAGGCTCACGGCCATTTATATGTGACCGATATAGATCGTATTGCAAAAATAGACCTTGATAAAGGCGAAATTGTAAAATATTATGACGTAGAAACAGCGTCTTTCCTTAATGATATGGAAGTGATTGACGGCACCGTTTACATCAGCGACATGGCAGAAAATGTAATTTATAGCCTGAATAACAATAAAGTACAGGTATTTAAAAATGAGGGACTGAAAAAACCCAATGGCATGCTGACATCAGGCAAATGGTTAATTAATGGCAATGAGAATTATATACTGAAAATCCATACAAAAACCCATGAAACTCAAAAAATTGAGACTGCTGTAGGCGGTATTGACGGGCTTAAGTTTTATGATTCTAACACTTACATCACCTCAGACTGGACTGGAAACGTTCATAAAGTAAATGCTTCAGGTGAAGCAGAATTGCTTTTTTCAACAGCAGATGATGATATACAGGCTGCGGATTTTGAATACGTACCCTCAAAAAAATTGCTGGTTGTGCCCACATTTTTTAACAATACTGTAGCTGCATACCAATTGCAATAATATCTTTGCATTGGACAAAATTCAAAAGCCAATGCGATTTCAGATAATATTCTCATGGATTGTGCTCTTTTTTGCTATTAGCGGCCAATCCCAAGACAACTACGAAAACCTGATTCAAAAAGCGGAAGAGTATCACCGCTCATTTGTAACTGTAGATTCTCATACCGATACGCCTTTATGGTTTTTAAGCGAAGACTATAACTTTGGTGAGCGTCATCACCCGGGTAAAAGCAGCAATAAAATTGATTTACCCCGTATGGAGGAAGGCGGCCTTGACGCTGTTTTCCTTGCAGCTTTTGTAGGGCAAGGAAAGCGCACACCGGAAGGCCATCAAAAAGCATACCTGCGCGCCCACCGGATTATTGACTCTATTGAAACTGTCGCCTCAAGGCATTCCGAAAAAGCAGAAATAGCCACAACGCCACAAGATGCCAGTCGTCTGAAAAACGAGGGGAAAAAGGCCTTGTATATCGGCATGGAAAATGGATATCCACTCAATCGCGACATAAAAAGAATTGAAGAATTTTATAAGCGCGGCGTGCGTTACATTACCCTATCGCACACCAAAAACAACGAAATTTGCGACAGCTCCACCGACACCCTCGAACATGGCGGCCTGAGCGATTTTGGAGAAAATGTAGTTAAAGAGATGAACCGGCTGGGCGTTATGATAGATGTAAGCCATATTTCTGATTCAGCGTTTTATGATGTAATCCAAATATCTCAAACTCCTGTGATTGCTTCACATTCAAATGCAAGGGCTTTACGCGATCATCCCAGGAACTTATCAGACGATATGTTAAAAGCCATAGCCAAAAACAACGGCGTGGTTCAGGTATGCGTGCTTAGCGATTATGTTAAGGATATGCCGCCTGACCCTGAAAGAGACTCTGCCATGAGGTTGCTCAGGAAGAAATTTAATGGTTTTGATGATTTAACCGAGGAAGAGCAAGCGGCCGCTCGACGTCAATGGCAGGAGATAAATCAGAAATACCCGGCGCCAATGGCACATCTGACTGATTTAGCAGACCACATTGATCATATTGCAGAAGTGGCTGGCATTGACCATGTGGGCATCGGTACCGACTTTGACGGAGGCGGCGCACTCAACGGTGTTTATGACGGGTCTGAACTAAAAAACATTACGGTAGAGCTTATCCGGAGAGGGTATTCTTATGAAGATATCCAAAAGATTTGGAGTGGAAACTTCTTCAGGGTATTCTCTGACGTCATAAAACATGCTGAAGAACAAAATGAAGCATCATGAGATGATACAAGTTGATTTACTCAAAATTCATCATACTGACTTAAACACGCTTTTACGGGCTTTTAAACCTATGCTTCCGGATGAAGTAATTGAGAAAACTTCGCAGTACAAAAACCCGGCAGACCAGTTGCGGCACCTGGCCGGTGAAATTCTCAGCCGTGTTGCCATTAAAAAACATACCGGATTTTATCCGGATACGCCATTTTTGAGCTCAAAACACGGAAAACCTTATCTTGCTCATCATCAGATAGAGTTTAATATCTCCCATTCCGGTAATTATGTAGCCTTAGCTTTGTCAAAAAATAATATAGGAGTTGACATTGAGAAATTACGCCATAATAAAATGCGGGTAGCACGTCGTTTCTTTTCAGATGCAGAAATCGATCTTCTACGCGGTTCCGGCAATCCAGATAACGATTTTACAAGATTATGGAGCCTTAAGGAAGCATATCTGAAATACAGTGGCAGTGGGCTTACTGAGGCGCTCAACACATTCACCGTAAAGGAAAGCAAGCAATCCAATATTTTTGAAGTCTATGATTCTGACGGCATTCAAAAAAATATCAGGTTATTTCATAAAATGATAGACAATGGCTATTTTTTATCCGTTTGTTTTGATGAAAACCAATATGTAGATAGAATCAAAGAAACGACATTACAAGAACTTCTAAAATTTGCAGCGAATTATGAAAAGTAAAAAAGTTGCTTTAGTGCTCTCAAGTGGTGGTGCCAGAGGAATGGCACACATCGGAGTCATAGAGGAATTGTTAAGCCGGGGATACCAGATTACATCTGTTTCAGGCAGTTCCATCGGCTCGGTAGTTGGCGGCGCATATGCTTCAGGCGGTCTTGAAGCCTACAAAAAGTGGATTAGCAGCTTTGAGCGTATTGACATTATTAAACTTATGGATTTCATGGTAAGTACCCGGGGATTTATCCGCGGCGAAAAAGTGCTTACAGCCATGAAAGAAATTTTTCCTGACTACAACATTGAAGACCTCAGCATACCGATTACAATACTCGGAACAGATATTACAAATCACCGTGAAGTGGTTTTTGAGCAAGGAAGCCTTTACGAAGCTATAAGAGCTTCTATAGCTATACCTACAGTGATGGCCCCTTATCAGAGAGATGACATAGAAATTGTAGACGGTGGAATAATCAATCCTTTTCCGGTTGACCGTGTTAAAAGACATGAAGGAGACATCATTGTGGGTGTAAACCTCAACCATCCGGGGCCCTATGAAAACCCTGGGAAATCTGCACAATTGAAAGAAGAAGAAAAGCATAAATACAATAAAATCAGAGATTTCATTAATGAAAAATGGCCCGGGTTTTTCAACCATAAAGAAGAAAAGAAACCGAAGCAACTTGGTTTTTTTGATTTGATTACCAGTAGCCTGTGGGTTTTACAGGAAAAAGTAACAGACTTATATATCAAACAACACAGACCTGAGGTAGTAGTGAATATCTCACGCTATTCCAGTGATACGTTTGGTTTTTACAGAGCACAGGAGCTCATTGATTATGGAAGGCAACAAGCCAAGCTGGCTTTAAACCGCTACGAACAAAACATCACAGACTCCTGAAAAGAGCTGCAAATTAAGCATGAAAATACAAAAAGAAATGTTGTAAGCTACTCCTCCATCAGGTTCTGCAAAAACTCACGGGCCCTGAATAGTTTGGCTTTGACCGTACCTATCGGGATTTGCAGTTGCTCTGCAATTTCTTCATAGGAATATTCTTTAAAATATCGCAGATGCACCAGCTTACGATAGTGTGGTTTAAGTTTTTCTATCACAACCTGTATTTTCTGCAAACGCTCCTTTTTTATGATGTAATCTTCAGGGCTGGGATTGTCTTCGGCTAATGAACGCTCAAGGTATTCAATATTTCCTTCTGCATCCTCATCAATAAAAACGGCCGAACGTTGCTTTTTTCGCAGATAATCAATGCAATTGTTTGAAGCGATGCGAAAAAGCCAGGTACTGAAAGCATATTGAGAAGAGTAATAAGGCAGGTTTTTAAAGGCTTTGCCGAAAGCTTCGATAGTTAAATCTTCGGCATCTGCCGGACTGTTGGTCATTTTCAGAATCATGAAATAAACCGGTTCCCGGTACCGGTTCATCAAATCCGCATAAGCATGTTGATCGTTTTTCTCAACTGCCCTGATCACCAGATGGTAATCCTTTTTTGCATTTTCCGTAAGATTCGGATTTACTTCCATTGATTCTTTTTACTCATTATGCTCGTTAACATCCAAAAAGGCTCAAAAATTACAAAAAATAATTCAAGTAGCGGTGCCCACCACCCAACATTCTTTTCATCAAGTTTATAAGCCACCTTTTGTGTGATAAAAACCTGCACGAACATCATCAGGGCAAAAGCCCCAAGTACAAACCAGTTCAAGGGTTCTGCAGGAGGAAAAACCATCAGCAAAACAAACAACACATAAAATGCGGTTTTGGAAATTTTATCCACTCCCAACCAGATTTTATGTGATTTTTTGTAGTATTTGCCGGTTGTAATGTGCCTGCTTTTTTGCCTGAACCAGGCAGCGAATGTTGATTTCGGCTGTGATATCGTGTGGCTTTCTTTTGTATAGGCCAGCGCCACGTTTGTTTCTACGGCCGCTTTATTCACAAACAAGTCATCATCCCCGGAAGGGATATTGTAATGAGAGACGAATCCGCCAACCCTGAAAAAAAGCTGTTTTGTGTATGATAAATTACGACCCGTTCCCATATATGGATATCCTGCCATGGCATATGAAAAATACTGCAGCGCTGTTTTCAGTGTTTCATAACGAACCAGGGCATTAAGCAATCCTTTCCGCTTTTCATAAGCGCCATAACCCAAAACCATTTCAGTTTCTGCATTTTCATCATAATGCTTCATCATCTCGCTTATCCATTTGTTGCTTTTCGGATAACAATCCGCATCGGTCAGCAACAATCGATTATGTTCAGCCGATTTAATTCCCAATGACAGCGGGAACTTTTTCCCCTTAAAAAAATTCAGATGCTGCGATAAGGTAAATATCCTCAGATGCGAATATTCTTCCTGAAACGCTTTCAGCACTTTGCCTGTATCATCTGATGAAAAATCATCAACCACCAGCACCTCAAAATCAGGATAATCCTGCTCAAGAATTCGGGGTAAGAATTTCCTCAGGTTTTGTGCTTCATTGCGGGCACAAACAACCACAGAAACCGGATTCGGGTTTTTGTTCTCAGATACGTTTGGTTTTGCAAAAGCCATCCGGCTAAAGATGTAACCATAATAAAACATCTGCACCAACCATGCCAGTGCAAAAAAACCAAAGATCAACGTTACGATGAGAGGCTCCATATTTTTCAAATCTGAAGCAAAATTATCCAAAGAAAATGAATAAACCGTATCTTTGACCACTTTTTAAATATATGAAGTTTCAACACGTTAAAACAGACGAACATTCAAAAGCCCGTGCGGGCATTATCACAACCGATAACGGCACGATAGAAACACCCATATTTATGCCTGTGGGCACGGCAGGTACGGTAAAAGCCATCCACACCCGCGATGTAAGTGGGGATGCCCGTGCGCAAATTATTCTGGGTAATACCTATCACCTCTTTTTACGGCCCGGGCTGGAAATTCTAAGAGAAGCCGGCGGCCTTCACCGTTTTATGGGATGGGACCGCCCAATATTGACAGACAGCGGCGGATACCAGGTCTATTCTTTGTCGCAGCGCCGCAAGATGTCTGAACAGGGCGTCAGGTTTCAATCGCACATCGACGGTTCTTACCACCAGTTTACACCTGAAAACGTGATTGAGACACAACGCATCATCGGGGCAGATATCATGATGGCATTTGATGAGTGCACACCTTATCCTTGTGATTATGAATATGCTAAAAAATCTATGGACCTCACCCATAGGTGGCTTGACCGTTGCATAACGCAATTCCGGGACACCGAACCGCTTTACGGCCATAATCAAACCCTCTACCCCATTGTTCAGGGCAGCACGTATCATGATTTAAGAAAAGCATCAGCAGAATACGTAGCGAAAAAAAATGCCGGTGGAAATGCCATTGGCGGACTTGCTGTAGGTGAACCTCATGAAATGATGTATGAAATCAGTGAGCTGGTTTGCGATATACTCCCACAGGATAAACCACGTTATCTTATGGGCGTTGGCACACCGGAGAATATCCTTGAGGGCATCGCGGTGGGTATTGACCAGTTCGACTGTGTAATGCCTACACGAAACGGGCGCAACGGTATGCTGTTTACAGCCGAGGGGATCATTAATATCAAAAACAAGAAATGGGAAAAGGATTTTACGCCGGTTGATCCAAATGGCACTTCGTTTGTAGACCATCAATATTCAAGGGCCTACTTAAGGCATTTATTTGTAGCAAAAGAATATCTGGGTGGTATGATAAGCAGCTTACATAATATTGCGTTTTATCTTTGGCTGGTAGAGGAAGCCCGAAAACAAATATTAACAGATAACTTTGCATCATGGAAAAATAAAATGATACCGAAACTTAAAAGAAGGCTGTAACCGGAGTCCGGAATGAAGAAAATAGACATTTACATCATAAAAAAGTTTCTCGGAACGTTTGTCTACGCCATCACTATGTTGGCGATTATCATTATTATTTTTGATATCTCTGAAAAAATTGATGAGTTTGTTGAGAACAATGCCCCTTTAGATGCAATCATTTTTAACTATTACCTCAATTTTCTTCCTTATTTTATTAACCTTTTCAGCGCCCTGTTTACTTTCATAACGGTCATCTTTTTCACATCCAAAATGGCATTCAACACTGAAATCATTGCCATACTCAGCAGCGGTATTAGTTTTAGGAGGATGTTGCGCCCATTTTTGATATCATCATCCTTTATAGGGCTTGTCTCCTTTACCCTGGGTAATTTTGTGATCCCCGAAACCAATGAGATCATGATGGATTTTCAGTGGACCTATCTTAAAACAAGCGGCAAAGAGGTGAAAAACAGAGATATTCATATGCAAATCGCGCCCGGCACACATGCCTATGTAGAAACTTACAACGCCAGCCGCGATTTAGGACGACGCTTTACTTTAGAAAAATTTGAAGATGGCGAACTGGTATCGAAACTCAAAGCAGATTATGCACAATGGGATTCCGCCTCAGAATCCTGGACGCTTAACAATTGGACAATGCGCACTATTGACGGTAAAAATGAGGTCATCACAAAAGGCAACAAAACTGACACAACAATTGCATTAACGCCTGAAGACTTTGTGATTAACCTCGACGATCTGAAAACCATGAACTGGTGGGAACTCAGGAACTTTATAGAAAAGGAAAAACTTAAAGGCTCCAGCAACGTTCTGGAATATGAAATTGAAAAGCACGGACGCATCGCTTTTCCTTTTGCCAACATCATACTTACGCTGATCGGTGTTGCCATATCGAGCAGAAAAGTACGGGGAGGTATCGGCGTCCACCTGGGAATTGGGCTTACGCTTACATTCTCTTATATCTTATTTATGCAAATCAGTACGGTATTCAGTGCCAATGGCAACCTTGAACCAATTGTTGCCGTGTGGATACCCAATTTTATCTATGGACTGATCAGTTTTATTCTGATTAGAAACGCGCCTAAGTAGAGTTCGTCTATGACTTAAAAATTCTTGCAACTAAAGCACCACATGATAAATTTCAAATTACAAATAAATATCAAAATCCAATATTAGAAATTCAAAGCAATATATTATATTGTTGATTTGAAAATTATAGATTATTTGGGATTTGGTCCCGAGACTTCGGGATGGAATTTTGACAATTTTATAGACAGACGCTAAGTAGATTTATATCATCATCTTATTCAAGCATTTGTACATGAACAGGATATTTTTTCCTGATATCGTCCACATTCTGCTTTTGATTAAAAATCCCGAAGACAGCAGAGCCGCTGCCACTTAGTGATGCATATAAAGCCCCTTTTTCGTAAAGCTGTGCTTTAATTTCACGAATTTCTTCAGGCACAACCGGAAGCTCTTCAAAATCATTTACCAACTTACCTTTCCATGTCTCTATGGGTTTCTGGATTATTTCTGAAGGGGTATGCAGAGGCTCTTTAGGATGAACGTATTTGTAAGCTTCAACCGTGCTTATAGAAATGTCTGGCAAAACCAAAACAAGAAAATATCCTTTCAAAGATACCGATAAAGGCGTTAGGTTGTCTCCGCGGCCTGTAGCTATTGATGGTTTAGGGTGTATAAAAAAAGGACAATCAGAACCCAGCTCTGAGGCTATTGCTTCCAGATTCTTACGCTCAAGATTCAGTCCGGCAATTTCATTCATCAGCAGCAGCATAGCAGCAGCATCAGCAGAACCTCCGCCCAGGCCTGTACCCGGTGGCACTAACTTATGAAGGTGAATTTTAACGCATCCGGTTTTATATTGTGAGCGTATTTTTTCATACGCTTTTACAACCAGGTTATTATGCCAGTCTCCGGGCACCTGAATCCCTGAGGTCTGAAAGCTAAAAACATCTGAGGGCACGGCTTCAAGCACATCAGAAAACCGAAGCGGATAAAAAACCGTTTCCAGTTCATGAAAACCATCATTGCGCTTTCGTTTTACCGAAAGCCCGAGGTTTATTTTAGTTCCGGGAAAAGCTAACATATTATCATTTTAGAACACAAATATAGCATGCAAAAAAATATAGTAGCTAAAAACACTACGGTATTTCTATTTCAACGTCTGTTTTTAAAAGATTGTTATAATTTTGGAGCTTCATTAATCACAACAAAACATATGGCATTTGTAAATTCATTTATATCATGGTTTATTAAAAAACGCATTCATCAGATAGACCTTTTCAGGAAATTTCCTCACGAGGTGCAAAACGAATGGTTAAAACAGCTTCTCAGCAGTTCAGAAAATACCGAATGGGGCCGGAAATATAATTTTGCCGGCATGAATGACGCTGATGATTTCAGACGACAGGTTCCATTAAGCGATTATGAAGACTTAAAGAACGATATAGAAAGAACACGAAATGGAGAACAAAACATTTTATGGGGTTCAGAGATTCGGTTTTTCGCCAAGTCGTCAGGTACAACCAGCGATAAAAGCAAGTTTATTCCTATCAGCGATGAAGCGCTTGAAGATTGCCACTACAAAGCCGGAAAAGACCTGCTCTCGATATACTACCACAACCACCCCGATGCAACCATTTTTGACGGAAAAGGCCTTGTGATGGGTGGGAGTCAGAACATTACAGAAGTCAATAACTCCTCTTATTACGACGGTGACTTATCTGCTATTTTGATTCAGAATATGCCTTTTTGGGTTCAGTTGAAGAAAACGCCAAACCGAAGCATCGCGCTGATGGATGAGTGGGAAAGCAAAATAGAAAAAATGGCACACGAAACCATGGAGCATAATGTTACCAGCATATCCGGTGTGCCATCCTGGACTTTAGTATTAATCAAAAGAATATTAGAGCTAAAAGGAACAACGAACTTAAAAGAGGTATGGCCCAATCTGGAAGTCTTTTTCCATGGTGGCGTTAGTTTTGAACCCTACATTACGCAATATAAAAAATATATTCCTGAGGGAAGTATCAATTACATGGAAACCTATAATGCCTCTGAAGGTTTTTTTGCTATTCAGGACCAACCAGACTCTAACGAAATGCTTCTGATGCTTGATTATGGCATTTATTATGAGTTCCTGCCTATGGAAGAGCTCCACAAAAAAGACCCGAAAACCATAACGCTTGAAGAAGTAGAAAAAGGCAAGAACTATGCGATGGTTATTACTACAAATGGAGGCCTGTGGCGCTATATGATAGGAGATACGGTTACGTTTACATCTTTGTGGCCATACCGTATAAAAATCACCGGGCGAACTAAGAGCTTTATTAATGCTGTAGGTGAAGAGCTGATTGTTGATAATGCTGAGAAGGCGCTTGCTATAGCCTGCCAAAAAACCGGAGCAAGCATTAATGATTACACTGCTGCGCCAATTTATTTTGGCAACAACCAGAATGCAGGTCATGAATGGCTCATTGAGTTTGAAACAGCGCCAACTGATTTAGACTTCTTTACTCAAACTTTTGATTCCGCTTTAAAGAATGCCAATTCAGATTATGAGGCCAAAAGATATAACGACATGGTGCTCAGGGAACCTTTGGTAAGAAGTATGCCCAAAAACACGTTTTATAATTGGCTCAGAGAAAAAGGCAAACTGGGTGGCCAAAACAAAGTACCCCGTCTCTACAATACACGATACTATGTAGACGCAATCCTGAAGATGCAAAAATCTGGAGGCTAATATTGTACATGAATTTGCAAACAGGTAGCTTTAAATTATGCATATTTGATCGTACTTTTGCCTGTTCATCAATAATAAAAAATCATGCATATAGGTGTTGCCGGAAACATTGGCGCTGGAAAAACCACGCTCACAAGCCTGCTGGCTAAATATTACGGTTGGGAAGCCCGTTATGAAGACATTGACAAAAACCCATACCTCGAAAGTTTTTATGAAGACATGCAGCGATGGTCTTTCAACCTGCAGGTCTATTTCCTGAACAGCCGATTCAGGCAGGTTTTACAAATCAAAAACAGCGGCAAAGATGTAATTCAAGATCGCACTATTTATGAAGATGCTCATATCTTCGCCCCTAACCTCCACGAGATGAGCTTAATGACTACCCGTGATTTTGACAACTACAAATCGTTGTTTGAACTAATGAGCAGCCTGATAGAGCCACCCGATTTACTAATTTACCTTCGCAGTTCAGTTTCCACACTTGTCAGCAAAATTCAGGAGCGCGGACGTGAATATGAAAACTCAATCCGTATTGATTACCTGAAAAAGCTTAATGAGCGTTACGAAACCTGGATTGCCAACTACAATATCGGCAACTTGCTCATTATTGATGCAGACCATATTGATTTTAAAAACAACCGTGAAGATTTAGGCACAATCATAGAAAAAATAAACGCTGAAATTCACGGACTTTTTTAAACAGCCTTCTGCTTCAAAACTTCGTCAGAGGCTAATGAGCAAAAGCTGTTGATTATTGCACATATTATCAAAAACGAAAAAACCATGAACATTGCAGGCATCATTCCTTCCAGATATGATTCTTCAAGGTTTCCCGGAAAACCTTTGGCTATGATTGAAGGGAAAAGCATGATTCAGCGGGTTTATGAACAAGCCGGCAAATGCAAATTGCTTAGCTCAGTGATAATAGCTACTGACAACCAGGTTATTTACAACCATGTTACTGATTTTGGAGGAAAAGTTGTTATGACATCGGAAAAGCATCGTTCTGGAACAGAGCGATGCCATGAAGCGCTTATCAAAGAAGAAAAAAAAGGTAATGCGTTTGATGTGGTAGTGAATATACAAGGCGATGAACCTTATATTGACCCGGTGCAAATAAAGCAGGTAGCAGATTTGTTTTTGAAAAAACAAGTGCAAATCGGAACATTGTTGAAAACTATTACAGATAAAACGCAACGAAATGATCCGAATATCGTAAAGGCAATAAAAAACAAGAACAACGAGGCTTTATATTTTAGCAGGGCTGCGATTCCATTTCTGCGGGAAAAGAATTTGGAAGCATCGAATTCTGAAACGGCTTTTTACAAGCATATAGGAATTTACGGCTACCGGACAAGTGTTCTGAAGCAGTTGGTAAAACTACCTTACGGGATGCTGGAACAAGCAGAAGCGCTGGAGCAACTAAGATGGCTTGAACATGGTTTTAAAATACATGTTGACCTGACAGAAACTGATACGCAAGGAATAGATACTTATGATGATATTGTAAGGATTACCCAAAAACAAAATAATAAGCCACAGTAAATGTTTGATTGTATCAGAATTTGAATTATCTTCGTCATGATTAAAGGGATGGAAATGAAATATATATCAGAATTATTGTACGACCATGATTGCGTGATCATTCCCGGTTTTGGAGGGTTTGTATCCAGCTATGAGTCTGCATATATTGACCGGGAAAAAAACCTTTTTCACCCTCCATGCAAAAAAATTCTTTTTAACAGCCGGCTAAAGAGCAACGACGGCATTCTGGCCAATTTTATAGCCAGTAGTGAAAACATCAGCTATGAAGCTGCCATGAATGTAATCCGAAGATTCGCATCCTCATGCAACAAAGAAATGGACGCGGAAAAGAAAGTCCGTTTCCGGGGAATTGGTTTGCTTTTTAAAGATGAAAACGGAAGCATTCAGTTTGAACAGGACACCGAAATCAATTACCTCCCGCAAGCCTTCGGTCTTACTTCATTTCATTTTCCGGTTATCCACAGGCTCAATGAAATACCGCACTATCGCAGAACACCAAAAGACAATGAATCGCTTCCGCAGAGCCGTCGCTGGCTCAAAGGCCTGAAGTGGGCTGCAGTGCTTGTGCCTTTAGCCGCTCTGGGAATATGGGGTTTCCTGAATAAAGACATGATAAAGCAGCAATATAAAGAATATGCTAAATATCTGGCCCCCATCACAAATGAAGCAAAACCGGAATCACTCACACTGGAAGAAGCAGAACAAATAGCTGAAGAAAGAGGAAAAAAAGCTACGCCTTTTGAAACAAACCATTCTTCATTTCTGCCCTCTTCTTCAGAAAGCCTGAGCCAGTTGGATAACACAAAAAATATAGTCTCAGAACAGACCAAATCCTCAACAGAAGATTTCAGTGAGGAAAACACCGAGGAGGAAGCGCCGAAAAAAGAAAATCAGTATGAACCCCAGGGTTATTTTATCATCACAGGTTCATTTAAAAACAGCAAAAACGCACAGCAACACATCAGAAAGTTAGAGCAGTTTGGATTTTCTCCATTGGTCGTTGATGAAAATTCCCAGGGATATCACCGGGTTGCTGCCTTAAAAGAAAATTCGCGCAGCCGCGCCATAGAAAAACTTAACTTTATCAGGCGCGAAGATTATCCTGATGCCTGGCTGCTGGCAAAATAACATTACGCTTTTTTGGGTTTTTATTTTATTTTTGCGGGCTAAAACTTAGTTCTGGTGGGAAAAAACAAGCTGAAAAAATACGAACAAACCTTACAGTTTTCCAATATTCTGCAGCCCGACCGTCAAACATTATTCGGGGGCTACGAAATGAGAGGCCGATGGAAAAATGCTTTTTTCGGTAATAAAAATCCGATTATCGTAGAGCTGGGAGCCGGAAAGGGCGAAACCAGCCTGATGCTGGCCGCCAAATATCCTGACAAAAACTTCATTGCTATAGACATAAAAGGCGATCGCCTCCTGAAAGGCGCTCGCGAAGCCACAGAGAAAGAGCTTCAGAACATCGCTTTTCTCCGCATTCAGATTGAACATATCTTATATGCTTTTGAAGAAAATGAGATTGATGAGTTCTGGATTACATTCCCCGATCCTTTCCCCAAAAAAAGAAGAGCCAAAAAACGCATGACTTCCGCACGTTTTTTAACCCTTTATGAAAAAGTCCTGAAAAATGAGGGACCGGTTCACCTGAAAACAGACAGCACGCTCATGTATGAGTTTACCATAGAAACCATTCATGAAAACAATCATCGCCTGCATTATTCTACGGCCGACCTTTACAGTGAACCAGAGGCCAATGAGGACGCTACTACACTGCAAACCTATTATGAAAGAAAGTGGCTTGAGGAAAACAAAAAAATCAAATATCTCCGCTTTTCACTAAACCCTTCATCATGACAAAAAACCGTGATAGTTTCTTTGCCAAAGTGTATGATATTGTGCTGAAGGTTCCCTACGGCCGCGTTACCACATACGGTGCAATAGCAAATTATTTAGGCTCAAAAGGCGCAGCCCGCATGGTAGGTTGGGCTATGAACGCCTCTCACAGTCAGGCAGTCCAAATCCCGGCACACCGTGTAGTTAATCGAAACGGATTGCTTACAGGTAAGAACCATTTTCAAACCCCTGAACTCATGCAACAATTGCTTGAAAATGAAGGCATGGAAGTCAAAAATGATCAGATCATGAACTTTGAAAAACATTTTTGGGACCCGTCACAAGAACTGGATTAATGCTTGCTAAGCTGATATCGCATATAGTCTATCACCAGCGGAATAATCTCCGGTTTCACCCCATTGGCTACCAAATGCGTTTTGTCTTCCTCAAAACCTATCAGAAATCGCTTCAGGGAATTGCCTTCAGCGCGGATGCTCCTGATGTAATAATCCACCGCGTTTTGCGTATGGCCTAAAACCCACTGAACATGCCCCATATTCATCAGATCATAATGATTGGGAGCTTCATCTTCGATAACCTTGTAATAATGTTCTGCCATATCTGTTTTTCCGAGCAAGAAAGCACACCAGGCCACCGGCCGCTTTGCTGCCAGCGTTCCGGAGGATTCTTCTATTTCAAGATAGTATTTCTGGGCTTGTTCATAATCCTTCCGCTGTAGATGAGTGTATGCGATGGCTGCTTTAAGCCTCAAATCCTCAGGCTCTAACCTCTCTGCATCCTCATAATATTTAATGGCTTCACCGGCTCTGCCCAGTTTCCTCAGGCAATACCCGATTTGCTTAAGATTCCACACCCGGTTTGAATCAAACAATTCCGCTTTTTTATGATTCTCCAGAGCCTGATCATATTTCTCCATTTTTTGAAAAGCATATCCAAGCTTTTCATAAATTTCAGGTTCGTTAATACCTTTAGCTACAAGCTGGTCATAGATATTTACCGCATCCTCATAATGCTCCGACTCAAAATAAAACTCGGCAATGTTTCTGACTACTTTTTTATCACTCACCATTTGCCCAAAACTACTTGTATTGTGCACATCCAGCTTATAAGAAAAGATATCTCCGAAATCCGATTTTAAATTGCTTAATTTAAAAAAACGATACAAGTCCTGAATATACTGTACGAAGACCGTCTTATTTTTGGATGCATCATCAATCATGGCATCTTGCTGAGCCATTTCGTTCATTTGCTCAAGTTCAGATTGCATCATACTGAACATGGTTTGTTTTTGAGCCGATGGCATTTGGCTGATATTTAGCATGAAAGAATATTTATCGCTATTACAGATAAAAGCAGACCCTTCTATTCCCTTTAAAAATTTATCGGTGTCCACAGGAATTTCTTCTTTCTCTAAAGCCTGTTTAACCTGCTCATTTTCCGCATAAAAAGGCCTGAACCAGTTTACCGGTTCATTGAAAAAATCAAACTGCTTCAGCATTGAAAAAGCGCTCATGAAAACATCCGCGCCATCCATCTGCATCTTTGAAAACTCCTCCATTTTATCCACCAATCCCGGAGTATCTTTGAAGAAAGTTTCCCATTTCGGGTTTTTGTCATCGTCCTCATCATCTTCCTTGATTAAATCTTCAAGGCTGAGCCGGTCTTCCAGTTTCGGTTTTAGCTTTATCATTTCAGGAATAATCTCTTCCTGCATCTTTTTGGTTACCTTTTCAGTATCTTTTGAGCGGATAAACTGAATAATAATGGCTTCTATATCTTTATCATTTCCAGGGTCTTCTCCAAGCTGAAAACGGATACCATTGACATCAGGATACAAATGAATGCGGGAATCATAAAAATAAAATCCTAAAACCAGACCCACCAAAGCGCGCTGCCATATTTGATTTTCTCCGGCTTTATAGAACGCAAACAAGGCTTTGAATTTGTTTTCATCAAACCATTGCAATAAACTTAACGTGATGGCGCTAACCAGAAAACCTTTTTCGTACCACTGAAAGGCCTCTTCACTTTCCGCAACGTTCTCCATCATTTTCAGTTCCGCATTGGAGACATGCCCTTGAAAAAGCCACTGATAAAAAAGCCTTTCCGGGATTGTGGCGGCTTTTTCCCCATAAGAACTATCCTGCAAAACATCCGAAACCTCCCTTGAAAAGTTCATCTCCTCCAGAATTGCTTCTACATCCTCAGGCTTTTTAATTTCAACAGGTTCTCCGGCTGCTTTGTAACGCAATTTGATGTTTTCAAAATAAGGCCGGCGTAAGTAAAAGTATACTTCATCATTAAGATCAAAGAGCTGCTGCAACAGGTTTTGAATCACTTGATTACGCTCAGGATCATCTGTGCCCCGGAAAGCATAGTATGCAATCCACTTATAGTTTTCTTCTATTTGCTGAAGCATTTCATGATAATCCGTTCGGTCGCTTTCTGCTGTCAACCTGCCTGTAAGAGTTATGGCGTCTTTTATTCTGCCTTTTAAGGCAAAACGTTCTGCGCGTTTATGGGTGGATGCTATCTCGCTTGCTTGCATAATTCCTTTTCTTTTCAGCTACAGTCACAAAACGCATACCGACAATCAAAAGTTGTATTTTCCATCAACTTTCCTTTATAATTAAGACAACCTGTCAGGGCGTTAATCTTGCCTTTCTTTGAATAAAAAATCCCAAATTAGTTATAATTTTGCCCTAAATTAAATTTAATCTGAATAATAACGCATGTACATTTTTTCATGTAAAAAACAATTCAGAACAAAAACAAAAATAATATGGCTTATTCAAAATCAGAAGTGCTATTTGCACTCAAAGAGGTAATATATTTCCCCAAGAACGATAATATCGTAAACCTAAACATGGTTCGCGATATAGAAGTAACCAATGACAAAGTATCCTTTACGCTGGTTTTTCCCACGTCAAAAGACAAAAACTCTGCTATTGTTATTCCGGCGTGCCGTAAAGCAATAGCCACAAATCTGAGCGACAAACTGGAAGTAGATATCAAGGAAACCTCAGAAGACCTTGTAGGCGGCAAAGAACCGTTGTCAGGTGTCAAAAACATTTTAGGTGTTGCATCAGGTAAAGGAGGCGTAGGCAAATCTACTGTAGCCGCCAACCTGGCGCTTTCATTATCAAAAACCGGAGCAAAAGTCGGATTAATAGATGCCGACATCTACGGTCCTTCTGTTCCTCTGATGTTTGGGCTGACGGATGGCCGTCCGGAAATCAAAAAAGAAAACGGCAAAGACATTATAATCCCCATAGAGAAATATGGCATCAAAGTGCTGTCAATCGGCTTCTTTGTTGACCCTGAGCAAGCACTGATATGGAGAGGCCCGATGGCTACGAGCGCTTTAAAGCAACTCTTTAATGATGCGGATTGGGGAGAGCTGGACTACCTGGTGGTAGACTTGCCTCCGGGAACCGGCGACATCCACCTGACGTTGGTTCAGGAAGTGCCTGTTACCGGAGTTGCCATCATTTCCACACCACAGGAAATGGCTTTGGCAGATGCTAGAAAAGCCATGGCAATGTTCAAGCAAAACAAAATTAATGTGCCTGTTCTGGGCTTAATCGAAAACATGTCATATTTCACTCCTCCGGAGTTGCCGGATAAGAAGTATTACCTTTTCGGGAAAGAAGGCTGCCGGAAGCTGGCAGAAAAAACAGGTGCTAAACTGCTGGGCGAAATTCCGATGGTGGAAAAAATCAGAGAATCGGGAGACGAAGGAAAACCCATTGCTTTGGAAGAAAACAGCATTTCGGGCGAAGCCTTTGACAACCTGGCCAGGAATATCATAGAGCAAATCAAAATCAGAAATATAGAGCAGCCACCCACACAAAAAGTGGAGATAAACACAAAATAGAATAGCGATGGAAAACAAAAATGTAATTGAGAAAAAGGTAACCAATGTATTAGAGCAGATAAGGCCTTACCTGCAAGCAGACGGAGGAGATATCCGTTTTGTGAACCTGACAGATGACATGACGGTAAACGTAGAGCTTCAGGGAGCTTGCGGAACATGCCCTTACAGTGTAATGACACTGAAAAACGGAGTTGAAGAAGCCGTAAAAAAAGCTATACCGGAAATTAAATCGGTAGAATCGATAGAAGCTCAGTAAACGAAGACTGTAGTTACTTCAAGCACCGGAGCAATGCTCTAAAGCAGTCATTGCTCCGGTGATTTGGTGAATTATTTATCGGTGAGATATTTTGCTACGATAGGCATGCGCCTTCCCATACCAAAAGCTTTGGGTGAAACCCTCAGAATTGGAGGTGTTTGATGGCGCTTGTATTCGGTAGTATTTACCATTTTCAGCACCCGATCCACTAATTGAGCATCGTAGCCTTTACTAATAATCGTTTTCGGGCCCATTCGCTTTTCGATATACATCAGCAGAATAGCATCCAGCGTAGCATAATCCGGGAGCGAATCGCTGTCTTTCTGATCCGGCCTTAGCTCTGCCGAGGGAGGCTTGGAGATGATGTTTTCCGGAATCACTTCTTTTCGGCTGTTCATATGTTTTGCAAGTGCAAACACTTCCGTTTTATAAACATCGCCTAAAACACTGAGTCCACCATTCATATCTCCGTAAAGGGTGCCGTAACCTACTGCGGCCTCGCTTTTGTTAGAAGTGTTTAAGAGAATGTGACCAAATTTATTCGACAAGCCCATCAGGATAACACCCCTTGCCCGGGCCTGGATGTTTTCTTCAGCAACATCAAAAGGCCGGTTATCAAAGTAAGGGTTTAGCGCCTCCTCAAAGCTCCTCACAACTTGATTTACCTTAATTATATCGTGTTTTATACCCAGGTTTTGCGCAAGCTCCAAAGCATCATTTACAGAATGGTCGGAAGAAAACTCAGATGGCATCAAAACGCCGTAAACATTTTCCGGGCCTAAAGCTTTTGCGGCGATTACAGCAGTAACAGCAGAATCAATACCACCCGACAATCCTAATATCGCTTTTTGCAATCCCAGTTTACTAAAGTAGTTTTTCAGCCCCATGACCAAAGCCTGTTCAATAGCGTCCATTTTTACAGGCAGAGGCTTGGGCTCTATCGTTGGGGCGGCATCAAGATCAACCACACCAAAATCTTCCTTAAAATAATCCAGCTCAAGCAATGTTTCGCCGTCTTGATTCATCACTTGTGAGTTCCCGTCAAAAAGCAATTCGGTCTGCGCTCCCACATGATTCACATAAACCATCGGCATCCCGTATTTCTTCACATTTGCGCGTAAAATCCGTTTTCGTATGGCAGGCTGATCATAATGAAATGGAGAGGCAGAAATGTTAACAATAAGATCAGGCTGACTGGCTTTTAATTCATCCAGGGGCGAAACCACATACTGATAATCCCCTTCCACATTCCAGATATCCTCACACACAGTAACAGCTAATCGCTTGCCTCTAAAATCAATTGTTTGAAAATCATAATCAGGCTCAAAGTAACGGTATTCATCAAAGACGTCATAATTAGGCAGCAAGGCTTTATGAGAAAAGGCCTCAATTTTTCCATCATGCAAAAACGCGGCTGAATTTCTAAGGCTTTTTCCTTTTTCATGGGGATTTAGTGTGGGCAAACCGAGAATAGCAGCTATTCCCTCGGTTTCTTTAGCAATATCTTCTGTTGCATCATAACAACGGCTCACAAAATCTTCAAACTCCAAAAAATCACGGGGAGGATAGCCGGAAACTGCCAGCTCTGCAAACACCACCAAATCTGCCCCTTGAAGCTTTGCTTTGCGGATGTCTGCTTTCATTTTAGAAATGTTGCCATCAAAATCCCCTATCGTATAGTTACGCTGCGCTAATGCTATTTTCATTATTCCGTTTTCTTCGTTTGAGCCGCAAATTTAAACCTTATTGAATACTATCTGAAATTACCAACCCCCACGGCGAGTGTAATGCTTGAATACGCATCAGGCATGTACGTTCCGGATGCCGTTATGCTCAGCAACAAAAGCTTAAAGCGCACACCACCGGTAATGCCAAAATTTGTTTGTTTGCCGGAAACATTTAACTCATCCACAAGGTGCTCAAACTCTTCATCAAAATTAACATACGGATACGCTCCTTCAAACAGAAGGTCTGTTGTAGAAGAGTTGTACTCCACTCCGCCAAACAAAGTGACTACCGGAAAACGCTTAGAAACCATTGTGCCAAGAGTGATTCCGTTTGTCTCGAAAGACATTCGCTGCTGTCCATATTCATTTTGATATTGTTCTTCTCCTTCGGCATAAACTACTTCATCCATTTCTGTATTGCCGGTAATATCCTGCGGAATAAGGAATGGGCCATCATAATAAAGGTTTGCATTAGAATATCCCCCATATATAGACCATGAAAACGGAAGGCGCCGCACAGCAGGTATCCACTGTTTGATATCATGCTTCAGTCCAACAGCAAAATAAGATGTGGTAAGGTTGTCCAATTCTTCATAGGTAGGCATTTCAATAGGTGGTAAGCCACGAATCATGATTTCCGTGCCTTTTACAAATCCAAAACTTAATTGGGGCATTAACATTGGGGAACCCCCCACTTGTAAAGTAGGGATTGTATAGGTGCCAATCACCCGGAGCTCAGAATCGTCAGGGCCCTGAGCTCTAACCTCCACGGTTGCATCTTGCATCTCCCCGAAAATAGTAGGCAATATGGGCTCATCAGTAAAAATATTGCTGGTTTCTTCGCTGTCGAGACCAAAATCTGCAGGAGCAAAGGTTTTATCTTTTTTCGGCGCAAAAGCAGCGGTTCCTACCAGTCTGATGTCAAACTGCCCAAACTTCATCACTTCAGCCGTGTTTAACCAGCCCGTATTAAAATTGGTTCCTAATGAGCGTAATAGCGGACTGCCGTATGCATTCATCACGTTTTCAGCGTCTTCTACACTTTCATTTATAAATATGGTCATTTCATCCTGTGCCTTCACAACTGAAGAAGTAAAAACAAAGCAAAGCATACATGCTAAGAGGTAGGTTGTTATTTTTTTCATGGCAAAATAGTTTTTTATTTAATGCGTTCTAAATTAATACAATTTTTTATGAAAAGAAAATTGTATTATGTATTTGCTACAACTACTATTTCTATATCTTTGTTTTGAAACAATTAAAATAAATAACTATGAAAAAAGGAATTTTAAGTCTCGCGCTAATATTGAGTGTGTCTTTTGTGATGGCGCAACTCAGTTTCGGACCAAAAATCGGTTATACGGCTTCAAAGCTCTCTACAAATGCTGAAGATGTAAATGAAGACTTTAAGAACACCCTTCATTTTGGTGCTTTTGCACGTTTAGGAACCAAAACGTATCTACAGCCTGAACTCCTTTACATGACCAAAGGAACAAAACTCGGTTACTCACTACAGGACGGGGTGAAACAAGATGTAAAATTGAATACCATTGATATTCCCGTTCTTGTCGGCTTTAAATTAATTGATTTGAAGCTGGCCAATATCCGGGCAATGGGTGGTCCAGTAGGTTCATTCGTGATAAATAAAGATGTTGATAATGTCGCAGACCTTGATGATGAATTAAAAGGTAATGATATTAAAGATGCCAACTGGGGGTTTCAAGCAGGTGTGGGTGCTGATGTATTAAGTTTTACTCTGGACATCAGATATGAATTTGGATTAAGCAATATGTTTGATGGAGAAGCTTCAGATTCTTTCAACATGGATGATATTAAAAACAACACCTTTTTAGTAACACTCGGTTGGAAAATATTTTAAATAAATAAAAATCCTGAAAAAATAGATTCAATTTAAAGGGCTTACATCAAGCCCTTTTTTTATACTAAACAAGCCACCTTTCCGTTAAAAATACTGATAGTACAGTCTGTATCCAAGAGGTTTCAAAATCCAACAATATCAAAAACAAGCAGAAAAAACGATTCACCGCTATGTACCTTAAAACCGGAATTATAATGTTGCTGGGCATAATCTTACTTGCATCCTGCGGTCATAAAAAACCCCGTTATGAAAAAGTAAGCCCTGAGAAAGAAGATCAGTTGGAAGTCAGCATGAAACGCTATGAACAAGATTTATTCACGATACCTCCGGGCAAACTTGAAGAACAGCTTCCGGAATTACAAAACCATTATTCTTATTTTTTAGGTGATGAAGCCATTTCTGAACAGCAATTTAAAAGACTGTATGATTACGTTACCGACCCTTTGATTATAGAGCTTTATGAAAAAACAAAAGAAGTATATCCTGACAATGAATGGTTGTATCAGGAACTAACAAGTTTATTCAGTTATTTCAGGCATTATTTCCCTGAAAAAGCCATTCCGCAGGTTTACACCTATGTTTCGGGTATTGCATATGAAACCCCTGTTGAGTATGCAGATAATGTGCTGATCATTGCCCTTGACATGTATCTTGGCAGTGATTTTAAACCTTATCAAGAAGCAGGAATCCCTGCTTATCAGCGAAAGCGTATGGAAAAACCTTACCTTGCAGTAGATATTTCCAAGGCATTGGCTGAACATTACCTTCCATCTCAAACATCTCGCGGAAAACTTATTGATCAAATCATTCATCATGGAAAAAAACACTATTTTGCTGATGCACTCCTGCCCCAGACGCATGATAGCCTGAAGATTAAATACAGTCCTGAGCAACTCGCATGGTGTAAAAAAAGCGAAAAGCAGCTCTGGGCTTTCATTATAGAAAACGAACTCCTTTTTTCAGGTCGCCATAGTAAATATCAGAAACTGCTTTCAGAGGGCCCTTTTACCTCAGAATTCGGAAAAGAATCACCCCCGCGCATAGGGCATTGGATAGGCTGGCAAATCATAAGAGAATTTATGGAAAACAACCCTGATGTATCATTAAAAGAGATGATGGCCATTAATGATGCACAAATGATTCTGGAAAAATCAGGCTATAAGCCCTGATATTTCATTTTTTATTTGTACTTTTATTGAAGTAAGAAAAAACCTCTTTATTATGCTAGTAAAAACCTACGGCAGTGCATTGTTAGGTATCAATGCCATCATTATCACAATTGAAGTTAATGTTGATAAAGGCATTAACTTTCTTTTAGTGGGATTGCCTGACAGCGCTGTAAAAGAAAGCCAGCAACGCATCGAAGCTGCACTGAAAAACATCGGATACAAACTGCCCGGAAAGAAAATCGTCATTAATATGGCGCCGGCAGATATCAGGAAAGAAGGCTCTGCCTATGACCTGGCCCTGGCCACAGGAATTCTGGCAGCTTCTGAGCAGATTAAGGCTCAAAACCTGGAGCAATATTTGATTATGGGAGAGATTTCGCTCGATGGCTCAGTAAAACCTATCCGCGGAGCGTTGTCAATTGCTATAGAAGCCCGCGAAAAAGGATTTAAAGGATTCATCCTGCCACAGGAGAATGCGGCGGAAGCAGCCATAGTTAATAATCTGGACGTTTATGGCGTTTCGAACCTGCAGGAAGTGATAGACTTTTTTACTGGCGAAAGTCAACTGGAAAAAACCATCGTCAATACCCGTGAAGAATTTCAGGCTTCCTTAAACGATTATGAGTTTGATTTTGCTGATGTAAAAGGACAGGAAAACATTAAACGCGCTTTGGAAATTGCCGCTGCCGGTGGTCATAATGCCATTCTCATAGGTCCGCCAGGCTCCGGTAAAACCATGCTGGCAAAACGGCTGCCCTCAATCCTGCCACCGCTTAACCTTTACGAAGCTCTCGAAACCACCAAAATACACTCTGTAGCCGGTTTAGCAAAAGAAAACAAAGCGTTGGTTTCCGTTCGTCCGTTTCGCGATCCGCATCATACTATTAGTGATGTTGCCCTCGTGGGTGGCGGCAGCAATCCCCAACCCGGCGAAATCTCATATGCTCACAATGGAGTGTTGTTTATGGATGAATTGCCGGAATTTAAAAGAGCTGTCTTAGAAGTACTCAGGCAACCCATTGAAGAACGCGTGGTAAGTATCTCCAGGGCAAAGTTTACCGTAACTTACCCGAGTAATTTCATGCTGGTTGCAGCTATGAACCCTTGCCCGTGTGGTTATTACAATCATCCGGAGATGGATTGCGTTTGCGCACCTGGACAAGTGCAAAAATACCTCAATAAGATTTCAGGACCTTTGCTTGATCGTATTGATCTTCATGTTGAGGTTGTTCCTGTGCCTTTTGAAAAGCTAACAGAAGAATCGAACGGTGAAACCAGTGAGAAAATTCGAAACCGTGTAATCGGAGCCCGTCAGATTCAGGAAGACCGCTTCAAAAGCAAAAAAGAAATCCATGCCAATGCGCATATGGGTTCCAGGCAATTGCGTGAGGTTTGCCGCATAGACCAGGCTGGTCATACCTTACTGAAAAACGCTATGGAAAAACTTAGCTTATCTGCCAGGGCATACGACCGTATATTAAAAGTGGCCCGCACCATTTCCGACCTGGCCCAAAGTGAGGAAATAAAAACGGAGCATCTGGCCGAAGCCATACACTATAGAAGCCTCGACAGAGAAACCTGGGGGGCATGATGTTTGTAGTTATAAGATAATGAGGAATTTCAACTGCAAAACACTTTAAACATGAAAACGATATTAATTGCCATTTTGGCCGCTTTTTTGGGGCTAACCGCATGTCACACTCCGGAAAAAGCAGGGAAACCAGAAAAAACACCGAAAATCGCAGAAACTGACTCCACAGAGTACAAGATGCTGGTTTTTGATGCCGGCTTTGAAACCTGGTTTGCGCTAAACAGTAAGCCTGCCTGGTATCATGAAAAAAGTTACTATAAAAACAAGAATATCAGGTATGTTATTGAATGGAACAACAAAGTAAGAAGAGGCGTGCAGGGTTTTGACCAGGAAATTAATTATGATCCGAGTGTTGATTACGGGTTGGAAATCGAGCATAAGCTTTACTATTTTTTCCGTTATGTGGGTTTTGATTAATTCAGCTCAAGTTATTTTCAATAGAAAATATATTTCAAATGATAAATCACTGAAGCGAAAGCCTGTATGAACTCCATCTAAAAACGATATTATCGTATTTAGTTGATTTACTGAACATAAAAAAAATTTATAAACCATTAATGAGATTGGTATAAGAAGCACTAAATATTTTAATAAATGGCATAATACATTGATTATCTGAATATTATAAAAGCCACATTTTCTATTTATGTTATTGAAGCTCAATTTATTAACTTATAAACCAAAAACTTATGAACTTATTAAACTGAACTCATAAATATATCACACAAAAACATTAACAAATTTTTAAGAAAACATTAACTTTGCGAATGCAGAAGATTACAATCTCGCAAAACCTCAAAAACCGATGAAATGAAACAGGTCGTTTTTGCCTCATTTCAAATAATAAAAGTACAGATTATACAAATACAGTGAAAATGATTCAAACGCGTATCAAATCAAAGCAGTGTAAGAAATAATAAGCATATGAAAAAAGAAGTTTTTCAAACATATGAGTTTCTAAAATATCAGCTTTTTGCTAAATCAATCAAGACCATCCATCCGCCTTTTGCTTATGATTTGGTTCAGCATTTAAAAAGCCAGGAGATGCCCCCTGATCATAAAAGAGCCATCTTTTCTATAAAACGCAAAGCCGCCAATAACAACAACATTATTGAGCACACCGATATGGGTGCCAGCGCAAACGGCAAAGATTATATAAGAACTTTTAAAAAAGTAGCTGATATCGCTGCCAGGTCAGGCATTTCTCATAAATACGGGAAATTGCTTTATCATCTGGTTAACTATTTTAAGCCCGAAAACATACTTGAGATGGGCACATCTTTAGGCATTAGCACTTTGTACCTCTCTTTGGCAAACAAAAAAGCCAATATCATTACAATGGAAGGGTGTGCAGAAACAGCTCATGTAGCTAAAAGCTACATAAAAAAAGGCGGAGCCGAGAATGTAAAAGTGTATGTCGGAGGTTTTGATTCGCTTTTGCCGCAAGCGCTGCAAGAGATGCCTTCCGTTGATTTGATTTTCTACGACGGGCATCATAAATACAATCCAACAATGGAATATTTTAGAAAAAGCAAACCTTATGCCCACGACAATACTGTTTTTGTTTTTGATGATATCCATTGGTCAAAAGAAATGCACAAAGCCTGGAGGCACATTATTCATGATAAAGATGTTACTTTGAGTCTCGACTTCTTCCAGCTCGGCATTGTCTTCTTTAAAAAAGGTATTTCAAAACAAAACCTTATTATCAGATATTAATTACATTTGTGCGCAGGTTAAACATGATTTATGGAAGAGGTTATCCGATTAGAAAACATTACAAGACACTATCAGGTTGGGTCAGTCTTGGTTAAAGCTCTCAGGGGCATTTCCATAACTGTAAAGAAAAATGAATTTGTGGCACTGATGGGGCCTTCCGGGTCTGGGAAGTCAACTTTGATGAACCTGATCGGATGCCTTGACACACCTACCTCAGGCAAATATTTCCTTAATCAGAAAGATGTAAGCGGGTTAAATGATAATCAACTGGCAGATATCCGTAACAAGGAAATCGGATTTATTTTTCAAACTTTCAATTTACTCCCGCGCGCCACCGCCCTTGAGAATGTTTCGCTGCCTCAGATATATGCCGGGATAAGCAAAAAACAGCGAGAACTGCGTGCCCGCGAAGTGCTCAAACAAGTTGACCTGGAAGACCGCATGCTCCACAAGCCTAATGAACTTTCCGGAGGACAGCGTCAGCGCGTTGCCGCCGCACGGGCGTTGGTTAACTCGCCCTCCATTTTGCTGGCAGATGAGCCTACGGGGAACCTTGACTCGAAAACATCGATTGAAATTATGGCGCTTCTGGAAACATTACACAAAAACGGCAATACCATAATTCTGGTTACGCATGAAGAAGATATTGCATTGCATGCTCATCGTATTATCCGGCTCATCGATGGTAAAGTAGAAACGGATTCGTTAAACAAAAACATTGTTCATGTTGCTGATTATTAAAAAAAGTCAGATAAACACCAAACAATCCCGTTTATTCCATGTTTTCTTAACTCAATGATTTTGAATTGATAAAATTTGATTAAGAATGGGTTCCAACTGGAAAATATACACAAAGCAAGGCGACAAAGGTCAAACTTCATTATTAGGCGGCAGCAAAGTCCCCAAATTTCATGAGCGCATCGAAGCTTACGGCACTTTGGATGAACTAAACAGTTTCATTGGTTTAGTAAGAGATTATAGCGAAGATGAGAAAACAAGAATATTTCTCAAAACCATTCAGGATGATGTTTTTGCTATAGAATCGCACCTGGCTGCTGAAACTGAAGAAGCAATGAGTTACCTGCCTCAAGTTACTGATGACCATATTTCTGCTATGGAACAGGAAATTGACCGCATGGAAGAAACCCTGCCAACCATAAAAAACTTCATCCTGCCCGGTGGGCATCCTGCTGTATCTTACTGCCACATTGCACGCACAGTGTGCCGGAGGGCTGAAAGAACAACTATCCTGCTCGGGGAACATATTCAGCTTGATGAAATCATCATACAATACCTGAATCGGCTTTCCGATTACTTTTTTGTGTTGGCAAGATACCTCGGAAAACACTTCGATGCAGAGGAAATTATCTGGAAACCAAAATCATAACATTTTTTTTTGCTTTCATAGCTTTTACTTGCATTTGTACATTTTTCGTTTATTTTTGCAAAAAATTAAAGCGGTAAAATATTATGTATTGGACACTTGAATTAGCTTCAAAACTGGAAGATGCTCCCTGGCCCGCCACCAAAGAAGAACTGATAGATTACAGCATCCGTTCGGGCTTGCCACAGGAAGTGGTTGAAAACCTCAGGGAACTTGAAGATGAAGGAGAAGTATATGAACGTATTGAAGACATTTGGCCTGATTACCCTACAAAGGAAGATTTCTTTTTCCACGAAGACGAATATTAAAAATTTTAAAAAATAGCTTTCGGGCCGCTTTCCTTTGCAGGATAGCGGCTTGTTTGTTTCATGCTGCAAGATAATATTGCGGCATCTGTTTTTTGTCAATGAATTCAATTAATTTTGCATAAGAATTTGTAGCACCATTTTTGATGCAGTAGAAAAAACAAACACATGCTAACTATATTAAAAAACTTATTCGGCACCAAAGCAGAGCGTGACCTGAAAGAGTTGAATCCATATGTTAACCAAATCAATGAAGCTTGGGAAAACATTAAAGATATTTCCAATGATGAGCTCAGAGATAAAACCCATGAGTTTAAGCAACGCATTGCTGAAGGCATAGCCACCTATCACGAAAAAATAAAAGAGCTCAAACAAAAAGCCGAAAACCCTGATTTAGCAATAGATGAAAAGGAAGAGCTATACGATCAAATAGATAAACTCGATGATGAAAGCTACGAAGCCGGACAAAACGTGCTCAAAGATATCCTTCCCGAAGCTTTTGCAGTAATTAAAGAAACTGCACGTCGCTTTAAAGAAAATGAGACAATAGAGGTTACTGCATCAGAGTACGATAAAACAATGGCCGCAGAAGCCAACAATGTCACTATTAAAAACAATAAAGCCTTCTTTAAAAACTCCTGGGTAGCCGGCGGAGCAGAAATCACCTGGGATATGGTGCATTATGACGTGCAGCTTATTGGAGGAGTAGCCATGCACCAGGGAAAAATTGCCGAGATGGCTACCGGCGAAGGAAAAACCTTAGTAGCTACACTCCCGATATACCTCAACGCCCTTACCGGGAAAGGCGTTCATATCGTTACTGTAAACGACTACCTTGCTAAGCGCGACAGCGAATGGATGGGGATGCTCTTTAAATTTCATGGACTCACAGTTGATTGCATAGATAAACACAAACCCAATTCCACAGAAAGAAGAAACGCTTATCTTGCCGACATTACATACGGAACCAACAACGAATTCGGTTTTGATTATCTGCGTGACAACATGACAGGAAACCCGGACGAATTGGTGCAACGCAAACACCAGTACACTATCGTGGATGAGGTAGACTCTGTACTGATCGATGATGCACGTACACCGTTGATTATTTCGGGGCCCACTCCTAAAGGAGATAACCAGGAGTTTGAGTCCTTCAAGCCATTGGTTCAAAAGCTTTACAGCGCTCAGCGCACGCTGGTTAATAAAATCCTTGCCGAAGCCAAGCAAATGCTGGCTAATGCCAAAGAAGGCTCAGAAGAAGAGAAAAAAGGCGGTGTTTTGCTTTTCCGTTGCTTCAGAGGGTTGCCAAAAAACAAAGCGCTTATCAAGTTTCTTTCTGAACCTGGCATGAGAACCTTGATGCAAAAAACAGAAAACTTCTACCTCCAGGAAAAAGGGAAAAATATGCACATCATTGATGACGAACTTTATTTTGTCATCGATGAAAAAAACAATACCATCGATCTTACCGAAAAAGGTATTGATCTGCTTACAGAAATCACCAATGACCCTGAGTTTTTTATTCTTCCGGATATCGGCTCTGAAATTGCTGATCTGGAAAAGCAAGACCTGGATAAAACCGCAGCCCTGGAAAAGAAAAATGATATCATTACCAATTATCGCATAAAAGCTGAAAGGGTGCACACTGTCAACCAATTGCTTAAAGCTTACGCTCTCTTTGAAAAAGATGTAGAGTATGTTATCATGGATAACCAGGTAAAAATTGTAGACGAGCAAACCGGACGTATTATGGAAGGGCGCCGGTATTCTGACGGCTTGCACCAGGCTTTGGAAGCAAAGGAGAGTGTGAAAGTAGAAGCTGCTACACAAACCTATGCTACCATTACGTTGCAGAACTATTTCAGAATGTATAAGAAAATTGCCGGCATGACTGGTACGGCAGAAACAGAAGCCGGTGAGTTTCTAAACATCTACAACCTTGATGTGGTAGTTATCCCAACTAATAAGCCCATAATCCGCGATGACCGGCAAGATATGGTCTACAAAACCAAACGTGAGAAATTCAACGCGGTTATAGATGAAACCCAAAGCCTTGTAAAGGCCGGTCGTCCTGTTCTGGTGGGAACCACTTCCGTGGAAACCTCAGAAATCCTGAGCCGCATGCTTACACGACTTCACATTAAACATAACGTCCTTAATGCCAAACTCCACAAAAAAGAAGCAGATGTTATTGCTGAGGCCGGCAAATCGGGGAATGTAACCATCGCCACCAACATGGCAGGTAGGGGTACGGATATCAAGCTAACACCCGAAACCCGTGAAGCAGGCGGACTGGCTATTTTGGGTACGGAGCGTCATGAGTCACGCCGCGTAGACCGGCAGCTAAGAGGTAGAGCCGGACGACAAGGAGACCCGGGCTCCTCGCAATTCTATGTGTCTCTGGAAGATGACCTGATGCGTATGTTTGGTTCGGAGCGGATATCTAAAATCATGGACCGCATGGGGCTGGAAGAAGGCGAAGTGATTCAGCATAAAATGATATCCCGTTCAATAGAACGAGCCCAGAAAAAAGTAGAGGAAAATAACTTTGGTATCAGAAAAAGACTCCTCGAATATGATGACGTGATGAACTCACAACGTGAAGTTATTTACACAAAGCGCCACCATGCCCTATATGGCGACAGGCTGGCCGTTGATATCGCCAACATGGTTTATGACTTATGCGAACAGATTATCACAAGTCATCAGGAAAACGGCGATTTTGAAGGGTTTGAAATTGAGGCTCTCTCTACACTGGCTATCGAGAATCCGTTCTCATACGATGACTTCATGAATGAAAAGCCCGAAAAACTCGCAGACCAAATCTTTAAAACCGTCTATGAAAACTACAAGGCGAAAAACAACCTTATTGCCCAGAAAGCCTATCCGGTAATCAAAGACGTATATCAAACTCAAAAAGACCGTTATGAGAATATTGCCATCCCTATCACCGACGGCAATAAGGAAATCCAGGCCGTAGCAAACCTGAAAAAAGCTTATGAAGACGAAGGAAGGGAAGTTACGCTGGCTATTGAAAAGAGCATTACGCTAAGCACTATAGATAATGCCTGGAAAGACCACCTGCGTGAAATGGATGACCTGAAGCAGTCGGTTCAGAATGCAACCTATGAGCAAAAAGACCCGCTTCTTATATACAAGTTTGAGTCTTTTGAGCTGTTTAAAACGATGCTTCAAAACATCAATAAAGATATTGTTTCGTTCCTGATTCGTTGTCGTCTTCCGTTACAGCAAGGTGGAGCCGATCTGAAGGAAGCCAGGCTTCCCGAAACAAATCTGGACAACCTGAAAGAAGAGCGTTCTGATATGCTTTCGCAGGCCAACAGCAACACTCAGAAGCAAGAAGTTACGCAACCTGTTAAAGTAGAAAAGAAGGTGGGCCGCAATGAACTGTGCCCATGTGGCAGCGGTAAAAAATACAAGCACTGCCACGGAAGACAATAACAACACAACAGGTTGTTATAAAGTTGAGCGGAAAATTTCAGGCTGTAATTTTTCCCAGACCACCGGGAAGGCATTGACAGCTTTTAAGATAATTTGCCATAAGGCAATATAATAACGAAAACAAATGAAAAGGCTCATTTTTGTCAGTCTTATCATAGTTAGCATGTTTGCTTTGGCAGGATGTTTTGATGATTTTCCTGATGAATCCGGTATCCGTAAATATCCGGTTACTGAAGATATCATCAACCCTCCGGATAGCTTTTTGGTGCTGATGCCGCTTTCTAACAACACAAATGTGCGAACCTTTCTCAGAACAGAAAGCAATGCGGTATGGCATATCCAGAAGATGAATGCCTTATCAAGCCGAATTTGGATGAAGCGATCGGAAACAGACAGCTCTTATCTGCTGGAGCAAATTGATACCGTTGGAATCCAGCAGGAAATCCTCTATGAGCTTTACGGGAACAACAACAATTATCCCGAAGACCGGGTTCTTCAGCTCAGATTCGAAAAAGTTCCTAAAGTTTATGAATCCTTTCCAAACAAAATTTAACAGTTACATCAATACATTTTGTTAAAATATTTTTATACCTTTATGAAGATGAAAAAAGAAGCTGTAATCATATCCACCATAGTTTTGCTTGCTTTCCTGTTTTCTTTTCCCTTTGCGGGATGCGAGAAAACAACCATAGAAGGCGACGGCATTCCGGTTTTGCCTCTTAAGCCTGAAATCGTATATCCTCCGGATTCTTTTAAAATTTTCTTTCCGATGAGTACCTCAGGCTTCATTGGTACTATCATTACGTTTGATACAACTGCCACCTGGGCTATTGAAAAAGTAAATTCAAGTAGCGCCCTTCTGCAGGTAGAAAAGGCCAACGACACCTTACCATCAACCCTCATAAAGGATAACATGATGATGGAGTTTGAAAAAGATATTCCATATGAATTTCTGGCCAGAAACAACAACCATCCCACTCCCAGGAGCCTGGTCGTTATTTTCCGTAAAGCAGGAAGTCCTTAAGGCACTTTTTTTTACTTTTGCAGCAATTCCATAATCAACAACATGAGATACAAAAAGATTTTACTTAAGCTAAGCGGCGAGGCGCTTATGGGTGATGGCCAATATGGCATTGACCCGGAGAGGCTTTCGGAATACGCCCATGAAATAAAAACCGCAAAAAACGCAGGCTACCAGATTGCTATTGTTATCGGTGGCGGTAACATTTATCGCGGACTGCAAGGAGCTGGTGCTGGAATGGACCGCGTTCAGGGCGACTATATGGGCATGTTGGCCACAGTGATCAATTCTATGGCACTGCAGGGAGCACTTGAAAAAGTAAGTGTCTCCTCTAAACTGCTCGGCGGATTAACTATAGAGCCGGTTGCCGAAGCCATGAGCCGCCGTAATGCACAAAAATACCTTGAAGAAGACAACGTGGTTATCATCAGTGGCGGCACCGGGAATCCGTTTTTTACTACAGACTCGGCTGCAGCGCTTCGAGCAGTAGAGATTGAAGCGGATGTGCTGTTGAAAGGAACACGGGTAGATGGCATCTATACAGATGATCCGGAGAAAAACCCTGACGCCAAAAAATTTACTACCATCACATTTGATGAGGCCTACGAAAAAGGACTTAAAATTATGGACCTGACGGCTTTTACTTTATGCAAAGAAAACAACATCGAGATTCTGGTCTTTGACATGAACCGTAAAGGAAACCTTGAAAAAGTATTAGCAAACCCCGAAAACGGAACACGGGTATACAATCCTTAAATTTTTACATGGCTCAATAATATTTTATTATATTTGTGTGGCAAATAAAATTTGATAGTTATGACAGAAGAAGCGCAATTCGTGATAGATTCGGCCAAAGAGAGCATGGAAGGTTCAATCGAATATCTCAACAAAGAACTGCAAAAGCTGCGCACGGGGAAAGCTAATCCGCGTATGCTTTCAGGAATAAAAGTTGATTATTACGGCGCCCAGACACCACTGGAACAGGTTGCAAACTTATCTGTGCCTGAGCCACGGCAAATTGTAATACAACCCTGGGACAAAAGCATGATACAACCGATTATCAAAGAGATACAACAGGCTAACCTGGGTTTTAACCCACAGGATGATGGTGAACTGATTCGGATAATTGTCCCGGAATTGACTGAAGAGCGCCGCAAGGATTTGGTGAAAAAATGCAAGAATGAAGGCGAAGAAGCCCGCATTAGTATCAGAGGCGCACGAAAAGAAGCCAACAATGAAGCCAAAAAGCTACAAAAGGAAGGCCTCTCTGAAGATGAGGAAAAACAGCTTGAAGAAGAAATTCAAAAGCTTACTGACCAATATGTGAAAATGGTGGATGAAATCATTAAGCAAAAAGAAGAAGACATTATGAGCTTCTGAGAATTTTACAAGGATATATCTGCAATGAAACCGGGAAAGTATTGCTTTTCCGGTTTTTTTATATGTCTTTGGTGATTTTCTGTATCACCCGGCTTTGCGAAAGGAATTGTTTGGCCACAATGCGCAACACTGTATAAGAAGGTATAGCCAGCACCATTCCAAGCACACCAGCCACTGAACCGGCAATCAGAATCACCAGAAATATTTCTAACGGATGCGCCTTAACGCTATTGGA
This sequence comes from Bacteroidota bacterium, assembly GCA_051747665.1. Taxonomy (GTDB): domain Bacteria; phylum Bacteroidota; class Bacteroidia; order Bacteroidales; family JAIPAH01; genus JAIPAH01. Next base: position 23,540 of record JBNJGK010000001.1, on the reverse strand, counting down.
ATAAATCCAGGGTTGCAAAACCATATTATCTATGAGGTTAGAAATGGCGAAAGTACCAACGATGGTAATTATCAGCGTAAAAAGATCACTGTAGGCTCCCCCGCTAAGATGAGTTATTGTGCCTAAAGTGACCCCAATCATCGTACCGATAATAGGGCCAAGATAAGGTATCACATTCATAACCCCTCCCAGAAGTCCGATTAAAAAAGCGTTTTTTACCCCGAAAAATGTCAACCCTGTACTAATAAGGGTAACCATCGTAGTTAATTCTATAAGCAACCCGATAAAATATCGCGAAAGCAAATATTGCGAATCCGAGAGAATTTTTTTACCTTCTTCCTGGAATTTCATAGGCATGAGCAACAGAATACCATTGAAAAACAAATCCTCTTCTTTCAGGAAAAAGAAGGTGATGAACAGAACAGCAAAAACCCCGATAAACAAATTACCGGCAATGCTGAGGAGGTTCTTAAAAATATCAGAAAACGTAGCAAAACTCACTACGGATTCAATATTGCTTATCAGCAACATTTCAATAGACTCTTTCTCTTTGAGGATATTATAACTGATTAGAAAATCCTGCAACTCAGAAACAGGCTGCTCCAGTGAACGCCCAACAGCTTCTACATCAATATTTGAGATCATTTCAGCCTGCTGAGCAATTAATGGTACAAATACACGTACCAGGCCTGCAACAATAAGAATCATCAGCACCAGAGTCAAAAGAGAACTCAAAACATGCGGAAAATGCCATTGTCTTATTTGAATTTGATCCAGAATGCGAACCAACGGTTTTCCCATCAAAGATAAAACGGCTGAAATCAGTATGTAGGTGAGTATATCTGAAAAGCGCCACGCCAAAAAGATTACGACTCCAATTACAAATGCACTGACTACAATTCTGAATATTTTTTCCATACGGATGATATTGTTCCAAATTTACAAAATAATCCCTTTTAGAATGATGGACACGGTGAAACTTTTAAAGGGAACAATTCACAATCCCTGTTAAGAAAAACGTATTTTAACAGCAACATCTGCTCTGCTGCCATTTCTTTCAATAAGCGGGATAAAAAAAATTCTCACAACTATTTTCCATATCAATTGCCCAGGATAGTTAGGCCAACCATGACTGAGAGGTTGTTTTTGAATTCAGGTAAAGCATAAGCTCCATGCCTATAAAAAGCGCTAATACCAATTCCGGCTAACCCTAAATCCAAAATGCTATTCAACACGATTCCTGATTCATGATATCCTTTTGCAGCTTCAGCATAAACCATATTTTGATGAAGCCCTTGATTCTTGTTCGTGCCGAACTGCATATTGTGATGTATGGAAATATCCGGTGAGAAATACCGGGTGTTTACCAGCAATTTCCCGAATTGGTGCGATGCATATAAAGATAAAAACCGGTGATGGTAAAACTCTCCATAACCCATGGTAGCAAAGCTATTAGGACTATAGAATACCGAGTTTTTACTGCCCCTTCCGTGGAACATTTTCATTACAGGCACCTGTTCTGTAACATATCCTCCTTCTAACCTGTAAGCCGTTTCACCAACCAGGTTTGTTTTAAATGCATGATTGATTTGAAAATAAACACGATGATAATCAAAGTCACCGAAATCCTTTTCATCCAGTCCTCTCTGGTAGCGCAACTTCAGCACCGGATAAGACGTTCCGAGTGAAACTTCGCGGTTAGGATAGCGCACAAACTTTTCGCGAAAAGCAAACCGCAAAAATATGCCGGCTTCCAGAAAAGCAAAGTGCTTTAAATCATTTTCGGAGACATAGTTATAATCAAAAAGCGGTTTTGTGGTTTCCTTTTGCAGGAATGGCTCAAGCTGTAACGATGTAAAAGGCCGCGTTTTAAAGCTGGCATGATGTCGCTGAATTCGGTTTAAATAAGCAATTTCAAAGTTCCGGAATGACTCTGAATTTATTAGCGACAGGAATGTCCGGCTGTTATAAACGCCATTTTCCTCGAGATCATCAGAATAACTATACTGGAGCGAATGATTATGATATCTGTCTAAAAACACATCCGCACCGGCGCCATATTTCCAGGCATTATCTTTAAGCCCATAAGCAAAATACCCTGATAAGGAAATCCACCTTGAGAAATCGTTGTTGCTCTCTATGCCAGCGCCAATACGCCAACCTTCATGACGGTTATTGTCCAAAATATGTTTGAAAGGAAAATTTACCGGGCCCGCCTTCAGGGAACCGTTATAGGCTGTTTGCAATGTGGTGAATTTTTCAGCAAATTGTTCAGCTTCTCCGATGCTGTCGATAACCCTGTACGTTTCTAAATCTTTTTCCGTAACAGGGATTCTTCTGAATTTTGTAAAACTCTCATTCTCCCGGTCAAAAGCATCTTCATCATACTTCAGGGCAATAGACGGATTGAAGCTTCCGGTAGATTGTTTATTGATGGTAACGTCAAAAATATATCGCTTCCCTCTCCCAAGTAACGGCACTCCACCAGCCTGTACATTTCCTAAAAACAGTTCTGTATTCTGTTGAGAAGGAAACCAATATCCCTCTTCGGTTTTTTCATAGTTTTGCTCAATTTTAACATGCAATCCGCCATTAGGCTTTTCTTCCGGCTCAGCTACAATGTTTTCCACTGCCCAACCCTGGTTATTCACTGCAACCACGCCCTTCAGTCCTTCAAAGTTGATGTTTCTTTTCGGACGGAAAGAAATGATGTAAGTTGTGTCTTTTAAATCGGATGTCAAAGTATCCTCCATAGAAAACCAATAGCGCGAAAGGCTTACCTTATTCAACGGATTCACGAACTCTTTCCCGCCAATGCGGATTCTTTTGTCATAAAAAGAGGCAGACTGCATCTGCGAAAGCAAAAAAGTAAACAAAGGGTCTTTAAAGCCGGAAGTACGCGTAGCCAAGACTTCTTCCTGCTTTTTACCGGGTTTATTATAACGTGCTTTTGTAATGTTTTCCATCAAAAAAAGGTGCTGCTTATCAAAAAACCGTTTTAACTTCATAAAGGAGCTGTCTTCTTCAAGCCTCTGACGGTGAGCAGCAATACTGTCTTCATGTACTGTAAAATACATTTTGTCATAAGCGCGGTAACTATACGAATCATAATTGACAGGATTATGCTGCTCCTTATTCTTTAGAAGCCGGCGGATAATCTCTAAAGCCGGATTCTTCCCAGGTTGAATCACTACCTCTTCAAGCTCGAGCGTTTCCGGCCTAAGTCTTATGGTTTGCTGCTTATCTGGCTTTGCTTTTATGGCCTGGGCTTCAAAACCTACATAGCTTACTTTTAAACTATCCACATCAGAAGCCACAAATTCATAAAACCCATCAATATCGCTTATAACTCCTTTGTTTTCATGATAACGGATATGAGCAAACGGCACAGGCAGACCTGTTTTGGCATGAACCACCTGCCCTTTGTATGACTGGGCTTCTGAAAAATAGCCTGTAAAAATTAATAAAAGAAAAACAAAAAGCCGCATAGCTGGATAAAGATTTGTTATTTTTGAGGCAAATTATGTGCCGGGATCCGGCAATAACATCAACCAATTTTAGTTTTATTATAAACTGCAAATTAAGCAAATAAAGAAACGAAAAATGCAATGGCTGTGTTAATTGTTATGACTAAAAAGAATTTTCTGCGTTAAGCAGGAAATACGATTTAAATTTACACCGGATTGTTGTATAGTTAGAAATGCTAAATAAATGAAATCATATCCTTTAATGACAAAACTAACCATTGGGTTAGCCTTTGTTATACTTTTTTTCTATTCCATTATTGTTGCACGCCATTTGCTTATGGTGATCACGCTGGCCGTATTATTCAGCTATTTGTTATATCCGCTGGTAGTCCGATTGGAAATGATACGCTTTCCGCGATTTCTAGCAAACCTGACGGCCATTTTATTACTTTTTTCAATTTTTACGGGTGTTATTTTTCTGATGTATAAACAGGTGGAAACCTTATTGGGAGATTTACCGGCATTGAAAAGCAAGGCTTTACAGAATATTGACCAGATGGAGGTTTACATAGAATCCATCTCAGGTCTTGAAGTGCATAAACAGCACCAATGGCTCAAAGAAAATGTAAACAACCTTTTTGAATCGGGCAGCCGTTTTCTTTCAGTTACATTTACAGCTACCACTTCTACCCTTGCAAAAATGTTTCTTTTGCCTGTTTTTGTTTATTATATGCTCTTTTACCGTCAGAAGTTTTTCATTTTCCTGTTGCGCATTATCCCCACAGATAAAAAGTCGGTTGCTGTTGTGATTATGAAAAGAATTTCTCAAATGGTACAGCGTTATATCGGAGGTGTTTTTGTTGTCGTTTTGGTGCTGTCTGTTTTAAATTCTTTAGGCCTTTATATTGTCGGTATAAAATACCCCATTGTCTTCGGTCTGATTTCAGCCTTTTTTAATTTTATCCCCTATTTCGGAACCTGGATTGGGGGCTCAATTCCACTCCTGTTTACTTTGCTGACAGGCGACTCAATTCAGCTTGCTCTCGGTGTACTGATTTTATTTGCCATTATTCAGTTTACAGAGAATAACATCTTAACCCCAAATATTACCGGAGGTTATGTAGACATAAACCCGTTGATTACGATCTTAAGCATTATTGTTGGCGGCATGGTGTGGGGAATAATCGGGATGGTAGTGGTATTACCCGTAGTAGCTACTATCAAAATTATTAGTGAGCATTCTCCTTCCATGAAAGCAGTAGCTTACCTTATAAGCAATCAGCAGGAGCGAAAATATCTGGTTCGGAAACGAAGGGCTTACTACATCTGGAGCCGCATTAAAGCAGTTTTCCGGTCGAAGGTAAAGAAATTGAAGAAAACAAAGTAAATATTTCACCTCAGTTTCTTATTCTGTTGATGGCGTTCATTATCCCGGCTGGTTTTCTTTTGGATGGATTTTTTAAGCGCATCTTCCAAATCCACCCCGGTTTGATTGGCTATACAGATCAGCACGAACAAAACATCAGCGATTTCTTCATCGATAGCGCTTTTATCAGATTCTTTGAATGATTGTTCTCCATATTTACGGGCAATGATCCGGGCAAGCTCGCCGACTTCTTCCGTAAGCACAGCCATATTGGTTAGCTCATTAAAATACCTGACCCCGTGGTCCCGAATCCAATTATCTACAATTTTCTGTGCTTCTGAAAGTTCCATGATTCATCGGTTAATTTCGAGCTTGAAGCCCGTGCCATGCACATTTACAATCTTCACCCGCTCATCGTCTTTCAGGTATTTCCTGAGCTTGGTAATAAAAACATCCATAGACCGGCCAATGAAATAATCATCATCTCCCCAGATGGTTTTTAGTGCGTATTCACGGGTTAAAAGTCTGTTTTTGTTTTCGGCAAGCAACCTCAGCAATGCCGCCTCTTTTTTGGTAAGCACTCTGCTGCTTTCTTTGGAAGACAAGGTCATGTTATTCGGATCCAGTGTGAACTTACCAATCCTGAAACTCTTCTGAGAGGGCTGCATTTGTGGGTTATCACGAATCTCACATCGTTTCAGTATAGCCTGGATACGCAAACTAAGCTCTTCACTGCTGAAGGGTTTCGTAAGGTAATCGTCGCAACCGGCTTTAAAACCACTAATGCGATCTTCTTTCATAGACTTGGCTGTTAAGAAAATGATGGGAATCTGCTCGTCTTTCTCTCGTATTTCCTTGGCCAGCATAAAGCCATCTTTCTTAGGCATCATCACATCCAAAATGCAAAGATCGTATTTCCCTTTCTTAAACTTTTCTGCGCCTTCCTGACCATCTACAGCAAGATCGGTATCATAATCCAGCATATCAAGATAATCTGTCAAAACCGAACTCAGATTTGAGTCGTCCTCTGCCAGTAGTATTTTAACTTTGTTGTTCTTCATAATCGTTATAATTAAATGGAATATACACTTTAAATGTACTACCTTTACCCGGCTCACTATCCAAATCTATAGAGCCGCCATGTGCTTCAATAATGGTTTTTACATAATACAGACCTAAACCAAACCCTTTAACATTATGAATGTTTCCCGTAGGAACCCGGTATAGGTTTTTGAACACATGTTTTTTGTTTTCAGCGCTAATCCCTATGCCATTATCGGAAACACTAACAATTATTCCATCATTTTTGTTGATTGTAGAAATTTTAAGTTTAGGATTTTCAGGTGTGTATTTATTTGCATTATCCAACAAATTTGAAATTACATTTTCGAGATGCACTCTGTCGCCGATTACATGGTGCGATGCGGCATTAGTAAAGCACTGTATTTCTCCGTTATTCTCCTTCAATGTTAATTCCATATTATTTACCTGATTATGAATAATTTCATGAATATCTACTTCTTTCTTTTTAAGTTTAAATTCTCCACGGTCAAGCACGGCAATCTGTAAAATATGTTCTACCTGTTTTTTCAACCGCGAATTTTCATCCAGGATTATTTGAGAATAGCGAGTGGTTTTCTGATGATCCTTCTGGATACCGGGCTTCATCAACATCTCTCCGGCAAGGCTGATGGTAGAAATCGGCGTCTTAAACTCATGTGTCATATTGTTGATAAAATCGTTTTTCATCTCAGAAAGTTTTTTCTGTTTCAGCATTGAGTTTGCTGACAAGTAAAAACCAACAATCAGAATCACTATAAAGAAAATGGATGTAGCGATCCAGCCGGCCAAATCGCTCATGACCAGGTTTTGCTTATCCGTAAAATAGATTATGAGCAAAAACTTGCTGGAATCATAGATACAGGTCATAGATGTTTGATACGGACTCTTCAGCAATTTATCTTCATAGTTTTCATAGTCTCCCATCATAAACTCCTGAGAATCGACATCATAAACCCCATAGGCGTACTCTTGCTGACCTGCCAGCCCTTCTAACTGAACACGGATTAATGAATCCAACAGCCGGGGCTTTATTTGCCTTACAATAGGCGCCTTTTCATCACAAGGAGCTTCGCGTTTGTATGCTTCCGGTATTTCCGTATTCTGATAATTTAAAAGCTCATTGACTACTGTTTTTAGCGAAATCGTAATGCTATTGTCGAACTGCTCCTCTTTAAGCTCATAGCCTTGCTTCACCCAATAAAACTGAATAATCACACTTCCAATCAATGCAAAAGAAGTTACGGCAATAATAACTAGCAGAATATATCTTTTCATAGTCTAAAAATAGTAAAGCTGTTTTAAACAGTACTGTTTTAACAACATTTTAACCTGCATTAACTTGTATTTAACAACTAACATCCATGAAAGGGCTTATGTTTGTTACTTCAAATGAAGATACACACTTTTAAAACTTTATAATTATGAAAAGATTTCTCTTAATTGCCTTATTTGCCGCATTTTTATTTGGAGGAATAGCTCCAGTGCAGGAAGCACAAGCCAAAGATGTTGATAATATTATCACCTTGCAGGATGCAGCTCCTGACAAGGAAGATGATAAAGATAAGGACAAAGACAAAAAATCGTGTTGCGATAAAGACAAAAAATCAGCCGAAAAGAAAAGCGATTGTGATAAAAAATCGGCTGCTAAAAAGAGCGATTGCGATAAGAAGACATCCAAAGCACCTTGTAAATCCAAATCTTCTCCAGATCAGGGATAATTGAGGTTTTATTGTTTTTGCCTCCCTGGTTTTCCAGGGAGGTTTTTTTATTTCTCCCAACTGATATCACCTCATCAGAATAGTGATTTTATTTCCTCATCAGAAAGCTGTTTGAACGGATTATTTGAGTTAACAAACGTATCTGCCACCTTTTGCTTTTTTTGCTGTAGCGCATATATTTTTTCTTCGATAGTATTGCGGGTAATAAAGCGGTAAACAAACACTTTGTTTTTCTGCCCGATTCGGTGTGCCCTGCTCAAGGCCTGATTCTCGGCTGCAGGATTCCACCACGGGTCAAGGATAAAAACATAATCTGCTGCAGTCAGGTTCAGCCCAGTGCCACCAGCTTTCAGCGAAATCAGAAACAAGTGAATATTTTCATCGTTCTGAAATTTCTTAACCTCCATTTCCCTCTCCCGGCTTTGCCCGGTAAGCATGGCATATTGAATTTTTTGCTGTTGAAGGTAGTTTGCAAACATATCCAGGTAGCCGGTAAATGAAGAAAAAACCAAAACCTTGTGGCCTTCCGAAATCAAGTTATGCATAGCCCTGACTGCTTCATTGAATTTTCCTGAGTCTCCATCATACTCATTATCTGCCAATGCCGGATGGTTTGACATCTGTCGCAGCCTCATCAAAGCTTCCAAAATCAGAAATTTATTTTTCAGATAGCCACTGTCAAAGACATTCATCAACGAGTTACGTATTCCTGACTTGTATCGCTCATAGGTGTCCTCCTGTTTTTCGGTCATCTCACACCAATATATCTGCTCCGTAAGATCAGGAAGCTCTTTAACCACCTCCTCTTTCTTCCGGCGTAAGATGAAAGGCTTAATCAGCCGTTTAAGCCTTTCTTCCATTTTTTCATCGTGGTCGCGCTCAATCGGGTTAACAAACTCCTCCATAAAAGAGTCATGATCGCCGAGCATATTGCGGTTCAGAAAGTTGAGTTGCGCCCATAAATCGCTGAGCGAATTCTCTACAGGTGTACCCGTTAGGGCAAGCCGGTAGTCACTCTCCAGTTCAAGCAACGCCTGATAGGTTTTCGAGCGCGGATTCTTTACAAACTGGCTTTCATCCAGAATCAAATAGTGAAATGCATGTTTACTTAGAATGTCTTTATCAATCCGCATAACTCCATAGCTGGTGAGTATCAAGTCATACTTACTAAAAACTTCCGGCTTCGGCCTGTCTGACCCGGTATAGCTCAAAACGCGCAGCGAGGGTGCAAACTTTGCAACCTCCTGTTTCCAGTTGTAAAGCAGCGATGTAGGCATTACCAGCAAACTCGGCTTCGCAGGCCGTTCTTCAGGCGGCTCCGAAAAAAGACTCATTTGAGAGGAACTTGGGGATTCAGAGATTTGATGAGGAATTTTTGTTTTCAACAGCAAAGCAATCGTCTGTATTGTCTTCCCCAGCCCCATATCATCGGCCAGGCAGCCACCAAAGCCATGCTGATGCAGCATATAAAGCCATGTAAGCCCTGTCTTTTGATATTCTCTCAACTGACCCTCCAGGCCTTCCGGTTCTGCCACATTTTCTGTGAAACTAACTTCATAAAGTTCTTTCCATGCCTCATATTCAATGCTGCTGTCTCTGCCGTCAGCATTATCCCCGGAAGGGATCAACCCCATGTGATGCTTTTGCAATGCTAAACGGGCTCCCTGTTTTTTTCCAAACCTGAACAGCTCAGCATAGTCAGTAAACCAAGTTTCCGGAATCACAAATATGCGGCCATCTTCCAGCTCAAAAACAGGGTTTCCGTTACGGATATGTTGGCGAAGCATAACAAAAGGAAATGAAACATCCTCTAACCTGACTTCCATATACAAATCAAACCAGTCAGGCTTGCTTTGTTCTGTTGTTACACTAAGCTGAATTTGTCCGAGGTAATGCGTTATGTTGTTTTCCTGTTCCTTAACAACAAATCCGTTCTCGCTAAACCATTGCTGATGGCGGTTTATCCATTGAACCAACGAGGCAAAAGTATCTGCAAACTCCGGTCTGAAATAGCTTTCCTGATAATGTTTCAGCCCCACATTTTTTAATTTGTTAATCACTTTCTTCTCCTGGTCAGGATTTCGTTTTAGTTTGATGAACCGAATATCATCAGCAGAATCCTGCAGCGTGACCAACGATATGTTTTCCTGATGATGCCGGACAGATTGTCCATCGTATTGAAATTCAAGCTCAAGCGAGGGCTTTCCATAAAGGTCTGAACACACCTTCAAAATGGATTCCGGGTGGGCAATTTCTTTTTCCTCAAGTTGCATCCCCTCCAGATGCACGTCATAATCACGGATAGCTTTTCTGACAAACCCGGAAAGATATTTTTGTGTAAACCTTGCCGGGATAACCACTTCATCCCGCGTAAAAAAAGGTTGCAGGTTTTTGCTGGTAACACCATCAACTTTATAAATCCTCCGGTTTTTCAATATTAAAACAGGATCATTGCTGATTATCCTTATATTTTGACTCTTGATCGGAAATATCTCCTTGCCGGATGACAGATTCAGTCTGTAAACAATTTCTCCGCCTTGCGTTTTTTTGAAAAAGAATTCCGGTATCAACGGCGCTTCATTTAGTTCAATCTTTTGCGATAAAGCTTCAGCCGTATCGGTGCCTTCTTTCAGGTATACCGGAGTCTGCGTCTGTAGTGCCAATTCAAACACATCATTGAGACGCCGGTGTACAAATGGCTGAACGACTTTTTCAAAGTGCTGTGAAGAAATTTCATCAAAAAAATTCTTTGTGCTAACCTTTTGAGCCTTTTTGTAATTTACAAACTTCTTTACAAGAGCGCTATCCGAATACGCTGCACTTAATTCGATGATTTTCTTTTCTTTTGCTGATAACGAGATTTTGGAGCTGTCGCCAGAGGTCAGGGAGCTTTCTGTATAAGCCGTTTCACCGGAAGCATCCTGCTTTCCCCAAAAAGGAGAAAACACATACCCCAGCGCCCGGTGCCTGCGCAGCAATAGAATCAATTGTGATGCCTCGTGTTGATGTTTCATGAAAATCTTTAAGTAATGCACAAAAATATAAAATGTGTGTTACCATTATCAGATGGGTCAAATGGTTACATTCATCACATCTTAGCTTCTGTTTTAATGCACCTTGTAAAGATGCACAAGCAACCGCTGCCAGTTAACAGAACAATCGTAATTTTGCAAACGAATTATGGTAAGCTCAGACAAAAAACACTTTACCATCAATGAGTTCAGTTTAATAAGTTCGTAAGTTTTTAAGTTATTAATTTGAGATTCAATTACATGAATATAAAATATGGCTTTTTATAACACTCAGATAAACGATGTATTAGATAATTTATTAAAACAATGAACGGTTTTTAGACCAAACTCAACAATAGAAAAAATAAATCCGGGATAAACGAAAAACAAAATTATGTACGAAAAAAGAGGCGAACGCACAGAGATATCTTCTTTAGGAGAATTTGGACTTATAAAACGACTAACAAAAGACATTAATACAAAGCAACCTTCCACGGTAAAAGGCATAGGCGATGATGCTGCCGTGATGAACTACGGCGACAATCTTGTTTTGTCATCGCAAGATTTGCTGGTTGAAGGCGTGCATTTTGATCTGACTTACTTCCCGCTGAAGCATTTGGGATACAAAGCTGCTGTAGTCAACATTTCTGACATTATAGCCATGAATGGCACGCCCACACAACTCACTGCCGGCTTAGCCTTATCGAACCGCTTTGCTGTTGAGGCTTTAGAAGAAATTTACGAAGGCATGAAGCTGGCGTGTAACAAATACAATGTAGATTTTGTTGGGGGCGACACTACAGCGAGTCCGCACGGACTATTTATCTCCATCAGCATTATGGGCTACACCCAAAAGCCGGTGTATCGAAGTGGCGCTAAAGAAAACGATTTGCTCTGCGTTTCCGGCGATTTGGGCGCCGCTTATATGGGACTACTCATCCTTGAAAGAGAAAAACAAGCCTACAAAGCAAACCCTGATGTTCAACCCGACCTCAGTGGTGTGGATTACTTGCTGGAGCGTCAGTTAAAACCCGAAGCCCGCGCTGACATCCTGAAAGCACTGCTTGAAAAGGAAATCCTGCCCACTTCCATGATAGACGTTTCTGACGGCCTGGCTTCAGAAGTTTTACATCTTTGTACGGAATCGAAAACCGGTTGCAGCCTCTATGAAGAAAAAATCCCGATTGATATCAAAACAGAAGAGCAAGCTAAAGAATTTAACATCGCACCTACAGTAACTGCTTTGAGTGGCGGCGAAGACTATGAGCTGCTTTTTACGGTAGACCAAAAAGACTATGAAAAAATCAAAGACATGCCGGAAATATCCATAATCGGCCACATGACCGACATCAGCAATAGCGCAAACCTGATTGGCAAAGACGGCGCAGTAGCCCCGATTACGGCACAAGGCTGGGATGCTTTGCTAAACAAAGAACCTAAGAAAGACCAAAACAACCAGGCAGATAAATCATGACCGGCGACGCTAATCCGAAATATGATCAGCTTTCGGCAATTATCAAAACCTTGCCTGAAAAACCCGGTATTTATCAATATTTTGATGAAAACGGGAAAATTATCTATATCGGAAAAGCAAAAAACCTGAAAAAACGGGTGGCTTCCTATTTCACTAAATCGCATGACCATAGCGGCAAAATCAGGGTGATGGTTAAAAAAATCGCCGATATCCGCTATATGATTGTGGATACCGAAACTGATGCGCTGCTGCTGGAAAACAACCTCATCAAGAAGTATCAACCGCGCTACAACGTGATGTTGAAAGATGACAAAACGTATCCGTGGATTTGCATCAAAAACGAGCCTTTCCCGAGGGTATTTTCCACACGTAATTTGATAAAAGACGGCTCTGAATATTTTGGTCCTTACGCGTCTGTGAGGATGATGAACACGCTGCTGGACCTAATACGCCAGCTCTACCCGCTTCGCAACTGCAATTATGATCTGAACAATGAAAACATCCAAAAAGGGAAATACAAGGTTTGCCTTGAATACCATTTAGGTAACTGCAAAGGCCCGTGCGAAGGTTTGCAGGAAAAAGCAGACTATGATGAAAACATCAGCCAAATCAGGAATATCATCAAAGGAAACCTGAGCTCGGTCATCAAAAAGTTCAAAACGGTTATGATGGATTATGCTGAGAAAATGGAGTTTGAAAATGCTCAGCGGATTAAAAACAAGCTGGATATCCTAAGCCGTTTTCAGAGTAAATCAACGGTGGTTTCGCCAAAAATCAACAATGTAGATGTTTTCGCTTTCGCGGAAAGCGACAAGGGAGGATATGTCAACTTTTTGAAAGTGGTTAACGGCGCCATCATGCAAACCCACACCATAGAGCTGCGAAAAAAGCTGGATGAAAGCCGGGAGAAACTATTAGCGCTTGCTGTAGCTGAATTCCGGCAGCGCTATGACAGCGATTCGAAAGAAATTGTGGTTCCGTTTGAACCTGAAGACCTGCCGCTCGAAGGAGTCAATATCACCATCCCGCAAAGGGGAGATAAAAAGCATTTGCTGGATTTGGCCTATCGCAATGCTACCTATTTTAAGATGGAACAGCAAAAACGCCGCGAACTGGTAGACCCCGACCGGCACAAAAAGCGCATCCTGGAAAAGATAAAAAAGGATTTAGGACTGCGCGAACAACCAGTGAGAATGGAATGCTTCGATAACAGCAACTTCCAGGGTGACTATCCGGTTTCGGCGATGGTTCATTTTAAAAATGCTAAACCCCTTAAAAAAGAATATCGCCATTATAACATCAAAACCGTAGAAGGACCTAATGATTATGCGTCTATGGAAGAGGTAATCTACCGTCGCTACAAGCGGTTGCTGGATGAGGAAAAACCGCTCCCACAGCTTATTGTTATCGATGGCGGAAAAGGACAGCTCAGCGCTTCGTATAAAACGCTGAAAAAGCTGGGGCTGGATAAAAAAATTGCTGTCATCGGGATTGCCAAACGGCTTGAGGAGATATTCAAGCCCGGCGATCCGGTGCCGGTATATCTTGACAAAACCTCTGAAACCCTGAAAGTGATCCAGCACATGCGCGATGAAGCTCACCGTTTCGGGATTACACATCACCGCAAACGCTTAGAAAAAGGTACTATTAAAACCGGACTCACAGAGATTAAAGGCATCGGTCATAATACCGCTACGCAACTTTTATCCGAAATGAAGTCCATCAAAAGAGTTCGATCTGCCTCAAAAGCGGAGTTGGAAAAAATCATTGGCCCGGCTAAAGCTAAGCTGGTTTATGAGCATTTTCAAAATCACGAACGGGTTTAGCAGAACAGCAAAAAAATTTTAGAGTAAATGCCGGAAGGGCAAAAACAGGTACTCAAAAAACTTCTGAATTTTAGGCCGGCGGCTCCAGGCTTCATAATCAAAAGGCACTGTATTCTCTTGTGTTTTAGATATGTGCGTTTTCAGTTGTTCTGCAATTTTAGGATGTGAACCGCTAATAATAATTTCGTGCTGATAACGGAAGCTGCGGTAATCAAAATTTGCCGACCCAATAGCAAATATTTCCTCATCCACTAACAAGTCTTTGGCGTGCAAATTCTCAGAAGTATAAAACAGCAGGTTTACACCACTTTCATGCAGCGGCCCCAGATAACGAGACCTTAAAAGGTCTATAACCCTTACATCAGAATGCTTGGGCATAACCACAGTAACCTTTACGCCTCTCGCAACAGCTTTCATCATCGCCTTCCTGAGCTGATAACCCGGCAGGAAATACGGGGTTTCTATGAGTACCTCATGATTTGATTTTTTTATAAGCTTGAGATAGTAGTTCATGATCTTTTGCTTCCGGATAGAAGGAAAATCACGGATTACCGTAAAGTCATCGCGCTTAAGGGTTTTTAAATAGCTCCCCGATTTGCTGTCATACCGATCATGATTGCGGAAATCATGACGAAACACTTTCTCCAGCTCAAGAGTTATATCGCCTGTAACCCTTAATACACATTCTCTCCAGTTTAAAGAATATTCTGAGATATTGGCCGAACCAATATAGGAAACGTTATGGTCTATTAATAGCAGCTTGCGGTGATTGCGGCGATGGTTTTTCGTAAAGAAGTCTATAAAAAGTTTTATTTTTTTATAGTACAAAACTTCTCCACCGGCTTTTGTAAGAGGTTCAAAAAAAGCATTCCCCGCCCGGGTTCCCCAGGAGTCTACGAGTACTTTTACTTTGACGCCTTCGCTTGCCTTCTTCTGAAGGGCATCCCTGAACCGGATTCCAATAGAATCATTCTGGAAACGATAAACCTCAAGAAAAATGCATTTCTGAGCCCGTTCAATATCCCTCAACATGGAAAAATAAAACCGGAACGGATCGTTGTATATTTTGCTTTCAGGATATACATTCATTACAATTACATAAACCTCCTTCCCGCAAATATAGGAAAGTAATTGTTATTAAACTGAGGATTGCTCAATCAAATCACGCAATTTATTCAGCTTTTTTTCTGAAAAGTGGCGGCAAACCAGGTTCATATTCTTGCTTTTAATAACAATATCTCTGACTCCAGGGCTGGACTGCACGGCTTGTATGTTTTCCAAAGGCACGGAAACACCGTACTTCAGGGGCGAAAACAAGTTGCCTCTGAAATAAAACAACAATGCATCCTTAATAATTAAAGATTCAGGACGAAAAAGCGTACCGCCTTTCAGGGTAAATTGCGTGGTCTTTTCCATTTTTTATACTTCCTCATACAAAAATAATGTAATCGCAAGCTAAAATCAGGACAAATGTATATTCGTGCGGTTTTGAAGGAGATTCGTCAGGAACTAATGATCATTCGTTACAATTCTTCAAACTGCTTCAATAGAAAATCACGTTTACGGTGCGAAACAGGAACTTCTGAATTGTCATTCATAACTACCACAAAATCGTTTTTCATATACTTTTTAATGTGGTCTGTATTAATTAGATGCGACTGATGCACGCGGATAAAACCATATTCCTCGAGCACATCAATAAAATTCCTTAACGATTTAGCAACCGTTACAGGCGGTTCATCCAAAAAGTAAAAACGGGAGTAGTTACGGTCTGACTCTGCTCTTACAATATCATGAACATATACCAAATGGATGCTATTGATACTACGCAACACAATTTTTTTCCCTTCTCTGGGTGAATGGTTCATGTATTCCATCATGGTTTTTACCTGCATATTTAACGCTTTGGTCTCTTTTCGCCTCGTAGTTCTGGCAATGGCTTTTTTGAACTCATTCGGATCGATAGGTTTAAGAATATAATCCAACGCGGCAAACTTAAACGCTTTAATAGCATACTGCTCATAAGCAGTAACAAAGATGACGTCAAAATTGATATCTCCAAAAGCATCCAATACCTCAAAACCGGTTCCATCAGGCATCTTTATGTCAAGCATCACCAAATCAGGGTTGTGCTTATTAATTGTAGCTATACCTTCTTTAACATTTTCAGCATAAGCTACAATATCAAGGGTTCCATCGCCATAAAGCTCAACCATATGAGCTATAGTCTCCCGGGCGGTATTTTCGTCATCAATAATTACCGTTTTTAACATAATACGGATTTTATAGTAGTGTCAAAGATAATTTTTTTCATCATTAAAAACAAAGCAAATATTGAAACAACAATAATCGCTTCTAAGTTTAGTTGCAACTCAATAGAAATTTAGAAACTATATGGCTAAAAAAGTTTATGCAAACTAAAAAAAAAGTTCCTTCAGAAAGCACGCATCAACCGGGAGCCTTGCTGAAAGACATATCATTCGTATATTTGCCAAAAATCTGACACATGCTACATTCCATGACCGGCTACGGCAAAGCTGAACGAAACATCTCCGGAAAACGGATTGCCATTGAAGTGAAAACCCTAAACAGCAAGCAGGGTGATATTTTCACAAGGATACCTCCCAATTATAAAGAAAAAGAACTAACCATCCGTAAGATGCTTACTGCGCAATTGCAGCGCGGAAAAATAGAGTGTAATATTTATGTTGAAAACTTCAGCGGACAGGGGAATTATTCTATAAACCAAGCCCTGGCGATGAACTATTATGAAGAATTAAAATCGCTTGCCAGCGCTACCGGAAATCCTGAATATACGGACTTTTTGCCCCTCATAGTAAAAATGCCGGATGTACTGGTAAATGAGACAAACAAGTTAGCTCAAGAAGAATGGGAGGCTGTTGAGGATGGCTTGCTGGAGTGTTTGAGTCAGGTATCAGAATACCGGCGCGAGGAAGGCGAAGTATTGGAAAAGGATTTTTTAAACCGGATACAAAAAATCGAAAAGCTGTTAGAATCTATCCCTCAACATGAAGAAAAACGAATCAAAAAGCTGAAAGAAAAACTCAACCATGATATAACTGAAATGCTTAACGATAGTCAGTTTGACAAAAACCGGCTTGAGCAGGAAATGATCTATTACATTGAAAAGTTTGACATCACAGAAGAGAAAGTACGCCTGAAAAACCATTGCGCTTATTTCAGGGAAACGCTGAACCAGCCTGAATCACTGGGAAAAAAGCTGAACTTCATCGGGCAGGAAATCGGAAGGGAGATCAACACCATTGGTTCTAAAGCCAATGATACAGATATACAGCATATTGTTGTTATGATGAAAGATGAATTGGAAAAAATCAAAGAACAAGTACTAAATATTTTGTAAACACGCCAGGCGTTGTTTGTACGGATTTTTTCTAAACAGGCAAATCAATTTATAGCACCGTTAAATTCAAAGCATTGCAAGAAATCTTAAAACAATGAAAAAACTCCTGGTCTTCTCTGCCCCTTCGGGCGCGGGAAAAACTACCATAGTAAGGCATTTGCTGAACACTTTTCCGCAACTTGCTTTTTCAGTTTCAGCTACCAGCCGAAATAAACGTGGTGAAGAACAAGACGGCGTGCATTATTATTATTTTACGGAAGAGGAATTCAGAAATAAAATCCGCGAAAATAAGTTTGTAGAGTGGGAAGAGGTTTACCCTAAGCAGTTTTATGGTACTTTGAAAACGGAGCTGGAGCGTCTTTGGAACGAAAACAAAGTGGTGGTTTTTGACGTAGATGTTATCGGAGGGCTGAAAATAAAAGAGTTGTATGGCGATGCAGCCCGGGCTGTTTTTATTAAGCCTCCTTCCATCAAACACCTCGAAAAACGCCTTCGCGACCGAGGCACTGAAAGCGAAGAAAGCATGAAAAAACGTATCGCCAAAGCCGAACGTGAGCTTACTTATGGCAACCGGTTTGACGATATTATTATCAATGACGATCTGGAGCGTGCAAAAACTGAAGCTGAAGAAATCGTCAGAGAACACCTGAACTTATAACGAATCGTTTTATGCAACTCAAAAATCAAAAAACCGGACTCTTTTTTGGCTCATTTAACCCGATTCATCATGGACATATGATGCTGGCCAATTATATTGTGGAATATACTGATCTTCGCAGCATATGGTTTGTGATTTCACCGCATAATCCATTTAAAAGGAAAAGCACCTTACTGGAAGATCATCATCGCTATAACCTTGTGCAGGAATCTATCGGCGATGATCCACGGTTTTTTGCGTCCAATGTGGAATTTAACATGCCGCAGCCTTCTTATACCATTGATACACTTACGCATCTTTCAGAACGTTATCCCGAAAAGGATTTTACCCTGATTGGCGGCGAAGACATGCTTCCTACATTTCATAAATGGAAAAATTATGAGCTCATTCTAAAGAATTACCGGATGTTGATTTACAACCGCCCCGGCGCTTTTGAGCATCCCTACAAGGAACATCCCTCAGTTGAATTTATTGAAGCTCCACAGTTTGAAATCTCTTCAAGCTTTATTCGCAAAGCCCTTGCAGAAGGGAAAGACGTACGCTATTTTATTCCGGAAAAAGCCTACAAATACATTAATGATATGCATTTGTATCAGGAATAATAAAACAAATGACAAGCTTCTCAAATACCGGGTTATTGGTTCAGGTAATTTGAAACCATAGAAAGCGTTTTGTTCCAAAGTAAGTCCTGAGCCTTTTTATCGTTGGCGATTTTTGCTGGATTAGCCAGGTGCTTATTTACAAAATACTTTCCTGAATAAGCAGCCACAGCCTCATCTGTAGCGAGGTATACAGGCGTTTCAGCGCCATGCTTTACATCCTCCCCTATGCTGCCAAAATGTTGCCGTAGCAACTTAGTGTTAATAACACCCGGATGCAGGCTATTGGAAGTAATTCGGCTTCCCTGAAGCATGCGCGCCAGCTTGTTTGAGAATAAAATATTATAGAGTTTGGTAGCCGCATAGGCAGCAGAACCCTGAAAAGAACCCGATAGGGTGATATTATCAGCATCGAAGGAGGAAGCATGCATCATTGATGAGACATGCACGATTCTGCCCTGTTCAGACTCCCTTAAAAACGGCAGCAAAAGATTAGTCAACAAAAATGGCGCTAAGTAATTGATTTGAAATGTTTTCTCATAACCATCCAGCGAATACTCCCTAAAATCCGTCATAATGCCGGCATTGTTAATCAGCACATCAATATATTCTGTTTGCTTTGCCAAATCAATACTCATCCGCTTCACATCCTTGAGTGATGCGAAATCAGCTACAAGGGGCTCAAGATGATTGTTCCCTGTGATATTAAAAATCCCGCATATACACTCCTCTACTTTGGCCCGGTTTCGGCCATGTATCCACAGATTATGACCTTCCGCTGCCAGACGTTTTGCTGTTTCTTTGCCAATACCATCGGAGCTTCCTGTAATGACGATATTTTTTCGGTTCATATACGCTATCTTTGATTATAGATTCGTTCAGCAAAATGCTTCACAGCGGGTAATGTAATTTCTTTTAGTTCTAACCAACCCATATGTGCAGCATGCTTAAGCAATAACACTTCGCTGTGAATGGGCAAAGCAGCTTGTGACAATAACTTTTCCACCGGAATGCGGGCATCCTGCTTTCCTGAAATAAAATAAAACGGAATGGATGTTTTTTGAAGGAAATCCAACTTGTCTTCCCTTTTGCGCATTCCTTTCAACGCAGCAATAATTCCTTCTTTTGAGATCTGCTGAGCTTCTTCTTTAAGTGTATTTATTTCATTTTCGAGGGTGCTTCGGTTTTCCTGCGCAAACAAATCCGGTATAAACCGTGATATAAACTCCTTGCGGCTCTCCTGCACCAATTCAATAGTCCTGTCGCGGTTCCTTTTGGCCTCAGGAGTATCTTCAGCAGCATGAGAGTGAAATAAAACTACCCCACGCGTCTTCGAGGTGAACACTTCAGCATATTGCAAAGCAGCATAGCCACCCATAGAGTGCCCCACAATAATGCTTTCCTTTACGCCTAAAGAATTCAAAACTGCATTTACAATATCTGAAATCAAACCCATGCCGTGAACCGGACCCATATTGTCCGTCTTGCCGTGGCCCGGCAAGTCTATGGTAACAACATGGAACTCACGGGCAAGTTCTTCCACAAACTCCTCCCACATAGTTTTGTTTTCCAGAAAACCATGCAGCAATACAATGGTGTTGCCTTTTCCTTTTTCGAAATACGAAACTTTTTTATTTTGATAGCTTAATTTCATAATAGTTTTGAGTTTAATGGCTCATAAAATTAATACAAAACCTGCAAAGCCAAAGGATGCAATGCAGGTTTTAACGATTTTTTAATGTATGGGTATTTTAACGTGCCATTGTTATCTCTATTTCCTCAACAGTTTTGGGTATGGGCTTTCCGAGGACTTTATATCCATTTTCGGTTACCAGCACATCATCCTCAATGCGTATTCCACCAAAATCCTTGTATTTTTCCAGTTCGTTATAATTGATAAACTCCTTGAATTTTCCCTCAGTTTTCCAGAGGTCAATGAGTTTCGGGATAAAATAGCAACCCGGTTCAATAGTAAGAACAAAACCTTTCTGAAGGGTTCTGGCCAGACGCAATCCGGATAAACCAAACTGTGAACTTCTTTTCAGTTCATCGCCATAACCAACGTAGTCTTCTCCCAGGCCTTCCATATCATGTACATCCAACCCCATCATATGTCCCAGGCCGTGTGGCATAAACATGGCGTGAGCGCCTTGACTTACCGCATCATCAATGTTTCCCTGCAAAATTCCTAAATCTTTAAGCCCTTCCGCCACTGTCTTTACCGCCATCAGGTGCAGTTCCTTGTTTTGGATACCTGGCTTCGTATGCTCGATGGCTTTCATGTTAGCTTTGAGCACGATTTCATAGATGGATTTCTGACGGCTGTCAAACTTCCCTCCTACAGGAACGCTTCTGGTAATATCACTGGCATAATGCGTAGGTACTTCCGCGCCTGCGTCGGTTACCATCATGCGGCCTTCTGACAGCAAATTTCCGTGGTAGTGGTTGTGCAATATCTGCCCGTTGATGGTCAGAATGATAGGAAAAGATACCGGGCCGCCCTTTGCCAGCGAAATTCCCTCGATAGTTCCGGCGATTTCTCTTTCCATGGTTCCCGGATGAGCCATTTTCATCGCTGTAGTATGCATTTCATGAGCGATATCCACAGCTTTTTCTATTTCCTCAATCTCAACATCTTCTTTAACAGAGCGTAAGGCAACCGTGGCCTTGATCAGCGGTTCAGAAACAAAACGATTTACTTCGCTGATTGCCACATCCAACACTTTACTCAGCTCCAGGTCATGTTCACCACGATAAGTTGGGTAGAGGTGAATTTTGCGGCCTTCTGCTTTTGCTTTTTGCACATATTTGGCAAATTCATTATAAGGTGCAGAGCTGTCAGCGCCTACTTGTTGAGCCAATTCACTGACTGTAGGCTGATCACCCATCCAAATAACATCATCCATGGTAACATCATCACCAAAAACAATGTCTTTGTTATTGTCAATGTCCACAATCCCGGCAAACCCCTGGATATCAAGCCCGAAAAAGTATAGATAGTTGCTGTCCTGACGGAAATGGTATCCGTTAGATGGATAATTCATTGATGCATCCACATTCCCCAAAATAACGACAATTCCGGAGTCAAGTTGCTTTTTTAAGTTTTTTCTTCTATTGATGTACGTTTTTTGCTCAAACATAAGAATGTATTTTAAATGAATGTTTATTTCTCAGGCTTCGAATGTACAAAATATTCTCTGTTTTATCGCGGCTATAAAGGGGGTTTTTGCCCATAGCATATGAACTTGCTCACGAAAATGCAAAGTCAAAACTCAGGTTTCATCCTTTTCGGGATTGCCGGATTTGTCTGTGGTTTCTGAACGATCCATGTTTTCATTCAGGATACCATGCCGCTTGGCGCGCTTAGCCCAGTTGTCGCGGGCCTGCTTTTGCAGGTCGGCAATATTATCCGATTCATCTACAATCTCCAGTCCTAAAATCGTTTCTATCAAATCTTCCATGGTAACAATTCCCGCCATGCCTCCATACTCATCAACAACCAGGGCAATGATTTCATGCTGTGTTACCAGCTTCTCATAAAGCGTAGAAATAGGTAAGGTTTCCGCAACAATAATCACCGGTCTTTTAAATGACAGCAACTTTTTGTTGTATTCTTTATTGAGCAGTTTTTGCATCAAATCATCTTTAAGCACATATCCGGTAATGTTTTCGCGGTTGCCTTCGTAAACCGGAATGCGTGAGAAAGGCATTCCAGGCACTTTTGCAGCCATGTCAGACACTTTGTTATGTCCGTCTTCTGACCGAACCACTACTCTGGGTGTCATGATATCGCGGATTTTCAGATAGTCAAATTTCATCAGGTTTTCTATCATCTGAGATTCATTCTTGCGGAATACACCTTTAACAGAACCCAGGCGCGCCATGGAAGACATTTCTTCTTTGCTAACAAATTCTTCCTTGCGATCCCCTTTAAGCAAGCGTGTTATCCATTGGCTGGCAATAATTACCGGGTAAAGGGGCGAATAAATCAAAACAAGCAAAGCATAAGCTGTAAAAGGCGCTAAAGCCTTAGCGTAAATTGCGCCGATAGTTTTCGGAATAATTTCAGAAAAAACCAGAATCAGGATAGTAAGAATAGCGGAGGCTAATGATAGAATTTCCTGCCCCCAGATTATTTGAGCCTGAGCGCCCACACCAGCAGCTCCGATAGTGTGTGCAAACGTATTCAATGTAAGTATAGCAGATAAAGGCTTATCTATGTTATCTTTAAAACGTTGTAAGAGTTTTCCGTGCCGGGTTTTTTTATCCGCAAGCATATTAACATAGCTCGGCGTTATGCTGAGTATTACGGCTTCGAGCATAGAGCACAAAAACGAAAACCCTAAGGCAACAAAGAGATAAATGAGCAACAATTCCATAGAATCCCAAAATTATAAATATTTCGGATAAAGACCGGCCTGTGCCGGATAAAATCCCGAATACTTATGTTTAAATCCTATTTGACAGCAGTTTTTTCTACCTGCAATACTTCCATTGTAGTTTGGTCATACACAAAAGCAACCAAATCGAGGTTATCGGGGTTCCAATCTTCTGAGACATCATAGCCTGAAAATGTTTGCTCATAAAGCATATCGGCTAAGATATCTTCAGTTGTAACAGGTTCTCCCCATGTACCATTCAAGGAGGCTCTCAAAACGTGGTTATGTTCGTAGTCTTCTATAGTAGGAGTCGGACCGACGTCTTCAACATTGTTCTCCTGTGGCGAGATCAGCCCGTTCTCAGTGATAAAAACACATAAATTCACAGCTCCCTCGTAATGCTCTGTAAAAGTAACCGTAACATCGGTATCCAGCGTTCCATTGCTATCATCAAATTCAGGCATTATATCAATAGCTACTATGGCTTCCTGGCCAATTTGCGATAGTATTTCTGACTTCCACGAGGTGCTGTTAAACAAAGCACCTTCATCCTGACGGTTGATCAATCCTGCCGGGTAAAACTGAACACCGAAGGCGC